>JBJXEB010000018.1:0-18633 GCA_046155095.1 Cyclobacteriaceae bacterium
GCCACCTGGGGCCCATTGATTAAATTTTTTATCAAAAGTTTTCCCACCATCGGTGGTTTTCATAATGCCTACTGAAATAGTGTACACCGTATTTTCATCGGCAGTGGAAACGCGGAGGCGCGTATAATACCCTGCACGCTGCCCCATGCCGTGGTGCTTGTGCATCAATTTCCAACTATCTCCCCCATCATCTGATCGATACAAGCGAGGCTCTTTATCTTCAACCAATGCATACACAACTTTAGGATTTGTAAATGCAACGTCTACAGAAGTTTTTCCAACAGGATGTGCCGCACCACTTTCAAGTCCATTGCGCAATGGTTGCCACGTCTTTCCTCCATCTTTCGATCGATAAATTCCACTACCTGCTCCCCCACTATTCAACTTCCATGTTTTGATCTCCACTTGCCACATAGCCGCATAAAGTGTATTGGGGTCTTTAGGATCAATGGCAAGATCAGAGCACCCAGTATTTTCATCTACAAAAAAAACGCGCACCCAATTCTTTCCACCATCAGTAGTTTTGTAAACGCCACGCTCTTGCTGCGGTCCATGTGTATGACCAAGAGAAGCAACGTAAACTGTATTCGTGTCAGTTGGATGAACGATCACTCTGCTGATGCGAAATGTTTTTTCTAAGCCAAGATTTTTCCAAGTCTTGCCAGCATCAGATGATTTATAAACACCATTGCCGACAGCATGTGCAGGGCGGATCAAAAAAGTCTCGCCAGTACCGGCCCAAACTTGTTTTGGGTTTGACGGGGCAATAGCCAGTGCACCAATCGAAGAATCTTCGGTTTCATCAAAAACAGATTTCCATGTCGTGCCCATGTCTTCGGTTTTCCAAATGCCGCCAGATGCAGCACCTGCATACGAGACCATTGGATTGCCAGGCTCACCTACTATGGCGATCATACGGTTGCCATCGGGCCCAATGAAACGGAACTTTAAGTTGGAGAATAACTTGGGATCGAAGGCTTGACCAAAAAGAGTTTGCGTAGCAAAAAGTATTGAAAGTAGTAAATTGAACTTTCTCATAGGTTAGGTTTTGAAAAAGAAAATTAACCAGAGAAAATTGAAAGTCATCTATTGAAGTTAGCTTAATCAGGTAGGATTTTGATGAGTGGTAACTTTAGTGAATAGATAAAGTCACTTAGCCTGCAAAGCTATCTGCCCCAAATGCGAAGCCTTATGAGTCACTCTACTCAGCATCACGTTTAATTTATTTCTGTGTGGCTCTTTCTTAAAATCTTCGTCAGATACGGCAGTGTGTCTTCCATGCCAATCACTCTCACTCATTGTCTTAAAAGCCTTATCAAGCTCCGAAGAAATCTCTTTCCATTTTGCAACAAGCTCTTCTTTTGACAAATGTCCTGTTTGATTAGCACCTTTTTCGTGATGATAAATCTTTGCTAGCTCAGGGAACATTCTTTTTCGAATACCAAAAAGTTCGAGCAAGGCATCCTCTGTATCGGCCAAATGGCCCATCAGCCAAGAGGGAGAGTTGCCTCCTGCGAATATTGGCATATTGAAATTTTCTTCATTAATTGATTCTAATGTTTTTTGAGCTCTGCGATTGAAGGCATCCCATTGAAGCAAACAGATTTCTATGGTGGTCATGTTGTAAGTTTTTTTGTAAAGATAGGGGATTGTCGCACACTAGTCATTATACTTTTCTACTAAGGTTTTCAGAAGGCATCAACTTCTTATTGCAGTCGTGTCAGGATTAACTCTTACAAAATATCTTAGCTTAAGCAGAATGCCTCAGCTCTCGATTGTATGCCTCTTGCCACTCGCTCATTTTCTTCACCATGGCTTCCTCTTTGGGTGTGAGGCGCATGGAGCGGCCAGTCTTCTCTTCTTGTGCTTTTTCTAAATCAAAGAAGAAACGAAGACGGTATTTAAAAATAGTCTTTGCGCTGATGGCTTTTTTGAAATCGCGAAGCTGCGATGCATCATTGATCCAATACAAGGTGAAGCCTTGCCCCACTTGGTCAGATCCAGGCAAAAAAGAAAAGCCAGATTTTTCCAAATGCCTCAACACTTCCGACTCAAAACCAGTATTTCCTTTAATATATATGGTAGTCCAGCTCATAAGAATTCACTTCAGCTACATCCATTGGTTGTATTTTATTTTGCTCGAATAAGTTTTTGCAAAATTGGCTTTCGGTTTCCAAGCCTTTGACGAGCGTTTCAATAACTACGCTCTGTTAGCAAAAAATGGATGCCGCTTACAATACGAAATACAAGGCAAATAGGTTGCAAATAAAAAGAATTCAGAAGTTAGAATATAGAATTTAGAATTATCCATCCGTACCGACTTCTAACTTCTGACTTCTGAGTTCTAACTTCTATTCTTAAGCGTATAACGCTTCCTTCTGCTGCGCTACTTTTTCATCTTCAATGTAATCATCGTACGTCATCAATTTATCGATAAATCCATTAGGTGTGATTTCAATAATTCGATTGGCAACAGTGTGTGTGAACTCGTGGTCATGTGAAGTGAACAAAACAGTGCCTGGAAAATCTTTCAAGGCGTTGTTGAAGGCAGTGATCGATTCCAAATCTAAGTGATTGGTGGGTTCATCTAAGATCAACAGATTGCCACCAGGTATCATCATACGTGAGATCATGCAACGTACTTTCTCTCCACCTGATAAAACGTTACATTTTTTAAATACTTCTTCGCCCGAGAAAAGCATCTTGCCTAAAAACCCACGGATATAGACTTCATCTTTATTCTCATCTTCGGCAAACTGACGCAGCCAATCAACGAGGTTATCATTGGATTGAAAAAAACTTTCATTGTTACCGGGCAAGTAAGCGGGGGTGATGGTTTGCCCGAATGTAAATTTTCCTGATGTTGGCTTCAGTTCGTTCATCAAAATTTGGAATAGCGATGAAAGAGCCAAACTGTCTTTGCTCAAGAAAGCAATCTTATCTCCCTTGTTCACAAAGAACTCTAAGTTTTTAAACAAAGAGGTGCCATTGAGCGAAAATGAAAGGTTTTCTACATGAAGGATTTGATCGCCTGCCGTGCGTTTTTGATTGAATATGATAGCTGGATATTTACGCGTAGATGCCTGAATGTCGTCTACATTTATTTTTTCCAGCAATTTTCTCCGGCTGGTTGCTTGGCGCGATTTGGAAGCATTGGCACTAAAGCGCATGATAAACTCTTGCAGTTCTTTTTTCTTCTCCTCGGCTTTCTTGTTGGCGGATGATCGTTGCTGCAACGCTAACTGACTGGATTGATACCAGAATGTATAGCTGCCCGTGTACATTTTAATCGCACTGAAATCAATATCAACAATATGGGTACAAACAGTATCCAAGAAGTGCCTATCATGCGAGACAACAATCACGGTGTTCTTAAACTCCAGCAAATAATCTTCCAGCCAACCTACGGTTTGTAAATCCAAGTCGTTGGTTGGCTCATCTAAAATTAAAATATCAGGGTTGCCGTAAATAGCTTGTGCCAATAGTACCCGCACTTTTTGATTACCACTTAGTTCCTTCACCAATTTGAAATGCTCTTCTTCTGCAATGCCCAACCCACTGAGCAATGCGGCTGCATCTGATTGTGCATTCCATCCATTCATCTCTGCAAACTCTGCTTCTAGTTCTGATGCTTTGATGCCATCGGCCTCGGAAAAATCAGGCTTCTCATAGATGGCATCTTTCTCTTTCATGATCGCCCACAATTTTGAGTGCCCCATCATTACAGTATCCAATACTGGGATCTCATCAAACTCATAATGGTTTTGACGAAGCACCGCCATGCGTTTGCCGGGGTCGATGGAAACATTTCCCGAGTTCGGGTCGATATCGCCCGCCAATATTTTTAAGAAAGTGGATTTGCCCGCTCCGTTGGCGCCAATGACACCATAGCAGTTGCCGCCCGTGAACTTGATATTAACAGAATCAAAAAGAAGGCGCTTGCCAAAGCGGAGAGAGACATTGTTTGCTGCAATCATGGAAAGTAAAAATTGAGGCGCAAAGGTAAGGAAAGGCAAGGATATGTGAATGTTTTTTTGAACGCATGCGTTTGCGAAACCGCTCCGTATGTGTTAATTTGGCATTTCAAACCAAGTTGAAGACTGGTAATTTAACTGCCTTGGAAAAATATATCAAAATAATAGAAGAGGCTTATTCGGGTTATTGGAATTACTTTGTCCATGAAATCCTGAATCCAAGTTGGCACAACTATTTCTATTGGTTGGTAGGTGCTTCTTTTGTTATTTGGCTGTTGGAGATACTTTTCCCGTGGCGAAAAAATCAACCACTTATCCGTGAGCATTTTTGGTTGGATGCCTTTTATCTGTTCTGGAATTATTTTCTATTTGCGCTCATTGCCTACAACGCACTCTCTATGGTAGGTGTGCAACTCTTCAATGATTTTTTAGGGTTGTTTGGCATCACCAATCTAGTGGCAATACACGTTGGCAATTTGCCTGGCTGGTTGCAATTGGTTTTGATTTTTGTGCTGCGCGATTTTATGCAGTGGAACATCCACCGTATGTATCATCATGTAAACTGGATGTGGGAATTTCATAAGGTGCATCACAGCACCGAGCAGATGGGCTTTGCTGCTTTGCTCCGCTATCATTGGATGGAAAACATATTGTACCGTAGCTTGGAATACATTCCGTTGGCCATGATCGGCTTTGGCATCAGCGATTTTTTTATTGTTCATACTTTTACATTAGTGACTGGGCAACTTGGCCACTCGAACATTAAAATTTCGCTCGGGCCTTTGAAGTATTTGCTCAATGGTCCACAAATGCACTTGTGGCATCACGCCAAAAATATTCCTGCTTCGCACCCGCATGGCATCAACTATGGTATTACGCTCAGCCTGTGGGATTATCTTTTCAAAACAAACTATTGGCCTTCTGATGATGAAAATCTTCCTGTTGGTTTGCCCGATGGAGAAATTTTCCCCGAAGATTTTATTGGGCAAATGACAAAGCCATTTCAGAAGATATTTGGGAGAAATGCCTAACTATTAGGAATCTTTAAAAACTCTGTCAGGTTATATAAAACGACTTCGACAAGCTCAGTCTGACAGTGCGATGCAAAATCAATCCCTAACAATCTCAAACTCCACTCGTCTATTCAATTGCTTGTGGTCTTCAGTTTCTTCCTTAGTGATTATAGGCTTGGCACTGCCTAAGCCAATGGCTGTAATACGACTACTATTAACTTTAAACGCACTTATTAAATATTTTTTGATGGCATCAGCACGATCTTGCGAGAGTTTTAGGTTTTGTTTTTCGTCACCAGCGGAATCAGTGTGGCCTGAGATTTTTAATTTTAGATTAGGATGATCGGTAAGGAAGTTGCCCAACTTAGCGAGGTCGTCATGCATAGTAGGCAAAATATCAGCTTTGCCATTTTCAAATTCCAATGAACGGAAAGCGATCTTGGTTTCAATCGGTTCAGCGATGCGGTTGATTTCTTTGTCGCCATCTAAAAAGAAAATTTCTTCGATGCGGAAATAATCATCGCCTTGAATGATGAGGAGGTAGTTGCGCTTGTTGATGAGGCTGAAATCAAACGTGCCATCTTCGCGCAAGAACTTAGGGGCTACTTCCACCGCTGAATCTAAATCAATTACTGATACAATTCCTTTCATTGGTTTGCCGACTCTGTCTTTCAAAGAACCTTTTAATTGGGTAGTAGCAGATGGCTGTGCCTCCATTGGCACAGGGAAGGAGTGAAGATCTAAATCTTTCTTGTCTTCTTCTAGCGAGCGAGCATAGTACAAATCATGAGATTGTGAGTCGATGGTAAAATAATATTCATCACCTGCGCCATTTACCAACGGACCGATGTTCTTTGGTTCAATCCAATTTCCTTTGTACTGATACGATTTGTAAATATCGAATCCACCAAAGTTCAGCGGCTGGCCATTGGAGCTATAATAAAGCACATTGAAGCGGTGATGAAAGAACGGACTTACCTCGCTGTTCACTGTGTTGATGATCGGCCCCGCATTTTTTGCTTTGCCCCAATTGCCCTTCTTATCTTTCTGCGAATAATAAATATCTGAAAGACCAAAGCCACCTACTCGATTGGATGCAAAAAAAAGTGTATCGCCTTTGTGTGAAAGTGATGGGTGCGAATCCCAGCCGCTGCTATTAATGTTTGGCCCGAGATTTTTAATGTCTGTCCACGTGCTGTCTTTACCGAGCTTTGCAACGTAAAGATCGCAATTGCCGAGTGAGTTGGGTGCACTGCAGCGCGAGAAATACAAAAACTTTCCATCTTGGCTCAAGCAAGCGGAGCCTTCGTTGTATTGGGTGTTGATGGTTTTGAATGCTTCGGTTTGTGTCCACTGGCCATCTACTTTGAGGGAATAAAAAAGATCTTCGTTGTAGTTTCGCTCTTCGTGTGGATTTCGCTTTGATGTGAATAACAAAACATAATCTACATTGCCCATAGTCGGCCCGTAGTCTTCTTTTCTGGAGTTGATGCCTTCGCCCATGTTTACTAGTACAGAGTGTGGCGGACGAAGCGTATCAATTTCTTTTCGGTAATCGACAAGCTTGTAATAGAAATCGAGCGGCACGTAGTTCTCTTTCTTTTCTGTTTCTACCATTTGATATCTTTTGTAAATCTCTTTGATGTCGATGCCTTGTTGATGGTGCTTCACTACGAGCTTGTACAACAAAATCGCCTCGCCTTTAGGGCCATGCTTTTCTGAGAGTTGCGCAAGCTTCCAAAGTAAGGGAGTACTTTTAGAAAAATTCTCGATGCCGAAATTTTTCACGTATGTTTTCAGCGATTTGTACATCGCATCTTGTGTTTCGGGTTTGTCGAGCGACTTGATTTGATTGAGCTTGGCCGCATCAGAATAAAAGCGCGTTTTGTGCAGGTTGGGGAACTCGAATATGTCAGACTGGCTGTATGCGGTGAGTGAGTCCCTTAGTTGCACGATGCCGCCCTTTTTGAATTTTTCCTTTTTCGATTTTTCTTTTTGGGCGATAGATTGAGTAGTGAGAAAACAACTCATTAATAATATGAGAATGACGATTTGTTTTAGGGTTGCCAACCTTCTAAAGGTTGGCAACCCTTTAGTCGTTGACATGAAGTTCTGAAAACCTTCGTACTGTGCATCGGGCAGAGATAGTAGTGTAAAGCCCGAAGCGCGTGGATTATGTGTGCAGGACGGACTTGTAACGAATAGCCCGGTGCCCCGATTTTTATCGGGGCAGGCCGCCCACCTTCGCTGAAGCTTCGGTGGACACATAGCATAAGAATTGTTAAACTGCACTTCACTCATTCGTCATTCGCTGCTCTTATCTTGTAAATTGATACAAATTTGGCATATAACCAAAACGATGGCACAGGTATTGACTATTGTACCGCCTTTCACGTTTTAATTGGAGACACGCCTTTTTTGTGTCATATTGTCATTCGCTTATGTTTAGATCGCTAGCAACCCCCATCGTTCAGGAAGATTCAGAGGAACTGATTCAACTGATCAACCCTGAGCAGGAAATGGACATCAAACCGGAAGACCTGCCCGAGGATCTTTCGATTTTGCCTATCAAAAACACAGTCTTGTTTCCTGGAGTGGTGATCCCCATCACGGTGACACGGCAAAAATCTATTAAGCTGATCAAGAAGGCGTATCAGGGCAATCGCATCATTGGTGTGATTGCGCAGAAAAATAAAGTGGCCGATGAACCTGGCGTTGATGATTTGTATCGGTTTGGCACAGTGGCGCGCATTATTAAAATGTTGGTGTTGCCCGATGGAAATACTACGATTATCATTCAAGGAAAAAATCGGTTTGCGATAAAAGAATATGTGCAAGAAGAGCCGTTCCTCACGGCCAAGATTGAATTGCCAGAAGAGTTGCAGTTGGACTTGGGCACTAAGGAGGTGAAGGCATTAGTGCAATCACTAAAGGATGCGGCCTTCAAGATTTTAAAATTGAATCCAGAGATTCCGCAAGAGGCGCAGATGGCGCTCGATAATATTCAGAGCATGGCGTTTCTTGTTCACTTCTTAGCATCTAACTTAAATGTGGATGTGGCGGACAAGCAAAAGATTTTAGAAACAAACAATATTATTGACCGCGCAACTTTGCTGTTGCAATACATGCTGAAGGAAATCCAGATGCTGGAGATCAAGCATGAGATTCAAAAGAAAGTACACACCGACATTGATCAACAGCAGCGCGATTATTTTTTGCGCCAGCAGATAAAAGTGTTGCAAGATGAGTTGGGCTTTGACGGCCCAGACAAGGAAATTGAAAAACTGCGCAAGCGTGGGGCAGAAAAAAAATGGTCGAAAGCTGCGGCTGAACATTTTAGTAAGGAGTTGGATAAATTGCAGCGCACGAATCCGCAAGCTCCCGATTTTCCGATTTCAATGAACTATGCCGAGTTCATGCTCGATATGCCGTGGGATGAATTTACTACCGATAATTTTGATTTGAAGAATGCCAAGAAGGTGTTGGACAAAGATCATTTTGGATTGGAGAAAGTAAAGAACCGCATTCTTGAATACTTGGCCGTGCTGAAATTGAAGCAAGACATGAGAGGGCCGATTCTTTGTTTGTATGGCCCGCCAGGAGTTGGTAAAACTTCGTTGGGAAAATCTATTGCCAAAGCGCTGGGAAGAAATTATGTACGGATGTCACTCGGTGGAGTGCATGATGAAGCCGAGATTCGCGGCCATCGCAAAACGTATATTGGTGCCATGCCGGGAAAAATTTTAGCGAACTTGAAGAAAGCAAAATCATCGAACCCAGTTTTTGTATTGGATGAGATTGATAAAGTGCGTTCAGAATTTAGAGGCGATCCTTCTTCGGCATTGTTGGAAGTATTGGATCCTGAGCAGAACAATGCGTTCTCAGATAATTATTTGGAAGTAGAATACGATTTATCGAAAGTGATTTTTATTGCTACGGCTAATTCATTAGATACTATTCAACCTGCGTTGCGCGATCGGATGGAAATTATTGAATTGACGGGCTACACGGTAGAAGAGAAATTGCAAATTGCGATCAAACACTTAGTGCCAAAGCAATTGAAAGAGCATGGCCTAGGCGTGAGCGAAGTAAAGTTTTCGAAAGAAGCTTTGCTGAAAGTGATCGAGAGCTACACGCGCGAATCGGGCGTGCGGGGCTTGGAGCGCAAGATTGGTTCGGTGGTGCGCAGCATTGCCAAGACAAAGGCGATGGATGAAACATTTGAAAAAGAAATTACACCTGCGTATGTAGTAAAAACATTAGGCGTAGAAATCTTTGATGAAGAACTCTATCAAGGCAATGATATTGCGGGAGTGGTAACAGGATTGGCGTGGACTCAGGTGGGTGGCGATATTTTATTTATCGAATCGAGCTTGAGCAGAGGCAAGGGTGCGTTGACGATCTCTGGCCAATTGGGCGATGTGATGAAAGAGTCTGCGATGGCGGCTTTGTCGTACTTGAAATCAAATGCAGAAGCGTTGGGTATTGATCACCGAGTTTTTCAACAATATGATTTGCACATTCACGTGCCGGCCGGTGCCGTGCCGAAAGATGGACCATCGGCAGGTATCACCATGCTGACTTCATTGGCTTCTATCTTCACTCAGCGAAAAGTAAAATCAAACTTGGCCATGACTGGCGAGATTACACTACGCGGAAAAGTATTGCCCGTGGGTGGCATCAAAGAAAAAATATTGGCGGCCAAGCGCAGCGGCATCAAAGAAATAATCATGAGCGCCAAAAACAAACGCGACATCAGCGAAATAGAAAAGCATTACATCAAGGGATTGACGTTTCATTATGTTGATTCTGTGGACGAAGTATTGAAGATCGCCTTGCTTAAGGAGAAAGTAGCCAAGCCGTTAGCGTTTAGTTTGGTGGAGCAGAAGGGGTGAGGTTGGTAAGTTGTAAATGGTGAGTTGTGGTTAGTAAGTGGTAAACAGTAATCGGGAAACGGTGTAATCACTATATATATAATAAGTGAGATGTATAAGCGGCAGTTTAAATTCTGACTTCTAACTTCCGACTTCTTAAAAACAGTATATTTACATCATGGACCAGAAGCCCAAACCTATTTTTAACAAGCGCATTTTTTGGGATGTGGTGATTGAAAACATCGATTACGATGCCAAGGCTAATTTTGTAATCGAGCGAGTATTTGAGCGTGGCGATGTAGATGACATTCGTACTTGCAACAGGTATTATGGCGATGAAAAAGTAAGGGAGGCGCTATTGAAAGCCAAATTCTTGCCTGAGACAAGGATGTATTTAGCTAGCGCAGTAATCGATAGACCCATAACAGATTTTCGATGCTACACCTTGAGACAGTTGAACCCCACACTTTTTCCATATTAAGAGAATTATTAAAGATCCCTGAACTGAGGGATTCTTCATTAGTAGGTGGCACCGCTTTGTCTCTTTTGCATGGACATAGAAAGTCGGTAGACTTAGATTTGTTCTCCAACAAGCCATTTGATAATGCTATTGTGATAGAGGCTATGAAGAATAAATTTCGTGAGAAGTTTGTAATGGAACAAAAGCCTCCTGTTTTCGGCATCTTTTGTTATATCGATGGAGTAAAAGTAGACTTAGTCCGCCATCCACACCCATTGATCAAACCAGAACAAACCAAGGAAGGTATCCGAATGTTTTCTGTAGAGGATATTATAGCCATGAAAGTGCAGGCCATTTTGGGTAGAGGCAAAAAGAAAGATTTTTGGGACGTGGCCGAATTATTAAATCACTACTCTGTTCCTGACTTTATCGAATTCCACAAACAGAAATACGCCACTCAAAATTTGATCATCACCGTGCCGCAAGCCATCACTTATTTTTCCGATGCTGATGAAAGCGAAGACCCCATCAGTTTAAAAAAGCAAACATGGAAGAGTGTGCAAGAATCGATAAAGGCCAAGGTGAGAGGATACTTGATGTAACAGATTTTTATCCAGAAAGTATTTAGAAATAGATAACATTGCCATCATCTTACGGTAATGTTTAGTTGATTGTGCCCACCTACGTTTGTTGTTTATTGAGTGGTTGTTAATTCCCTGCTACCCGTATTTTATATATATGAAAATCCTGACGGTAGAAGATGAAGTACCTCTTTTGAATAGCATACAAGGTTACCTAAGGAAGGAATCGTATGATTGCAGTGGTGCAACAACTTATTTGGAGGGATCGGAACAAATTAGAATAGGTGGGTACGACTGTGTTTTAATCGACATCACGCTGCCCGATGGAAATGGGCTTAGACTTCTGGAACAAATTAAAGCTCTTGACAAAATACCCAACGTCATTATCATTTCAGCTAAAAATTCAATTGATGATAAAGTAGACGGCCTGAACTTGGGAGCAGATGATTATTTAACTAAGCCGTTTCACTTATCTGAACTCAATGCGCGGATAAAAGCGGTTGCAAGACGTAAGAGTGCCAACCCATTCAAACAATTTACTATTTCCAACTTAGTTTTTGATTTAGAAAATAATTCGGTGTCGATTGATAATCGGTTGTTGAACTTTACAAAAAAAGAATTTGATATACTTTTTTATTTAGCGGAAAACAAAGATAGAGTTGTGTCCAAAATGATTTTAATGGATCGCCTCTGGGGAGATAAAATCAACCATGAAGAGTCATTCAATTTTCTGTTTAGTCATATTAAAAACATCAAACGTAAATTAGTTGAGGCCGAGGCGGAACTTTCTATTCGCACTGTATATGGATTGGGGTACCAATTGATAGGGCATAAAGCCAAATAATCATGAGACTCCTTACACTCACCAATCGCTATTACCTCTTATTATTTTTGGTTATGCTTATAGCGTGGTCAGGTCTACTTTATTTTGTTATGCAGTGGGAAGTGTATGACAACATTGATGAGGTACTCAGTTACCGCAAGCGGAAGCTAATAGAAAACATCAAGCAGCAAGGGGTCATTCCACCCAATGATATTTATCATGACTTTGTGGTTTTTCCGATCGAGCGGATGCCGAATGATCAAAAAGACTCTTTTCAAGACACGCTGCTTCTTAAAAAGCGGAGCTTTGATGAGTATCGAAAAATCACTTCATATTTTGAAATGAATGGGGATGCCTATCGCCTAAGCATGATCTTGCCTCACCTTGAGCAAGACGAATTAATTGATACCCTTGTCTATACGCTACCTGTGCTGTTCGTTATGATTTTGATTGGCTTCTCGGTGATAAGTAGGCAATTGAACAGAAAACTGTGGCGGCCATTTTATATTACCCTTGAGCAATTCAGGCAATTTAAGATTGACAAGGGAGCAATCATGCATTTTCAATCGACTAAGATTAAAGAATTTGCCGAGTTGCAACAAGGCATGGAAGATCTTACCAGTAGAAGTATGCGCCTTTATTCTCAACAGAAGCAGTTTACCGAAAATGCTTCTCACGAGATCCAAACGCCATTGGCGATCATGCAATCCAAGTTAGAATTGTTGTTCCAACAATCTCTGACGAAAAAACAAGCAGAACTTTTGGACGAATTATTTTCAGCAACCAGAAGATTGTCAAAGATCAACGAAACTTTGCTCTTGCTCGCCCGGATAGAGAACAATCAGTTCACCGATAAGTCAGAGGTAAACATGCGATCATTGGTGGAGGAGGTGATTCCATTCTTTGACGAGCAAGCTACTAAGTATAAAATTGAAACGACAGTCGACATTTCGGCAACTGAAAAAATTTATGCCAACGCAACGCTTCTTGGTATTTTAGTTACCAACTTATTGAAAAATGCTTTTATCCATAATCATGTGGATGGAAAGGTGGGCATCAAAGTGGAGAATAAAATGATCACTGTTACCAATACAGGTGAATCACGCTTGGTACCATCGGCAAAAGTATTTGATCGATTCTTCACGTTGTCTTCGGGCAAGGGAGGCCTTGGCTTAGGCCTTTCGATTGTGAAAAGCATTTGCGATGTGAATAATTGGAAAGTGAACTATCGACAATCAGAAGCCATTCATGAGATTTCGGTTCAGTATTAGCTTCTGCGTTTTGCCTCAAGTCATAAATACACAATTGCTCCAGAAAATGATAGCACTTTCATCATGTTCTATTGAACCACGCATGATAACATTCTTCTAATATTGAAAATATTTCTAAACTAACCGAAACAACTTTGTGAAAATGAAAAATATTCTTTTGATCGTTCTTGTCGCTCTTTCAACGGTAACAGTTGCGCAAGACAAAAATGTGAGCGATGCGTTTATTGTCAAGCCCTATTTACAAATTGGTCGCAATCCATCGTCCACATCGCTTCAGTTGTTGTGGCACGCATTGGATGTAAGCACCAAATTGGTTTGGGCTGTGGAGTATCGTACAGGCACGAGCGGTGCTTGGAAAAAAATAGACATTGAAAAATATACACGTGTTGCTGTAGGCGCTAACGCACCTCGCAGAGTTTACAACGCTCCCCTTTCAGGCTTGACCCCAGGAAGCATGTTTAACTATCGTATATTAAGAGGCGGCAAAGTTGTTTTTAGTTCCGAAGGAGTAGCACCTAAATCAGCAGAGCAGCCCTATCGATTTGTGGCTTTCGCGGATATTGGTGCAGGCACGCCTGAGCAAAAGCCGTTGGCGCATCGTGCTTTCTTATCGAAGCCTGATCTGGTAGTTGTACCTGGTGATATTGTGTATGAGCGCGGTTTGGTTTCAGAATATGATACTACTTTCTGGCCTATCTACAATGCTGACAAAGCAAGTGAAGCTGGCGCACCGTTGATGCGTTCTATTCCATTTGCGGCTGCACCTGGCAATCATGATACGGATACGCGCGATCTCAACAAATATCCAGATGCACTTGCTTATTATATGTTTTGGGATCAACCATTGAACGGCCCTTTGGGTACTGAAGGTAGTGCGATTGTTCCACCGATGATTGCTTCAGAGGCGAATAGAAAAGCATTTTTGGAAGCGGCTGGCGAAGCGTATCCTAAAATGACAAACTACTCTTTTAATTATAGCAACGCACATTGGACGGTGCTTGATTCAAATCCGTACATGGATTGGACTGACAAAGAGTTAAATGAGTGGGTGGCCAAAGATTTGGCATCAGCCAAAGATGCAACATGGCGTTTTGTAATGTTCCATCACCCAGGTTTTAATTCTGCGCGCGAACATTATGAGCAACAGCACATGAGACTTCTGTCAACCATTTTCGAGCAAGGTAAAGTAGATATCGTTTTCACTGGCCACGTGCATAATTATCAACGTTCGTTTCCCATGACTTTTGTACCAGACAAGAAAGGCACATTGCTGGTGGGCGGAAAAGAAAATAAAACCATTCGCGGAAGAGTGGTAAACGGAAGATGGACACTTGATAAATCATACAATAATCAGGCAGATACTTCTCCACAAGGTGTAATTTATTTAGTTACAGGTGCAGGCGGGCAGCATTTATATAACCCTGAACAAAATGATGATCCAGATTCTTGGCAAAAATTTACTGACAAATTCGTGTCCAATGTTCACTCACTCACCGTTGCTGATGTGAACGGCAAAACAATTACCGTTCGTCAACTAACAGCTGAGGGCAAAGAGCTGGATAGTTTTAAGATTACCAAAGAGTGAGTTATTATTTCTTGTCAAAGAATGCTACACAAATGCAAAAGTTAAAGCTTTCTTTACTGCCAATACTATTTTCTGTTGCAAGTTTTTCTCAAACGAACAACCCAGCTATACCCTCCGTCCTTAGCAGTTTGTCATACAATGCCGATGGCAAATTGGTTTTAGTCCATGAAGGCCAGCGCTATGTAGACATAGAAAAGAAAGATGCTTACGCGCTTTCCAAAATGATTGGCAATCCAATCGGCACAGAAACAGGAATTGCTTTGGACATTCAAATGCCTGAGTTCGATGGCACAGTCGCGTACGGTCCTTATGTGGAGACAAACGAATTTCCTACGGTGGCATTTCTACCGAGAGACGTAAAAATGATCAACGGCAAAGCGCTGCTGGAAATTAAAAAAGTATTCGTGAAGGCAAATGATTTTTATCGGTTTCAAGACAAACAAAAAGGAATCATTGGCTATAGGATCATAGATGTGGCTGGTAAAATTATTTATGAAGGTCGAGTAGCTTTTAAAGGCAATGGCCCATACCAAGTGATGCCTACTATTATTGAAGGACCTATGATCAATGAATTAAGTGCAGAAGGCTGCGTGATCTCTTACGAAACACAAGTACCTGTCAAAACAACGATTGCCGTGGGCGGAAAAACATTTTCTGATAATGCGGCCAGCACTCATCATGAAATAAGGATAGAGGGACTATCTGCGGGAACAGATCACAAATACACGATCACTTACGGTGATAGAACGGATAACTTTTCTTTTAGAACTGCTAACCAAGATGGTGCAAGAAAGCCGTTTACGTTTGCATTTGCCGCGGCTAACCGCGCTACGACTGGTGGTGGAGAGCGTGATTTTTATGGTGTAAATTATCAAACCAGCAGAACGATCATGGGAGTAGCTGCCATGAAGAACGCAGCCTTTATGATGTGCATCGGAGATTTTACCAATGGAGCTAACCCCACGGAAGATGGCCACCTGATGGAGTATGCGAACTTCAAAAGATCCTTAGAGCCTTGGTGGTCGAAAGTGCCGGTGTATGTTGGCTTTGGCGATCATGAGCCAAATAAAAAAGCATTGACCAATCTTGAAATAAAAAAGTCAAAAGGCATAGAAGTTTTTCCTTACGAAACACATTCAGGTGAAGCTACTTTTGCCAAGGCATTTGTGAATCCGAAGAACGGCCCGCAAAGCGAAGATGGAGCAGCTTATGATCCAAATCCTGCCACACTTGATTTTCCTACTTATAAAGAGAACGTTTACTATTATATGTACGACAATGTGGGGATCATTGTATTGAACACTGAATATTGGGAGAGCAAAGACCCAACGGCTACAAGCGGTTGCCCAGAAGGCTACATCATGGATCAGCAAGTAAAATGGCTAGGCGAAACAATGGGCATGATGGAAAAAAATGCAGCTATCGATCATGTGATCGTGAACATTCACGGAGCGGCCTTTCCTAACGGAGATCATTTACCTGATGCCATGTGGTGGAATGGTGAGAATACCATGCGAGCGTATGTTGCAGGTAAACCTTTACCAAAAGGAACGATTGAACGCAGAGATGAAATATTGGATATATGCGTGAACAGGAGCAAGAAGTTTCTTTCCTTCATATCTGGAGATGAACATAATTTTTCTTTCTTAGAAGTAACGCCAGAGACTCCAATCTATTTAGATAACTATGCTGGAGCGAAACTAAAGTTAAGCCGCTCATTCTTTAATATCAACAATGGCGCAGGTGGTTCGGCCCCTTATGGATTATTGCCAAGCCCATGGAGCAGGAAGTACAAATACTTTACGGAGCCTCCCATCGTAGCACTTATTTCTGTGAATGGAAAGAATGTGATGCTAAACGCTATCAGTGCCGAAACATTTGGCGCTGTTTGCAAAGACGTAAAATTGAGATAACATAGAATTTATTTTGGCTTGCTTTTTTAAACAAAGAGCCTTTCTTGTAAATGAGAAGGGCTTTCTTTTTAGTTGTGACTTCAACAAATCCATATTCCGTTCATTAAATGGTAACATTAGGATCATTTATCAGTCATACTCAAACAACACTTAAGGTCTAGGTTTGCACCGTCTTAAAATACCTGACTACCATGAAGAAAGCCTCCATTTGTTTACTGCTCGTGTCTTTCTTCATTTTGTCTGCAAACGCACAATCTCCTACGTATAAATTTTTAAAGAAGATCGATCTACCCGGAGATGGCAAGTGGGACTATCTTAAAATGGATGGTGAGCGTGAGCGGTTGTTTGTCTCCCATTTTGATAGGGTTCACGTCATCGATTTAAAAACAGACAAACCAATTGGTGAGATCACTGGCCTGAAAGGCGTACATGGTGTTGCGTTAGCCAAAGACCTGAACAAAGGCTATATCACCAATGGCACAGACAATACGATTACCGTTTTTGATTACAATACTTTCAAAGTTCTGAAGACAATTACAGTAGCAGGCAAGAAAGCAGATGCAGTTATGTATGACACTCCTTCTAAACAAATTTTTGTATTTAATAATGGAAGCGGTAATGCCGTAGTGATCAATGCACAAACCGATGAAGTAGTTTCTGTGATTGAAGTAGGTGGCGCCCCCGAGTTTGCAGTAGCAGATGGAAAGGGTACAGTGTTCAATAACAATGAAGATACCAACGAAGTCACCGTCATTGATGCAAAAACCCTTAAAGTAAAAAATCATTTTTCATTGCTGCCCAACGAAGTGGCAACAGGCTTGGGCATTGATGTAGCGAACAATAGATTGTTTTCTGGCTGCCGCAAAACAAAATCGTTGGTAGTGCTTGATGCCACCACGGGCAAAATCATTCAAACACTTCCTATTGGTGGTGGGGTGGATGCTGTAGTATATGAAAAGGATTTGAAATTGATCATGACCTCCAATGGCGAGGGCAATGTGACCATCATCAAACAAGAATCAGCCGACAAGTATAGTGTAGTGCAAACATTGGTGACCAAGCCCGGTTGCAAAACAATGGTGCACAGAGGTACCACGCATAACATTTACTTGAGCGGGGCCGATTATTTGGAAGATGGCAAGACCGTGAAGCCCGGTACGTTTGGCGTGTTTGTGTATTCTATGAAATAGAAGTTTAATAAATAAAATATGATTAGACTTTTACTACCTGTTTTTCTTTTTATCTCTGCATTAGCAAATGCCGCCAATCTAAAAGGCTTTGTTAAGGATTCCTCGACAGGTGAACCGCTAGTAGGTGCTACAGTACAATTGAAAGGTACTTCAATAGGAACCTTTGTTGGTCTGGATGGAAGCTACTTTTTAAAGGATTTATCTGCGGCAACATATACTTTAGTTGTAAGCTTTGTAGGCTATACAACAATGGAGAAGTCTGTCGTTGTTTCTGATCAAAAAAATCAACCTGTCAATTTTACCCTTACCGAAGATGTAAACCAATTGAATGAAATAGTGGTGAAAGGAGTTGCTGATCGAGAGTCTGAGCGTAGTGCACTTATTTCTGAGCAGAGCAACGACAAGGTAGTAAATATTATTGGAGCAAAGTCCATTCAACTTTTGCCTGACATCACAGTAGGAAATTTATTGCAAAGAGTCTCGGGGGTTTCTATCTCACGCAATGGAAGCGGTGAAGGGCAGTATGCTATTATACGTGGTATGGACAAGCGGTATAATTACACACTCGTTAATGGAATTAAAATACCATCCCCTGATGATAAAAATCGCTACGTACCGCTGGATATTTTTCCGTCAGATTTATTGGAACGATTGGAAGTGGTGAAAGCACTTACCCCAAATATGGAGGGAGATGCAATTGGCGGGGTCACTAACATGATTATGAAAAGCGCACCTGATCATCTTACCATATCGGCTAATGCTGCTGGCGGATTTAGTCAATTGTTTGCCAATAGAGCTTTTTCTGGTTTTAATACTGATCCTAATCAATCAAAAGCTCCTTCCGAAAAAGCAGGCAGTGATCAATATGGCGCACCACCAACAGATTTTTCGCTTACGCCATTAAGGTACAACAATGTCTCGACCCCGATCAATAGTCTTTTGAGTTTTT
>JBJXEB010000019.1:0-19460 GCA_046155095.1 Cyclobacteriaceae bacterium
AAATGCCGAATAAAGATACAGAATTCAAGTTAGAACAAATTGTTGAATTATAGCCGTCCAGCCGAAACTAAATTTGAATAAAGTTATAAAGCTGAGGTCATATTCGTCAACCCCAATTGCACAAAACCCGTGTTAACAGCGGTACGGCCAACCGCAGGTTATTAAAAATCATTAAAAGCTTGCAATATTAATTTACAAAAAGTACGGCACCGCTGAGAAGAGCAGGAGAGAGTTGACCCAATTTATTCATAGGTTTTAGTATATACGAATTTAAAAATACTCAAAAGAGATTTTAAACCTGACTGTATTTACTAAAATGAAATTCGAGATGCCATTCTATTTTTTTAAGCGAATAGGAAGCTTCCGGCAAAAACGTCCAGCGAAATAAGGAAAGATCGATATACAAAAGTCATTTGTCGAACCATAAACAGGTTTTGTAAAATATCATTTTTTACAATTAGACGAATTTTATAATGTCGTGGTACAGCTTAAAAAATAGATACTAAACTGTTTCCGTCTTGGTCTTAATAAAAGTTTGTGTCGAATAGTTATACGCTTAGAATTAATGTCAAAGTAGTATCGCTGTTAACGTTCTGGGCTTTGTAGCAGTTGGGGAAATAGAATTCGTCCAGCCGGTACAAATGCCGATTAAAGATACAGAATTCAAGTTAGAATAAAATGTTGAATAATAAACGTCCAGGCCAGACTAAATTTGAATATAGATATGAAGCTGAGATTATATCCGTCAGCCCCAATTGCACAAAACCCAGTGTTAACGGCAGTACGGCCAACCGCAGGTTGTT
This sequence comes from Cyclobacteriaceae bacterium, assembly GCA_046155095.1. Lineage (GTDB taxonomy): Bacteria > Bacteroidota > Bacteroidia > Cytophagales > Cyclobacteriaceae > ELB16-189. The sequence continues at coordinate 804 of JBJXEB010000019.1, forward strand.
AAGATATAGAGAAAAAGCTCATAATGTTAACTTACATAAAGAACGGTTCCGCGGCGAAGAGCAGGAGAGAGATGTACTAAGTTAGATATCGGTTTAATAGATACAAAATGTCCAACTCGAAAAGTGAAATGGAGACGGATTGCATATACTAAACTGAAATTCAAAAGATCATTCTATTTTTTTAAGCGGATATCAAGCTGCCGACGTAAATGTCTTACGAAATAACGAAAGATGGATATACAAAAGTCATTTGTCGAACCATAAATAGTTTTACGAAATGTCTTTTTTACTATAGAAGTTATTGTGTGTCGTCGAGATAACGCTTAAAAAGAATAGATACTAAAATGTTTCTGTCGTAGTCTTAATAAAAGTATGTTACAACTGATTATAAGTATAGAAATAGTGTCAAAAAACAGTATTGCCGTTAACGAAAAGGGCTTTGCGATGTTGGGGAATTTGAAAAACGTCCGCCCGGAACCGAAGCCCAATTGAAAAACAGATGTTGAAGATAACAACAAAAAGCCAAATTGAAACTCGTCTGCCCGAACAAATGCCATATAGAATTACAAATGCTCATTGTTATTCCGTCCGCCCCAATATTGCAAAACCCCGTGTTAGTGGCAGTTCTATTTGTCTGTCAAAATTGGGTATTCTCCACTTTTGAAAAGCCCTTTAATGTTGTCCAAAATTTTATTAGGTATTGAATAATTTGGGTGACTTTGAAAAATTGCAATGTCTTTACCAATATTTTCTAATTCACTTACAGTTTTTTGTACTGTTCCTTTGTCTGCAAATAATAACTGCTTTGGGTTTATACGTTTTATGTCAAGGTCGTAATTAATTTGTTTTGTACAACGGCAACTATTTTTCTCGTGATAAATTCCACAGTTTCTACTCATAAAATCTCTTACACTTTTTCTTGCAATTGAAAGTCGTTTTCTAAATGCTTCGGGTTCTATGTCCAAAATGTATGAGGCTTGTATGCTATCGTACTCAAATATTTCTCCTAAAATGTAGGCAAGTCGCATTGGTCTTGTCAAGCAACTTAGAATACTTGTAGTACAACCAATTTTTACTTCTTCGGCTAATAGTTCTTTGTCTGCACCATTATAATCGTTGTGATTTAAACCTTCCTTTAAATGATACTCTCCAATTTCAAATGTTATTTCTTCCGTTTGGTTTCTTTTGGTGTTTATTAGATAGTTGCTGGCTAATCGGTAAGCCCAAGTTTCAAAAGCACTTTGTCCTTTGAATGTTGCAAGATTTGTTATGATTTTTATAAGTATTTCTTGCGTTGCATCTTCTGCGTCCATCGGATTCCATAAAAACCTAACTGACAAATTATAAATTTGCCCTTGAACATTTTTAATAAGTTGTTCAAGGGCTTTGTTATCGCCTTGCAAACATTGCTTTATAATTTCTGTTTGATTTTCCATTTACCTTATTTGCATTAAAATTCTTTCAAAATTTACGGCTGGATAGTTCTCAATAATTTTTCCGTTTTCAAGCCTGTAAATGTGAATTTCTGTCCAATAAACTTTTTTATTTGTTGCTATTATTCCATCAAAAGTGCCTTTGTGTGTAGCACTTACTTTGTTTTGCTCAACCACCAAATCGCCTTCTGCAAGTATTTGTTGCAAATCTACTTTCACATCAGGAAACGCAGAAAGAAAAGTTTGTCCTACGCTTACAAATGAGTCCATTTTATTACTTCGGTCTGGGAAATTAAAATGATGTGTAAACTTACTCGAAAATAGTTTTGGAAAGACAGTAAATTTTTGTTCGTTCTTAAATTGATTAACATACCTGCTAACTACTGATTTATTATTGTCAATTTCGGATAAGTTTTGTTTGTTGGAATTTGTATAAAGTTTAGCAAGTCCGCCCATCATTAACGCTATAAAACTACTCAATGCTGATTTTTGAGGTGCAATAAAGCCGTCTCCCTTTCCACCAATTTGCCAAAGTAATTTTTCCAATCTTACTTCGGGAAAATGCTCAACGATTTTTCCATTTTTCAGTCGGTAAATATGTGTCTCCTGCCATTGGTAAGCCTTTCCCGTTGGTGTGATATTGTTGTAATTTCCGCTATGAGTGGCTTTTGCAGAAGCTCTTTCAATTACAAAATCATTTTCAGCAAATAGTAAGTCAATGTTTAACGAAACGTCTGGGAAAGCCGCTAAAATTCCCATTGAAAGCATTTTAATTCCTTGTCGATTTGGTGGAACATCTGGAATGTTGAAATGATGTTTGAAGTCTTCGCTACAATACATATCCCAAGCATTGGGATTGTGATTGTTTGTCAATTCGTTTACAAAGTCTCTTACAACTTTTTTGTTTGTGTCCTGTGTCGTCATTTTTGAAATGATTTTTAGTTATGACAGTTAGACACAAAATGTCAAGTAAGTGTGAACTTTCGGGTGGTGAAAAATTGCCACTAACTCTTAAATATACGCAACTTTTACTCTTACGAAAAAGCGCGTATAGTTTCTAACCTACTTAAAATCAGTCACAATGCAAAAAAGCGCAATCGCGTAGGCGATTGCGGAAATACATCTCGCATACTTACTTTAACTGATTTAATTTGAAGACTTTTTGAATTAAGATATGCCGGGCAAACGGGAGGTGCCCTATCACAATGCTCTACCCTTTTTCATTTCTAAAAAGGTTATCGTTACGCGAACTTCTTCTTCAAGAGCGAATGTTGCGAAAGCATATTTTGATAACTGTCGGGCTGAACAGATACCATATTTTGCAACGCCTTTAACGAACTGACCGCAGAAGTAATTCGGTCTCTACTCGGGTCGCTCGTGAGACCGATATATTCAGCCACTTCATTGCCTAAGTAATACCGAATTTGCGAAGGCACCAGCTCTGCCTGTGTGGGAGGTACGCTCAATTTGTAATAACTCAATAACTCAGAAGTAAGTTGAATTCCCTCTTCCGTCTTTTTGAAATTGCGTTTCTTAATCAAGTTGGCTAAGCCACCTGCTTCTTTAAACGATGCAGGCAATAAATCTTCTTGGATGCAGAGTTGATAACCAATGTATCTCCACACAAAAAGAAAATCTTCTTTCTCTTTTTCTGACAACACAAACCCAGATTGCTGCATCCCCAGTAAAATCACATAAGAGAAAGCCAAGTTTGTGCCCGCCATATCTTCTTGGTTGATGGGCAGCCCCCAAGTCATATTCCAAGTAGGTTGCTTTTTTAAATAATATCTTGATAGTGCATGGATGAGTCGCACCTTATTAATATGAAGGCTACCAAGCCCACTCTCTTCCAGACTTCCCTGACTTAAAACTGCAATGACAAAGGATGCCGTATCCATCAGTCGCTTGCCCGGAGACTTGCGCATCTTATCAGAAAGGTAGAGTGCTTTATTTCCTGGCGAGGCCGCATAACAGTATGGCAGCGACATTGCGCCAAGCAAAGTCATTATCTCCAACGCATATTGTTTAAATAATCGTTGCCCCTTTTGCAATTGCTTTTGGTTAAACCACGCTGGTTTTTCCTTGCGCGAAATCATGAAATCTCTGATAGACGAAGCGGGCTGTTGGCTAATGTCCTTTTCCTCTAGTTGAAGTAATCCATACAAAACAGTTTGTTGTTGTTTTGAAAAGATGGTTTCAATGAGCGAATCAGCTTCTACATCGCCCACTAGGCGTTGCATGTCCAAATAATTGTTGGTGGCTTGCATGATCTTTACCTAATAAGAACAAACGTTTAGTCAATATGTTAGAAAATAAGTTAATCCCTTAACAACGAGTGTTAAATTTTATAATAAAAGGCATCTCTAAAAAACCTTGTCAGGTTGAGCCTGTCGAAACCAACTGGTGGCTTTTTGAATTCCAAAACGACTTCGACAAGCTCAGTCTGACATTCGACAAGCTCAGTCTGACAATCTATTTAGGTTTTTAGAGATGCCCTAAAACTATTTTATAACAATGCAAGGGTTGGCCTGTTCAATTGATGTATTATAAACTAAACTAAAAAAACGTATGCAAAACATTGTAGAAATTGCCGTAGGCAATGAAAATTTCACCACACTAGTAGCTGCTGTTACTGCTGCTGGCTTAGTTGAAACACTAAGTGGTAAAGGTCCTTTCACTGTTTTTGCACCGACCAATGCAGCTTTTGCCAAACTTCCTGCTGGCACAGTAGAAGAATTGGTAAAACCTGAGAACAAAGCTAAGTTGGCCGCCATCTTAACGTACCACGTGGTAGCGGCAAAGGTGATGTCAACTGATTTGACAGAAGGACAAAAAGCTGCTACGGTAAACGGGCAAGAGATTACCGTTAGCTTAGTAGGCGGAGCAAGTATCAATGGCGCCAAAGTAGTAACGGCTGACTTGGAAGCTTCCAATGGTGTGATCCATGTGATCGACACAGTTATTTTACCGAAATAATTTCTTCGAAAACTAAAAGGCTGCTCTCATTTCTGAGAGTAGTTCTTTTTTTCTTTTTTGTCTCCTCATTAACTTAATTCAAACTTCTCACCTATGTTTAAAAAATTCACCATCACCGATCTTTTATTGCTGATTTCCGCTTTTCTTTCTCTCGTGTTCTCTGAATTTCTATGGTTCAAAGGTGAACACGATTCAGCAATCTTTATTGGCCTATGGGTGCCGTCTATCCTCGGCTTCGGCATCTATTTGAAACTTTTAAATTTTGGAAAGCATGAATGATCTGATTCCTTATTTTGCTGCGTTGATCACACTGCTTTTCAGCACAGGATTTTATTTGAGTTTACAAGAATTCAAAAAGAATAAATAGAAAACCCAATTCGTAAATGCGTTTTATAGATTAGAACTTATTCTATTTCTTTTCCAATCAACTTCTACACTAGATCCCTCTGCTATAAACACTGAATCTGGTTCGGCAGAATTCAAAAACCCAAATTCGCTACCGTACATTTTTGCGAAGTCGCAATTGATTCGGTAATTAATAATTTTATTCACTTTCCAGCGTGGATGTCTGATTTGATATTCCTCTGTAGTGATGTCATCTATTCTAGTGTAACCAAAGTAATGCTCTAAAATAAACTCCTCAAAACTTCCATTGCTCATCACTTCAGTTATCGTTGAGGCTTCCACAGAAAGACTGTCCCATTGGCCACTGAAATTCCATTGGTATTCTATAAATTTTGTTTCTTTTCCAATACTCCATCTGTGCTTAGTAGCAATGGCCGTATAATGTTCTTTGTATAGTTTGTTGGCTACCCACGCCACTGCTTTGTACGGAATAGTTTCATTGATAAATACAACCCCTCGCTTTAATGTAGTCTTTTCTTTTCTAATCACATAAAACCGGAGATTGATTTCTTCAAACGTGCCCAGCCAAGGAATTGGCACTTGAAACAACTTTGTATTTTTAAACATAAACCCAACCAAGCTTACGTAGGCTTTGTCGTTGTAAAGATCAAGTTCAACTCCCTGAGGTATGAATGGTTTTAAAATTTCTATCGGCATGGCATAGTTGGCCATGATAATATTTTCCCAGTTAGCTTTTAAAAAAATGGACATTAATACACTTTAAGTGAACGTTTAACCCGTTGAATATCCATTTGTTCAATCTAGCATATAAAATCTGTGAAAAACATCACTTGGAAGATGAAGTTAATAATTTGATAATAATCTTAATCTAGAATTATCTAAAACTAAACGAGCTATCTGATGTTTTACCATCAAACAAACTAAAAAACTTTATGAAAAAATTATTTTTTGTCGCCTTCGCTTTAGTTGCTTCAGCATCGGCATTTAGTCAATCCAAAGATGTGGTTGATATTGCCATCGGTTCAAAAGATCACACTACTTTAGTAGCTGCTGTGAAAGCTGCTGACTTAGTAACAACTTTGAAAAGCAAAGGGCCGTTCACGGTGTTTGCTCCTACCAACGCTGCTTTTGATAAGTTGCCCGCTGGCACAGTAGCTTCATTATTGAAGCCAGAGAATAAAGCGCAATTGGCTAAAATCTTAACGTACCATGTGGTAAGTGGAAATCTTGATGCAACGGCAGTAATTGCTGCCATCAAAGCAGGTAACGGATCCGCGGTATTAACAACCGTAAGCGGAGGTAAATTAACAGGTTCTATTGAGAACGGAAAAGTTAAGGTAACTGATGAAAATGGTAAGTCAGCTTTTGTAACTACTGCTGATTTAAAAGGTAGCAACGGAGTAGTCCATGTTATTGATGGAGTTGTGCTTCCAAAATAGTTGCAGGTGAAGGTGAAGTTGGGTTTATGTGAGAAACTCCCTGATTGATTTCAGGGAGTTTTTTTTTAATTAGGTAGCTTGATCCTAAAGACAGTAGATCTTCCTTTACTTGAAAAATGAACCTCCCCTTTCAATTGATCTACAATTTTATTGACAATATATAATCCCAATCCCGAGCCGACTGATCGCTCAGATCCTCGGTAGAACATTTCAAAAACACGATCTTTAATTGAATCGGCAATTCCTTCGCCATCATCTTCAATTTCTATTTCAAAGTAATGATCGCTAACGGTACTATTGATTTTTATAAAACCTTTAACGCCTGGCTCGCGAAAAGTGAGCGAATTGACCAATAGATTCTTAATTAAAATAGTAACCAATAAACGATCTGAACAGACTTCGTTTTTTCCCGAAAATTGGCAGTGTATATCAACGTATTGAAAATTAGGGCTTAGAGAAATATCTGTTAGGCAGTTTTTCACCACTTCACTAATGTTAAAGGTGCTGAGGTGTACATCATCGTTGATTGTTTTAGCCAGCGCGGACAAAGATCGGAGCAACTCATCCATTTGACTAGTCTTGGCTTGGATGTGATCCACACAGGCTTTTTGGTCCTTGTTCAAAGGTCCATAGTTAAGAATGCTTAATATGCCTACGATAGAAGAAATAGGCGCTTTAAGATCATGAGAGCAGCGATACAGTATCTGATCCAACTCTTGGTTTCTTTCTTTGAGTTGCGCGAGGGTTTCCGTTAGTGTATTATTTTTTCCCTCCAGTTCTTCAATAGCTGCTGAGAGCTCTTCTTTTTGTGCGCTCATCTCTTCAGTGCGATCTGCTAAATCACTTTCCCGTGCCATCAGCGCCATAGTTCGCTCGTCCAGCAAAGTTTTAAGTCTGGCAATACTATCTTCTTCCATGTGTTTTGTGTCTTTCTATTTAAGATAAGTGAGCTTTTAGTTCGAAAAGTTCAAACAATCTGATGGTGAGAAATGTTGTAAGGAAAAAATAAAATATAAGATGGAAAATTTCATTGAAGAAAAAGTATTTAAACATGCAAAGGTACTCACCGTCACCACTTCGCCAAATACTGCGATTGTCGAGGCATTGACCAACTATATCCCTTTAGAGCCTTTCAAAGAGATTTTCAACTTTATTGGCGACTTGGCAAAGAAGAAAAAGCTTACCAAGCTAATTTTTGACAAACGTAAGTTAACCGTTTTCCATCAGCCATCTATGGAATGGTATTTTATAGAATGGAAAGAAGAAATGTTTGACCAAGGGCTGACAATACATCGAAAAATATTGCCCGCAGACGATGTTTTCCGTCAAAGTGTAAGGATAGGAAGAGAGAAAATAGATAAAAACCATCCTACCAAAAAATTCAATCAGATGGATATACAATATGCCGAAACAGTGGAAGAGGCGTTATTGAAATAAAGTGTTGTTGTTTAAGAGTTTTTAGAACGACTTTACGTGCAGATCATTTCATCATCCACCATCCAAACTTGGGAGCGATTTTACCGCGCTAATTTTATCAATAGCCTTACTGGTTTTAAATCGGCTAGTTTAATTGGCACGATCAATCAAAAGGGACAAACCAATTTGGGTATCTTTAGCAGCGTTGTTCATATTGGGTCAGACCCTGCTTTAGTAGGTTATATCAATAGGCCGGTGAAAGCTGCCCCTCATACGCTAGCAAATATTCAATCGACCGGAGTATATACCATTAACCACATCCATCCGTCATTTTTAGAACAAGCCCATCAAACGAGTGCCAAGTATACAGATGAGGTGAGCGAGTTTAATGAAGTGGGGCTAACCCCTGAGTATTTAGATAACATGATTGCGCCTTTTGTAAAAGAAAGTAAAGTGAAATTTGCGCTTTCGCTAGAAGAGATCATTCCAATCAAGCTCAACAATACTTTTTTGGTGATAGGAAAAATACAACAAGTAAAATTGGAAGATGCTATTTCTTTGCCCGATGGTTTTCTAGAAATCGACAAAGCCGCTTCCATCTGCTGCAACGGAATTGATGGGTATTACACTACTCAATTGATTGACAGGTACCAATATGCCAAGCCTGGGATTAAAACAGAAAAGATAAAGAAATAATAAGAAAAGGTATTTCAAAAACGAATGACAAAAACTCTGAATCTATTCAGTTCTCTCTATTCAAAGTTACTTTCTGAAGAAACCCGCAAAAAGGCTGAGCTAATTGTCGTCATCATAGCCATAGCAAGCTTTCTGCTTCATCTCCTGCTTATTGGTTTGGTAGAATTAGAGGTTATACAATTCAACGGCTACAAAGAATTATTCAACAATCCCATCGCGGCCATTTACACGCCATTCTCCTTTATTCTGATTTATGAAGTATACTTACTTGTTTACTACCTTCCAAAATCAACCACCACCTATATTGGGAAGCAATATGAGATCATGACCTTAATCGTAATCAGGCGAATCTTTAAAGACCTCTCTCAACTTCAATTAACGCAAGATTGGTTCAAAGTAACGAGCGATCTTTTATTGACTTATGATTTGATTGCAACCATGATTCTCTTTCTGCTCATCCTACTGTTTTACAAGCTTAACAGGAAAAGCCAAGCAGAGTCGGGAACAAGTAGTCAACTCACATTAGAAGTTACACAATTCATAAAGATGAAGACAGTGATTGCAAAATGTTTGGTTCCCATATTTTTGTTCCTTGCGTTTTTTAGTCTGGGCGAATGGGTTTACGATAGTTTTTTCTCCACAAATCCCAATACAGCCTCCATCCAGAATGTGAACAAAGTGTTTTTTGATACGTGTTTTACGATACTGATTCTAACAGATGTTCTATTGCTGCTAATTTCTTTTCTGCACACCGATAAATTTAACAGGGTCATCAGGAATTCGGGGTTTATCATTTCCACCATTCTAATAAAAATATCATTTGGCATAGATGGCCTGTTGAACATTGTATTGATTGTAGTAGCCGTATTGTTTGGCGTAATCATCTTGGCAATTTTCAATCAGTTTGAAAAATTAAAAACCTAAACAGATTTATTGTTTAATGTTTAGTGCATTAATTTTAAAATCATCAAACATTCAATTTGGTGCTCGATCTAAAATCATTATTCGAGTTACACCACCACCAAACCGAATCTAATTTACAATACTGTTAAGACATTGGTCTTAATAAGTCCAAAAAATTAAACACTTTAAAAATAAGTAAAAAATAACTCAACCGTTTGAAACAAGTGGTATCAGCCTGTGTTTAACAGTCAATTTAAAACCTTAAACATTTACCCATATGAACACTTTATTACTCGACATCGTGAAAATCCCAGTGGACGATCCGATTGCATTCACATTCTTCACCGGCTATATGGCCATGCTCGCCTCGGCTGTTTTCTTCTTCGTGGAGAGAAATAGCGTAGAGAGCAAGTGGAAACTTTCTTTGTTGGTTTCTGGTCTTATCACCGGTATCGCAGCAGTGCATTATTACTACATGCGCGACTACTATTTGGCAACAGGCCAAACACCAACAGCCCTCCGCTACATCGACTGGACACTGACAGTGCCTTTGATGTGCGTTGAGTTTTATTTATTGACGAAAGCGGCTGGCGCAAAGAAAAGTCTATTGTGGAAATTGATTTTCGCATCTGTGCTTATGCTAGTAGCAGGTTACATTGGCGAAGCCTTTACTGATGGCTCAACATCACATAGCGTGATCTGGGGCGTGATTTCAACAGTCGGTTACATTTATATTTTGTACACTGCTTGGATGGGTGAAGTGGCTCAGTTAGCAAAAAACTCTGGCGACCCCGTGGTGCAAAGAGGTGTTCAAACGCTCGCTTGGTTTGTATTAGTAGGATGGGCTGTCTATCCGATTGGGTATATGTGTATGCCTGGAGGATGGCTCAATGCAGGACTTGGCTGGAGTGCTTCGAATGTAGATTTATTTTACAACATCGCAGATGCGATCAACAAAATTGGTTTTGGCTTAGTGGTTTACAACATTGCTGTTACCAGTAAATCAACTGCCAAGGCTTAATGCCATGATAGTAATCATTTGTTAAAAGTGTAAAAAGGAGTCACTGCTAGTGACTCCTTTTTATTTGAAGATACTTTTATTTCGACCTATTCTAATTCCACAATAAATAGCTAATGTATATCAGGTCAACTTTATTTTTGGCTCAAATTGCATTTCAGCTAATACTAACAATTGTATTCTATTTCTTCTCTTTGAACTCGCATTTCCAAGCTATTTTTTGTGGGGTATTATTATGCACAGTGGGCATACCACATGGTGCGAATGATCACTTGTACCGGCCTGATAAATCGCTCCTAGGAATGCTTAGATTTTTGGGTATCTACCTCGGCACGATGCTGCTCTATGTAGGCCTTTGGTGGATGGCTCCCCTATTTGCCTTAATTCTGTTTTTCGTTATCTCCTTTCATCATTTTGGTCAATCAAATTTTGAAAACGAATCAATGAAGCATTTGCCATCGTGGCTATGGGGCGTGTGGATTTTAGCTCTACCCGTACTACTTCACTTTAACGAAGCGATCGACATTTTTAAACGGATGCTTTCAATCAGAACAGAAACTTCATCACTGCCATCCTATGATCAAATTCCATCAATTGATTTCAATTGGCAATTAATTTTGATTGGAATACTAGGCATCTCTTATCTAATAAGTTTGGTGCTGTACGAGCGCGAAAATAGAGTTCGCTATCTCGTCCAATTTATCGTAGTCAGCATTTGGTATTCTTTCACACCACTCCTATCAGGGTTTATTATCGTATTCTGTTTGTGGCATGCGTTACAATCCTTACAGCATCAAGGGATTTACTTCAAGCAATCGACTAAAGGTACTGCGCTACAATTTGCAAAAGCGATGTTGCCTCTTAGCTTAGTCGCGTTAATCACGTTTGCGATCTATGTTTATTTCAGGGAATTCAAAATTGCAGAAGCGTTTATCCTGCTTTCGCTGATTACCCTGCCACACGTGTTGGTCATGCATCGCTTGTACCATGAAACGAATCACAACGTCAGCACAACTAGAAACGAAACGTCTAATGCTCTTAAGTTATCTTGAAATTTTTGAAATGAAGTAATGAAGAAAGAAATATTAGTTACGGAAGACATCGACCGCATCATACAAATGGCGTGGGAAGACCGCACTCCGTTTGAAGCTATTGAAATGCAGTTTGGGTTAAAAGAAAAAGAAGTGATTGCGCTGATGCGCGAACAGATGAAAGCGAGTAGCTTTAAAATGTGGCGCGCAAGAACGAATGGCCGAGCTACTAAGCACAAGAAAGTTAGTCAGTTAGAAAAAGGAAGGTTTAAATCCGCTCTGCAAAAAACGATTACATTTAACAAAATCAGTAAGCGATAACTTAGAAGCTACCGTTTACTTATTTTAGATCAGTATCTTAAATTCTGAGTTAAAAGAATTTTTTTAGCAGACTCAAAACCTTTGCTCCGTTTTCCTCGCGACCACTCAACAAAGAATTGAATATCTCTTTATCCTCATCACTTATGTCAGTCTTAAAGTCCACTTCGTTGTTAGCCATTTTCCTAGCACCCATGTGCCAACTCGGAAATGCTTTTACTTGAATAGGCCCCATGGCAATCAGCCTAGCTTGATCATGCCTTGGATCTGTTTTTATTTTGTCATATAAGCCATTAATTACCTTGTACTCCCCTTCCACCAATTGAATAAATTTGGTGTCGGAGTACAGAAGAATACCAGTAATGTTTAGCGGAGGGTTATTCTTTTTGCAAGAAGTGAGAATTTTTTCAATCTCCTGTTCAGTACAGTTAGCTTTTCGGTTACTCACATAAACTAATTGAGATAGCATAGAATTAGACGGTTTAAATTGATATTGAATAATTACTCATAGATAGAAAATAAAAATAGTAAGTCAATTATTCAGCCAATTTATTTGAATCCTTTAGTAAACAGTGTTTAAGTATTTAAATTTTTTAGAATAATCTTTTAGACAAAAATCAAGAATTTTATAAAAATGAATGGCAACCTATTTTCTAGTAAAAGAAATTCCCAAATTCAATTTCCTACTGAGTATTCCTCTATAATTGAACGAATCAACAAAATCAATCTGCTTCAATATGGCAAAACCAGAAACTTTATTGATGGGGCAGTCACCTACCTTTCTCCTTACATTTCGCGTGGGGTCATCAGCGCAAAGCAAGTACAAGAATCAATTTTAGCCAAAGGCCATCACCCTGCCACCATCGAAAAGTTTTTACAAGAACTCGCTTGGCGAGAATATTTTCAGCGCGTGTGGCAAGCCAAGGGTGATTCTTTGTTTCAAGACATCAAACAACCGCAGCCCGATGTGCTGCATTACAAAATGATAGAAGCCATTTCAAATGCAGCAACGGGTATCAGAGCTATCGATAACTTGATTCGAAAATTCTACCAAACTGGCTACCTGCACAATCATGTGCGGATGTATGTGGCGAGCATCGCGTGCAATATTGGCAAAGCGCATTGGTCTGCACCATCACAATGGATGTACTATCATTTGTTAGATGGCGACCTGGCAAGTAACACTTGTAGTTGGCAATGGGTAGCGGGTGCGTTTTCATCCAAAAAATATTACTGCAATCAAGAAAATATCAACCGCTACACACACAGCAACCAAACAAATACTTTTTTAGATTCAGCCGTAGAGTCTTTACCAAATTTCCCAGTGCCTGACGTCTTAAAATCAATACTTGACTTGAACTTAAAAACTAAGCTACACACTATTCCAACGCCATCTATTGACACAAAAAAACCTACACTCATTTACAATTCCTACAACTTAGACCCGCTGTGGCGAAAAGATGAAGATGTAAATCGTATCTTGCTATTAGAGGCATCGCACTTTCAAAAATTTCCCGTCAGTGAAAAAGTGATTGAATTTATTATCAATCTCTCTAAAAATATTGCAGGCATTAAATTAATGGTGAGCGAGATTTCAGAACTTACTTCGCTTTACAAAAATTCACCGCTAGGCTTAAACGGCTTGATTTCAAAAGAACATCCAGCCTTTACTCACTATTCAGGCATCAAAGATGAACGCGATTGGATATATCCAGAAATAAAAGGTTACTTCAATTCTTTCTTTTCGTTTTGGAAGAAGTGTGAACTATTTTTAAAATAAGTTCAAGGTCACTCCTTTCATATCGATGTCGCTCCAATGGAAGCTGACGTTTCATTTTCCAACACAATCTTGCATCATTAATTTTCTTTTCAGGGTTATCTTTAAAAAAATCTCGTAGATATTGGTTGTATTGATTACCCGCTGGTATTGAAGATTTAAAATCCTTACTTTTTTTTAACGTTTGGAGTCTATTCCATTCTTTAACAGCGCTCTTCATATTTTTGCCTGCATTCTCTTTCATCCACTGCATAAAAGAGATGCTGAAATGAAAGCCTGCGCCACATTGTTCCACAAAAAACTTTCTGACATGCGGCCCATTTCTGTAACTATCCGTAATCTTTGTTTCGAGTGTTAATGGCTCTTTACTCCAATTAAACGAAGAGGTTATTACTTTTGAATTTTTGAAAGTAGTCGCTTGCTTCGCTGCACGACCATCCAGCTTATCAGCCATGCGATTCAGTATTTCGAACTTAGCTCCTGCATAATTCAACTTGGCCACTTTACAATAGTTGATCAATTCTTCCTTCAGCCAATACCAGCGTTTGAGTTCTTTGCCTGTCTGAATAGTAAAAATATCAGGTCTTACCTCCAATGATTTAGATTTTGTTCTATTCACTTTCTATCACTTTATTCTTTAGCTCATCTAAAAACTCAAACTAAATTTACTGTACACTTGAGTTGCGTAAGGGTTGGTTTTAGAATAGCTGCTAAACGTAAACCAAGTTTTATCTGCTCTTCTGCTTCTTCTATTTTGTCCATTCTGCCCATGGGATAACAAATGGCAAAACCAATACCCAAATTAGAAAGAAGATTGCCATCCCTGATGGATAAGGTTGATTGCTTCTAATTGCTGGTAAGGCAACAACCAAAAGCCAGGTACCTTTATAAACGAGTTGAACTAAAAGAATCGGTGAAAATGAAATTGGTCGCCAGAGCCCTAACAAAGATAAAATGGCTATTGCCAACCATAAACACCCGACAAGTCTTATCACTTCGGTTGATTGATATGCATTCTGGAAAACTGTTGCCGATGAAATTCTTGGGGAGAAAATAGAAGTTATACTTATCCAACCTGCAACAATAATATTTGCTAAATAAACTATTTTCAGTGCTATCATTTTTTCTTAATTAAAATACTAGCCCAACACCTGTCTTGATTACTGGATAAACTGAATTTTTATCAGCGTTGGTAGTTACTCCAATTCCTATTCGGTTATCAAAAGTCCATTGCCTTTTATTACCGAACCTATGCGCATATCCATAACCAACGTATGGTAAAGAAGTCGTTTTTTTGTCATCCCGTAATAGTTTGTTTTCAACCAATGCCAAGCCTGTAAAAATGTAATCTCCATCCATTCTCTCTTTAATAAAGTACTTTAAGTTGGCACCATTGGTATTCACAAAATTTGTTTCCAATTGAATTGTAAAATTACCAAAGGTTCTAACCTCAACTGTTAAAAGTGGAGTGAACGGAAACAATAAAAAACTCAATCTGATATTTGATATTGGCTTCGTTTGGTTTCCCAATTGTGAAAAACCATTCTGAAAATAGAGTAAAGCCGCTAGTAAAAATAGTAGTCTCATTTGCTTTCGGCAATTAGTTTAATTTCTGATAAAACACTTGGCAACATTGCTCTGTACCTTTTGCCGATTTTATTACCTAGTATCTTCTTCAACAATCCTGTAAACTGTACATCGTGTGTAAAAAATGTCTTGCCTTCTTTTACTTCCAACGTTCTATTAACAATGAGCCAGCCAAAGGGAATTTTAGTTTTGAAGGTGTAGGATTGATTGGGTACAAGTTCACTAATTACAAATTTTGATTTTGGCCCTTTGTCAGGAACAAGTCTGCCTTTGGTACCAATCAAAAACTGACCATCAAGTTGGGCTTCCTTTAAGCCTTTGTCCCACTGCTTCCAATTGGGTACGTCCTTCCAAACCTGCCAAATTTTGTCGCTTGGTGCAGTAGTGCTGTCTGTATGAGAAAAATGGTGATTAGTTTGTTGCGCCTGTGTATGCATAAATAAGAATGTTGAAAAGAGTAAAAATAAATGCTTCATCTTTTTATTATTTAAATGATGTCGCAAATTTTTATATCTATTTCAGCTTTCTACTACACCTATGTTAAGTTCGGTCTTTGGCTATAATTTTTTTTCTAATCCTGCTTAAAGATTGTGGAGCAATACCAAAATAAGAAGCTAAATATTTCAATGGCAACCTTTTCAAAAGTGTTGGGTTTACCTTTAACATCTTTTCATATCGATTTTCGGCTGTCTCCGTCTGGACCTCTTGCAAAATCTGTTCGGTAAAATACTGAACTTCTTGTATGAGTTTACGGACAAAAGTATTCCAACTTTTTAACTCTAATAGTTCGTTTGCTTGTTTCAAGGTTGTTTGCCAAATGATAGATTTTTCAATGGCTTGAATATTTTCTGCTGCCGGCTTTTGCGAATTAAAACTAACTTGTGAGGTAAAACAGTAGGGGGCATCGGTAAAAAATTTCGTAATATCGTTACCGCCCTTAATGATGTAAAAACGAAGCAGCCCGCTTTCAATAAAATATAGATGTCTGCAAATTTTACCTTCTGCTAAGAGAATTTCATCTTTCTGTATGATTCGCTGCTCAAAACATTTAGATATTTCATTCCAATCACTTTCAGAAAGTGTCGTGTAATTTTGTATAAATTGTCTAAAAGTGTTCAAATCCAAATTATTAAATTATGATTGCGCAATTATTTAATTTCTTTGTCTATTTGAATAACAAAAATATCAGGCCTTACTTCTCTCGAAGTAGATTTTGTTCTATTCACTTTCTATCATTTTATTTTCCACAATAAAACCTGAAAAATCCTTTGCCCAGGTTTGATAAGTGAGTTGAGAAGGATGCACGCCATCGCTAAAGAAATCTTTCTCAGTGCTGTTGATATTCATGCGTATTATCCAATCCTTCAAAGTAATATTTTGAGACTGATAATAAACATTGGTTTGCTTAGCAATCACCCTTTCCAATTTTTCACCTAGCAACTCAACCAAGTTGCCCAACACAAATTTCATAGTTGATGTAAATGCAGGAAACTCTTTAATAGGTGGCATATTAGTAAATGCGATAGGCACATCTGGAAACTTCTTCTTCAACGCTACAATTAATTCCTCAATGTTCTTTCCCCATTGGCTGGGACTGTTCAACGCGAAGGCATCATTACCACCCAATCCAATTACAATCAAATCCAAATTTGTATCAGTAATCGTTGGAATCAATCGCTCAGTAACTTTCTTAGCGGTGTAACCACTTTTCGCATACACCTTCCAGTTTACACTTACTTTCAGTTTCGTTGCCAATTGATTTGCTAATGTACCCGTAAAACCAAGTTCATGAGTCTCGACACCCACGCCAGCAATGGTGCTTTCCCCAATAGTAATCATGCGAATAGTGCGAACCGCAGTCATAGAAGCTAACCCTTCCGTTCCTTGCGCTTCTGGCAATCGCGGTACGGTTGCTTTTATCTTCTTCCCTTGAAAATATAAGAGCGGTAAAAGTGGTATCGAAAAAACAGCACCGAAGAAATATTTAAAATTTATCATCCTTATAAGTGATCGTAAAAGTTATTAGACTTGCTTCTGCCCTGTATTTTTATCAAAACGAAATGTACCTTCGTACTCGAATTTTACCGCGATGTATTTTCCATCTATATACAAATCAATAACAAAAATATCTTGCACATCTGTCTCCAAGATTTCATTGTAAATGAAGCGGTATATAGACGTCTTCCATCTTACGTTCTTCTGTGCGTCCATGGCTAGTAAAAAATATTCACTCGTTTTTGGTTTTTCGGCTATCACCTCTTCAACAGAATACGCAATGCCATCTTCTAGCACTGGTAGCACGTGATAAACTCTTGCGTTGACGGCCGCCAATTGTTCCATCTTTGGGGGGATACGTGACATGGTAAGGGGGGTTATTTTCAATGCCATAAAGTTAATCGATCAATGTTCAAAAGAAAACCTTCCCTAATCCGCTATGTAGATATAACTTTACAGTGTATGATTTGTTACCTTACAGTAATATAAAGAACCCTGTCTAATTCAATATGAAAATACTCCTTACGGGATCTACGGGCTACATTGGGCGAAGGCTCTTGCCGGTGTTGGTGGAAGCAGGTCATCAAGTTATCTGCTTAGTGCGAGACCAACGAAGATTTGATTGGGATGATTTTACCGAAGACTTTTTAAAAAACGTTTCCGTCATTGAAGTTGACTTAAATGATGACAAAGAGTCTCCGAAAATCCCAACAACTATTGATGCGGCTTACTATCTCGTGCACTCCATGAGTTCCTCCCATCCTGACTTTACTCAAATGGAGGCAGCCTCCGCAGAAAAATTTGTTAAGTTAGTCGATACCACTACCGCCAAGCAAATCATTTACCTCAGTGGGATTGTAAACGATGACGATCTTTCTGATCATTTGCTATCCCGCAAAAACGTAGAAGATATTTTAAAGAAGGCGAAGGCACCACTCACTGTTTTACGTGCTGCCATTATTATCGGCTCGGGCAGTGCGTCCTTTGAAATCATTCGCGATTTGGTAGAAAAACTTCCTGTGATGATTGCACCCAAATGGTTGAAGACAAGGTGCCAGCCTATCGGCATACGCAATGTGATTGAATACCTTCAAGGGGTTTTGCTAAAGCAAGAAACATTCAATCAAACATTCGATATTGGTGGAACGGAAATTCTTACGTACAATCAAATGCTGTATGGCTTTGCTGAGATGCGTGGCTTGAAGAGATGGATCATTAGCGTACCAGTACTTACCCCCAAACTTTCTTCGCTATGGTTGGTGTTCGTTACTTCTACTACTTATTCCTTGGCAAGAAGTTTAGTTAGCAGCATGAAGAACGAAGTCATCTGTAAAGATTTTCGTATTCGAGAAGTATTTCCAACCAAAATCTTGAGTTATCAAGAAGCATTGCAATTGGCCTTTGACAAAATCAGTCAGAAAAACGTAGTGTCAAGTTGGAATGATTCTATTGCACACGGCACAATGAACAAGAATTTTCTCAATAACACATTTGTACCCGAACACGGAGTATTTACTGACAAAAGACAGATCGTTTTTGACCGAGATAAAATTGAGGTTATTGAAAACATTTGGAGGATTGGTGGCAACCATGGTTGGTACTTTGGCAATTGGATGTGGCGCATTCGCGGAGTGATGGATAAGATGGTAGGTGGTGTTGGCCTGCGCAGGGGCAGAAGAAACGAAACGCATTTAAAAGCTGG
>JBJXEB010000020.1:0-25005 GCA_046155095.1 Cyclobacteriaceae bacterium
AAGCCCGCCAGCGCCGATGGTACTAGTGTAACAACCGGGAGAGTAGGCCGTTGCCCTTTTTTCATTCAACAAACAAAACAGAACAGCCCAACGGAGATCCGCTGGGCTGTTCGTGTTTTAGGGCTAAAATCAAGCAGACCCTAATTATCTCACAATACATTATTCAACTGCTCCTTAATCTTTTCTAACTCTTCTTTCATCATCACCACATACTGTTGCATTTCGGCATCGTTGGCTTTACTGCCGATGGTGTTTATCTCTCGGCCAATTTCTTGAGCAATGAAGGCTAACTTCTTTCCATTGGATTGTTTGTCGTTGAGGGCTTTCAAAAAATAATCGAGGTGAGTTTTCAGGCGAACACGCTCTTCGTGGATGTCCAACTTTTCGATGTAAAAAATAATTTCTTGTTCCAGTCGATTGGCATCAAAGCCTTCGCTTCCAAAGAAATCTGTAATGCTCCCTTTTATCTTGCTTCTGATTTTTTCTATCCGTTTAGGGTCTAGCACTTCTACGGCTAACAAACCTTTTCGGATTGTGTCAATATAATCAGTCAATTTTCCTTCTAGTGACTTTCCTTCAGCCAACCTGAACTGCTCACATTTGTCCATTGCCTCGCCAATCAATGCGCGCACTTTTTCCCATTCTACAGGATCTAATTCTTCTTTGCCATTAGAGATCACCACATCGGGTGAAGCTAAAGCCATTTGAAACAGATTATCATAATTGGCCATTACTTTATCAGCTAGCTTTTTCAATTCGTTGTAATAGCCCGCAAATAACTCCTCGTTGTACCGTTGAGCAATCTCTGGTTTGGTTGCCTGTTGATAATCAACGTTTAGAGAAATTTTTCCCCGCTCCAATCGATCAGCCACTAACGTGCGCAGTTCCAATTCCTTCTCAGAAAATTTTCGTGGCAAACGTAAACTCAGATCTAAAAATTTTGAGTTAAGTGATTTCACTTCCACAGAAATGGCTAGGCTCCCTGAATTAGAAATGGTTTGGCCGAAGCCAGTCATGGACTTGATCATGTCTATTGGTTTATGAAAAAATATTGATAGGCTAAAAATCAAACCCTAAAGTAACATAAGCGCGAGGATCCTTCACTGTATAGTTTTCCACTGGCCATGCCAAATCAAACTTTAAGTAATAGCCGAAAATCATGGAGCGAAAACCAGCACCATAGCTGTATAGCCATGGGTTGAGGTACTCCCTGATCTCCACTTGAAAGGGGCTGCCTTCTGGCTTTTCTGGAACCAATCTTACTCTACCATTATTTTGATTATTAAAAGGAATGTCGCCTGTCCAGCTACTTCCAATATCATAAAAACCAGTAAGCTGAAAGTTGCGGAAAAAATTGGAAGTAATAGGCCCGCTAGACAAAGCACGTACCAGCGGCACACGTAACTCTGCATTTAATATCGCTACACTATTTCCGTATAAAGTACCATAATCAAATCCGCGTAAGTTGGCAAACTCTACAAAAAGCAAATTTTCATTATAAGATCCGGTTGGATTGATCAAAGGGTTTTGCGTACCTGATAAATTAAATGCTCTTCCATTGGTTGGGCCACTCCAATTCGAGAACCAATTGTCCATTCCTCCCAATAGATATTTTTTTGGCGAGTTACCAAAAAAAGTACCTGTATATCCTCGCACAGCAAATACTATTTCTTTATAAATTTTCTGATAGTGGCGAGCATCCAACGACACTTGAGAGAAGCTCTTTTGGGAATTGCCCAGCCCCTCATAAGTAACAAAGCTAAACTTACCGCGCGTGCCTTCAATGATGTTCATGCCTGTTGTCAATGAGTTATCATAAACAGCTTCGACACGTGCTCCTCCGTAAAATTGGGATTGTGTCGGCATAAAGGTGGGTGCTGGAGAAGTGGGGATGTTTCTTCCCCTATCTACAAATTGTGTATAACCTGCAAATGGTTTGAATGTTACACGAGTTCGCACAGAAATTGGGTATGACGCGCCAAATTCAATTTTCTGAAAAGAATATCTTTGGTTTTCAGCCGTGAGTGCTTCACGTTGAGGGGGCTGCCAGAAAATTACTTTACGATCAAAACGGATGCTGTAGTCGATACGATATGGCAGATACTGAATTTCCCCATACACATCCCCATTCTTAAAATCAAAAGCTGTTTGTAGGCCACCAAAAATACGGAAGTTTTCAAGTACATCGTTCATCTGCACCTCTAGCTTAATGCCCGGGCCACGGAGCTGGTCAATCACAAAGCTGGTAACTATATTCTCATAGCTAAATTTAGGGAGATAAGGGAAAGGACCGGTTGCTCGATTCGTTTCCCGGGCTTTCATATAGCGTGTTAAAAAAGTTTCGCTTGGCTGTTTGTTTTTTACGGCCTCCTCTTCAAAAACATAGTCATCAGTATTCAATGGCCTATCTCCCCCAAACTTTGGCACTTCTTTTTTGGAGATACTATCTTTTTTGGCACTTATGGATGAATCATCGAACGAATAATCATCTGTATTCACAGGCCCATTGGGTGCAGCCTTTGTTGAATCGCCCTTCACATCAACAGAAGGCTTAGGCAATCCTTCCTCCAACTTCACTGTATCAATTTTTTCTTTCAGGCGAGAATTAATTAAGTCTTTAATAGAAGTTGCCTTGGGTTGTTCTTTCTTTTTTCGTTCGGTGAGCCCACGTGCTTGCGCCACTTCCTTCCTTCTGGTAGCGGGTGTAAATACTTGCCGCTCGAAATTATGGCTTTTGTCAAGGAAGATATCTTCTCTCAACCGTTGGGTTAGTACCATTGCCAGCATCTTATTCTCAAAGTTCATATCATAGTCTTTGATACTTGAGTTGAAATTGGTCAACTGAGAATAAATACCCGATTGCATATTGAACTTAAACAAATTGACAATACCGCGCTGATCACTGAGGTAGAAGAAGTTATTTTCATCCACTGCTCTTGCATGGAAGTCTTTGCTAAGTGTATTTGTAACTCGGATCAATTTATTGAGCGTGGTGTCAATGTTATAAAGGAAAAGATTGTAGTTAGGTGATAGTTTTTGAAGCCCTTTGACATTTGTATGCAAGGAATCGGTTGGTCTATTCGAACTAAAAACCAACGTATTAGAATTTGGAATAAAAGCAGGGTCCAAATCATCAAATTTATCATTTGTCAACCGCTTAGTCCGATCTCTACGGCTGCTCAACAAAAACAAATCATTCTGTCCTTCAAAGTCGGCACTCACAATCACCAGTCTTCCGTTATTAGAAAAATTGAAGCTGCGGATGTTGCTGAATTTATCCAACTCACGAGGGAGTTTACTATGTGTGTTCAAATCGTACAACCAGAAAATATATTGCCCTTGCTTCACGCCAATTACCCCAAGCGTATTTGCATCGGCCCAACTCAACAATGGCACTCGGTAGTCTACTGTCTGCTTAATTACCCGGTTTCCACCATTTAGAATCACCGTTTCTTTTCCGTTCTCCAATGATTTTACTTTTACTACAAATTTGCCTCGGTCGTTTTCAGCGTAAGCCACTTTTTTTCCATCAGGGCTTATTTTTACGGTGGTATAAGTAAGCGTTCTTCGGTGGTTCTCACTGAATCGAACTGAATCTGGTACGGGAACATAGCTTTGGGCTACCTTCTTTTCCATGCCACCATAGAATCCTTTCCAATCAACCATTAGTTGCTTAAACGGCACGCCTAAGGTGATCAAAATACTTTTCTCTTCATTGCGAATAATACGCGTGTAGTTAAGGATATTGTTGATGCTGCTCTTTCCATATTTCTCAACAATGTAATTCCAAATGGATTGACCTACCAATGCAGCTTCTTTCCCTGTAAATCGCAATGCCTTATTCACTTTCCTGCTCTGCACCAGTTGGCGAGTGTAATCATCCATCTCTTCATTCCAGCCATGCGCCACATAGTAAGAGGTTCCTTCAATGAACCACTCAGGTAAATTCAACAATACAGAATTCTGAAACATGTCTTTCAAACTACCTCCAAACATCATCTCATTCACCATCAGGTCAGACATTTTAAAGATCAACTCCTCTTTAAACTCTTCCAGATTTCCAGGGTGGGCGATCTCTACATATGGCTTAACAAACTCGGTTTCTCCGCCCGCACTAAAACGCGTGTGATTGAGCCCAATATTACTTTGCTGCAAATCGGTGATGGAATTGTAAAGGAAAACCTTCGTTTTTTGGTACGGATAGAATCCGAGCAGATCGGTAATGCGATCAAACTCTGATTCTAAATATTGAAGGGCTTCTTCGGCCACTTTTCTACGTGCTCCATAGAAATGGACGTCAAAATTTTCTGAACTAAGATAGTTCCACTCAAAACCTTTGTATTGAATACGGTTTTGGCCAAAAACCTCACGGGCCTGCTGCGCTTCTGCCCCTTTGTAAAAAATCAAAATCAATAGGGCAGCTACAACCCTCAAAATCAATCTCATAGTATTCAACGTTCGCTAAGACTTCGAATATAACGCTTTAAAACGTGTAATATTTACTTCTCGCAATAATTCACCTTGTCCCATTAGCCAATTTGCTAAATGCCCCGAAAAATACGGAGCTAAACTCACACCTTTTGTTCCAAGACCATTAAAAATAATCAAATTTTTCATTTCCGGATGGTTACCAAGCATTGGCCGTCTATCCACCGTGGTGGGTCTTATACCCCATTCTTGCCCCACTATTTCAAAAGGCTTCTTTAATAAACCCATTAATTTCTCTTCCAATTCCATCTTTCCTTTCGGAGTAACGGTTCGGGCTAGGTCTTTCAATTCGTAGGTAGCACCTGCTTTGTACAAACCTGTTCCCTCAAATGGCACTACATATATCCCTCGATTGTAAATGACATTTGGCCTTTCAGTTAGTCTAATAGTCAATGTCTCTCCTTTCAATGGTCGAATGGGGAGCCAATCAAAAAAAGAATACGAAGAAACGCCAGAACAAAAGATGATTTTTTTCCCTCGAATATCCCGATATCTTACTCCTTCAGAAGTTTGGATGATTTCATTAGTGCTTAAATGGGTCTCTTCAAAAGAATCTTGAGCAATCAAAAACCCTCTTACCGCATCTAAAAAGCATGGCGCGTCCAAATAGCCGCAAGCCTTTAATAAAATACCACCAAATTCATCTTGTACTTGGTCACCAAATGCAGAAGTAGTGAAAATCCTTTCAATAAAACGATTCACCGAATTCTCACCACTCTTCGCCATCCAGTTGTTTTGCTCTTCAGCAGAATAAAAGGGGCGGTAGAGTAACTGCGGATAGAAAAACTTTTGTTTGAACAAAACCTCACAACCAGTATAAAAATCAGTAAGCGAAGAAAACAACTCTTCTGCCAGCCAAGTCTTTACAATACCCATTCCTGTGATGGGGTTAAACAAACCTGCTGCTACACGCGAGCTAAGATTTTTTAAAGGCTCATCAAAAACCATTACGCGCTGACCTCGCTCTATTAGCCTCATAGCCAGTGATGAGCCAGCCAAACCTTGGCCAATAATAATATAATCTACGTTCTTTTCGATAATGGAAGTAAAAATTAAAAATACTACTGTTGAACGGATAGAATTTCTTTTTTCTACCGGTTTTCTTCGCTCCTTAGCGTCTTTGCGTGAAATTGCACAATTGTCGCATATCCTCCCCCTCACCCAACCAACTTTTCGTAATTTTGCAAGATGCTTTCTATCCAATCCTTTGTTTTCAATCCGTTTTCAGAGAATACCTATGTGGTATTTGATGAAACCCAAGAAGCTGTGATCATTGACCCTGGCTGCTACGAAGCTGAAGAGAAAAATGAATTGGATGAATTCATCAAAGCACAAGGCTTAAAAGTAAAATACCTACTCAATACTCATTGTCATATCGATCATGTACTTGGCAATGATCATGTCAAGGGAAAATACAAAATCCCTTTTCTCACGCATCGCATTGAAGAAACCGTATTGAGGGCAGTAAAATCCTACGCTCCCAATTATGGATTTGCTGGCTATCGCGAAACTTTACCAGATCAGTTTCTCGAAGAGGGCAACAAAGTGGCTTTCGGAAAC
This sequence comes from Cyclobacteriaceae bacterium, assembly GCA_046155095.1. Lineage (GTDB taxonomy): Bacteria > Bacteroidota > Bacteroidia > Cytophagales > Cyclobacteriaceae > ELB16-189. Next base: position 6,049 of record JBJXEB010000020.1, read on the forward strand.
ACACAATGGAAAGTGTTGTTTTTACCAGGTCACTCACCTGGGCACATTGCATTCTATGATGAAAAAGAAAATATCATTTTCAGTGGCGATGTTCTCTTTGAAAGAAGCATAGGCCGCACCGATTTACCAGGCGGTAATTTTGAAACGTTGATCCAAAGCATCCATCAAAAACTTTTCACCTTGCCCGATGAAGTAATAGTATACTCAGGCCATGGCGCTACCACTACCATTGGCCAAGAAAAAATATCTAATCCATTTTGCGCACTCAGCCTACGCCAATGAAAAAGAATATCCCCAATTTTCTTACCTGTTGCAATCTAGTGTGCGGCTGCTTTGGTATTGTTTATTGTTTGGAGGGGAGGACGATCCCCGCTGCATACTTTGTTTGGGTAGCAGCCGTCTTTGATTTCTTTGATGGTTTTGCAGCACGTATGCTAAAAGTGAATTCGCCCATTGGCAAAGAGCTCGACTCATTAGCCGACATGGTCAGTTTCGGATTGTTGCCTTCATTGGTCATGTACAAAATGATATCGCAATCAACAACTGTTTTTTGGCTACCCTATTTGGCTTTTATGATAGCTGTGTTCGCTGCACTTCGCTTGGCCATCTTCAATGTAGATGAAACCCAACGAGATTCATTTAAGGGCTTGAATACTCCCGCCAATACTCTTTTTATAACCTCACTCCCATTGCTTACCGGCAAAGTGGGCACTTGGCTCTATCAAGATTGGCTCTTAGCCATCATTACCGTTGTGTTTTCCTTGCTCATGGTGTCGCCAATCAATTTTTTTGCATTTAAATTCAAAAACTTTTCATGGCGTGGCAATCAAGGCAGGCTTACCTTTATCGGGTTATCCGTATTGCTATTGGCAACTTTTCGTGTTGGGGCCATTCCTCTAATTATACTACTTTATATACTTTCATCGTTTGTAAGCGGGTTTGTCGGGTTAGAGAAAAAATGATTTTGCTGATTAAGTGAGAATGCTGAGTGTTTACCACCATTTTATAAAAATTATTTTGGCGGCCTGGCGAGGCGCCACCGGGCTATCCGTTTCAAGTCCTCGTGGCGCGAGGCGCACCACTGCGGGCTTTCCACTGCTATCCCTGGCCGGGTCACCACTTCGATTTAAACTTGTCACAACATTCTGCTTCCTTCAAATTTTTTTATCACAAGCCCAGGTCAACTCAGTCCTTTCCTCAGGCGAGTGGTATAAATTTTCCGTGCAGAGCGATGGTGTTTTCAAAATCAATTACGATTTACTAAAAAAAGCGGGCATCAATCCCGATCAAATCGATCCGCGTAATATTCGTCTCTACACAGGCAGCACAGGCATGCTTCCTCAGCCAAATAGCAAACCACGCCTACAAGATTTAGCCGAGATAGCCATTTCTGTATCAGGCGAAGCTGATGGCACTTTTAATAAAGAGGACTTCGTGCTTTTCTTTGGTCAAGGACCTGATCTCTATAGTTACAATACTCAAAAGGAAATTTTTGAATACGAGAACAACCAATTCACTGACAAAAATTTTTATTTTCTCACCATTTCCTCATCATCTGGAAAAAGAATAGCAATAAGTGAAAACGTAGCAGGTTCTTTTCCATTAGTTCAAGAATTTGACGACTTCGCCTTCTACGAAACCGAAAAAACTAATTTGCTAAAATCAGGCAGGCAATGGTTTGGTGAGCAATTCGATAATATTACTGAAGCTACTGTACGATTTGATATTCCAGGGGTCATCGATAACTCTAAAATAAAATTCACGAGCCACGTGATGGCGCAATCCATTAGTGACTGTTCCTTCAAGATACTCTACAACAACAGCCCAATTCTTGATCAGCCCATTGCAGCCGTGCCCAACACAACGTACGCCATCAAAGGGAGAATCACGACCGATACGATTTCACTAAATGCTGGCACGGTCAAAGCTTCTTCGCAAAATGCGCAAGAGATAAAGTATCAGTTCACAAAAGGAACTACACCAGGCATCTCCGTTGGCTACTTAGATTATTTTCTTTTTGCCATCAAAAGAAAATTGGCACTTTATGGCGACCAAACAATTTTCACCTCATCCAAAAGTCTAGGCAATCCTATCTCTAGCTTTGAGGTAGCATCAGCAAACAGTAACACGATTTTGTGGGACATCACTGATCCACGCAACACAGCTGCGCAATCTTTTCAGTTCAATGAAGATAAACTCGTTTTTTCTACATCCTCGGCTCGTTTAAAAAAACTCACAGCATTCAATCCTGATAAATCCGCCTCACCCAACTTCGAATTGAAAATCAACAATCAAAATCTCCACGCACTAAGCCCAACCCAATTAATTATCATTACTCATCCCGATTTTGAAAAAGAAGCCGATCGATTGGCGTCACATCGACAAAGCAAATCAGGCGTTTCAGCTTCTGTTGTCACAACAGAAGAAGTCTACAACGAATATTCTGGTGGCAAACAAGATTTAACTGCCATTCGTGATTTCGTTAGGGATCAATACAAAAAACCAGGGTCTACATTAAAAAATGTTTTGCTATTTGGCCGTGGCTCCTACGATTACAAAAATCGTGTGTTCAACAACACCAATTTCGTTCCCATTTACGAATCCGTCAACTCGCTCGGCCCGCTCGAAACCTATTCTTCTGATGATTACTTTGGAATGCTGAAAGATGCTGACGGAGCTTGGACAGAAAGCCCTTCACAAAATTCAACCATGGATATTGGCGTGGGCAGGATTCCTATAAAAAAAATAGAAGAAGCAAAGGCTGTCGTCAATAAACTCATTGAATATGATTTAGCTCCTGAGGCAGGTGGCAGGTGGAGAAAGGATTTTTTGTTTGTTGCTGATGATGGTGACTTCAATATTCATCAAAGCCAATCCGATCAAATTGCCAACAGCATAGATGTCACCAATCCAGAATTTGATGTAAAAAAACTTTTTCTTGATTCCTTTAACCAAATTGAACGCAACACGGGGCCGTTCAGCCCAGATGCAGCGAAGGCTTTAGATTTAGCTGTTCGCGCTGGTCAGGCCATCGTTAATTATACGGGACACGGATCAGAAAAAGTTTGGATGCAAGAACAAGCCCTTACTGAAACGATTATATTGAATTGGAAAAATAGCCCGCAGTACCCTTTGTTCGTGACAGCCACTTGCGAGTTTGGCCGAAACGATGACCCTTTTATTATTTCCAGTGGCGAACGAATTATTTTGCAGCCAAAAGGGGGCGGCATTGGTCTGGTCACAACTGCTCGCCCGGTAAATTCTAGCACCAATTTCACATTGAACAAAGCTTTTTATGCAGCATTGTTCAGTAAAGAGAACAATCAATTCCGCGACTTAGGCAGTATTTTTCGAGAGACCAAAAACACCAGTTTAAGCGGAGTCGCCAATCGAAATTTTTCATTGCTTGGTGATCCTTCTATGAAGTTGGCATTTGGCAATAATCAAGTCGCTGTGGATGAAATCTTAACCAGCACAGGTTCTTCTACCTTAAAAGGATTGTCCTCCGTAACAATCAAAGGGCAAATAAAAAGCAACGGCAGTCTCGCTAATAGCTTTACTGGCGAAGTACAAGCTACTTTGTTCGATAAGCCCTTAAGCCTTACCACAAAAGGCACCGAGAGCTCTCCGTTCACATACTCACAATGGTCAAATCTACTTTTCAAAGGCAAGTCATCTATTACAAACGGAAAATTCCACATTGATTTTGTCATGCCTACCAATGTAAGTTCACAAATAGACAAAGGGAAACTTAGTTTATATGCGCGCTCCAATAGTGGACAAGACGCACTAGGCGCTTCTGCGAACTTTCTTATTGGAGGCTTTGAACCAGCTCCCCCAACTGATACGACTCCGCCTGAAATCAAACTATTTTTAGGCGACACTACTTTTGCCCCAGGTGGTCTAGTTGGGCCTAATACAAAATTGATAGCCCGCTTATCTGATAATAGCGGCATCAATATCTCTTTATGGAATCCTACGAAAAATATTACAGCCACACTTGACAATAAACAATCATTCATCATCAACGATTACTATGTCTCCGATAAAGACAACTTTAAAAGTGGGTTTGTTATTTACCCCCTTGATACCTTAAAAAAGGGCAAGCACACTCTTTTCTTATCAGCATCCGATACCTATAATAATTCTTCATCTAAGAATATTGATTTTACAGTGAGTGATGGCTCTCAAATACAAATCGAACAATTCGCTAATTTCCCCAATCCGGTAGTCTCGAGCACTCAATTCTGGTTCACTCACAGTAGACCTGGCGAGGATCTTCAAGCCACCATCACGCTATATGATATAGCTGGACAGGTCATTCTATCTCAGGACTATGAGATAGCCGAAAGCCAATATCAGGTAGCTCTGCCAGAATGGAACGGAGAAGCACCCGAAGAAAGAAAATTAGGTAATGGTTTATACCTTGCCAAGCTATTTATTCGTTCCATGCAGGATGGCTCAAATAATGAGCGAATAGCGAAGTTTATTATAATGAATTAATTACCTTTAACGCGAGAATCCTGAGTATGAATATGTTAAGTCGAGGTTGCTTTTTAATCTATTTTTCAACTGCACTGGCGATTGTCGCTAAAGGTCAGGGTTCAAACCCTGGAGTCTTGATTGGACAAGATACACTAAATCGTAATATTACGACAGCCGTCCCATTTCTCACCATCACACCAGACGCGCGCGCTGCAGGTATGGGAGATGTAGGGGTTGCAACGTCCGCAGATGCCAATTCCTCGTATTGGAATGCAGGGAAGCTAGCCTTCATCGACAAAGGGTACGGGGGTTCTTTGTCCTACACACCATGGTTGGGCAAAATCATCAATGATATGAAAATTATCTACTTAACTGGATTCTACAAAATCAATCGCGAGGAAACAGTAAGCATGGCCTTAAAGTATTTTGACTTAGGTCAAATTGAATTTAGAGATGGCAGCAATAATCCACTTGGCAGATTTAATCCAAGAGAATATGCGGTAGATGCGACTTACTCAAGATTGTTGACAGAGCATTTAGGCGTAGGTGCTTCGCTTCGTTATATTCATTCAAACCTTACAGGTGCGCTATCTACAGGTGGCACAGATGCACAACCTGCCAATTCTGTAGCCGTAGATTTGGGCGTATTCTATACAAAGCCATTGGAGTCAAAAAACGCAACACTTTCACTAGGTGCTTCCATCACAAATATTGGTGCAAAAATGACCTACACGAGCGCAGGTAGTGCTGATTTCATCCCTACGAACTTACGGATTGGAGGATCCTACAAAACAGATTTAGATGCCGTGAATAGCTTAACCTTTGCGCTTGATATCAATAAACTACTAGTTCCGAGCCCAGGGCCAGGCAGCAAGACGCAGCCACTTTTAAATGGTGTCTTTGGCTCATTTTCTGACGCGCGAGGAGGATTTTCAGAAGAGATCCGCGAGATCACAGTTGCAGCTGGTGTAGAATATTGGTACAATCATACATTTGCTGGCCGCTTAGGTTATTTCTTTGAAGCACAAGACAAAGGCAATAGAAAATATTTAACAGCAGGCATTGGCGCAAAGCTCGATAAGTTTGGATTTGATGTAGCCTACCTTGTACCAACCAACGGTCGCGAAAGCGCCTTAGCAGAAACTATTCGCTTCACGATCATGTACATCTTCCCCACCAAGGCGAAAGAAGAAGAGTCAGTCACGGATTAAATAATAACTGAATTCGGTTTTTTTATTCGGGCCTACCCTTCAGTACGGACTTTTCGCTACAAAGTCCGTCCGACACATATAAATCCATGTATGTAGTTAATGCCAAGCGCTACCTCGGTAGTCTTTTCGCTACACCCCTCACACAAATAGAAAGCATAGGCTTAACCTTTCTTATATTTGTCAGAACTCCTACTTAGATGCTCGATAGAAAAACCCAACCCCCCTTCGCAAAAGAATTTTCGTTTGACCTGCCAAGCCCAGAATTCATACCCCTGAACAATGGCCTTCAGCTAGTCTGGGTAAAAGACATACAGCAAGAAGTCGTTAAACTAGATTTTGTTTTCAAGGCTGGCAAATGGTACGAGTCTAAAAAAGGCGTAGCTTATTTCACAGCCCACATGCTAGAGAAAGGCACAGCAAAGTTAAGTTCAAAAAAAATTGCGGAGTTGTTAGACCAGCAAGGCGCTCAGCTAGAAATTTCAACAGGTGCTGATTTTACTTCAATCGCCCTGTATTCCCTCTCCAAAAATTTCGATAAAGTAATCCAAGTCGTTTTTGATATTCTCCAAGAATCAATTTTCCCAGAAGACGAACTGAATTTAATGACAAGTATTTTTATTCAAAACCTGAAAGTCAATAAAGAGAAAAACAGTTTTTTGGCTTCCCGTGCGCTCCAAAAAAATATTTTCGGGAATGACCACCCCTATGGCAGTTCATCTGATGAATCGGATATCGAAAAAATCAATACCTCTGATTTGCTCTCATTTCATAAAAATTCATTTACTCCCCACGAAGTTTACCTTACTGGCAATTTAAATTCTATTCAGCTAAAATCGCTCACCGAATTGCTGCGCAACTTTAGCTTTAAAAGAATTAAGCCTGTCGAAATCCAAGATGTCTCACTTGTACCATTCGAAGAAAAAATCACAAAAGAGAACAGTGTGCAAAGCTCTATTAGGTTTGGGAAAATTACAGTTAGGAAATCCCATCCAGATTACATCCCTCTTCTATTGTTAAATCATATCCTAGGCGGATACTTTGGTTCTCGCCTTATGAAAAACATTCGGGAAGAAAAAGGATTGACTTATGGGATTCACTCATCCGTGAACTCACACCTCAATGCGAGTTTAATCTCCATTGGTACCGATGTGAATATAGATAAACTTGAAATTACCATTGATGAAATCAAAAAGGAACTGCTTTCATTGATAAACATCCCTATTCCAAAAGAAGAATTAGAAACCGCTAAAAATCATTTTCTTGGAAACCTTCAATTGGAAGTATCAAATCCCTTTACCGTAGTCGAAAAAATTAAATACCTCCGTCTTAATCAACTCCATTCAAATTATTACACTGATCTATTTGACAGAGTGAAAACAACTAGCGGTTCAGATTTACAGGCAATTGCCAACGATCAACTCAATCCATCAAATTTTCATATAGTTTCAGTTGGCTACTGATAACACTATTCTTATTTTTCTTCCGGAAGAACACTCCGCTAAAATACGCATGGTGCAACCAAAGAAAAATGCTTCTTCTGAGCTCCTTATGCAAGCAAGTCCTAATGGCCAAGCCCTAATCTACTCACTCTTCTTCTCTTTTGCAGAAGCCTTTCCCTTCTTAGATTTAATCGTCAACGCCTCGCCAGTACCTTCATAGTCAGCCATGATGATACCACCTTCCGTTATTTCGCCTTTCAATATCTCTTCGGCCACTGGGTCTTCGAGGTATTTTTGAATGGCGCGGTTGAGCGGCCTTGCGCCAAACTGTGGGTCATATCCTTTTTCAGCTAAGAAATCTTTTGCTTTTTCAGTAAGCTCAACAGTGTAGCCAAGCGTTAGGATGCGCGCAAACAATTTACCAAGCGTAATGTCGATGATCTTATGGATATGTTCACGCTGCAATGAGTTGAACACGATCACGTCATCTAACCTGTTCAAAAACTCTGGTGAAAAAGCACGCTTCAACGCGTTTTGAATCGTTGACTTCATCACCTCTTCATCGTTCGCTTGGTTTGCTTTGGTTGTAAAGCCAATACCTGAACCAAAATCTTTCAAGTCGCGCACACCAATGTTTGATGTCATGATGATGATCGTATTGCGGAAATCCACCCTACGACCTAAGCCATCAGTAAGTATTCCATCGTCCAACACCTGTAATAAAATATTGAATACGTCTGGGTGAGCTTTTTCAATCTCATCCAATAATACAACACTATAAGGCTTCCTGCGGACTTTCTCCGTCAACTGACCACCTTCTTCGTAACCGACATAGCCAGGAGGTGCACCCACCAATCGCGATACAGAAAATTTCTCCATGTACTCGCTCATATCAATGCGCACCAACGCATCTTCTTTATCGAATAAGTAAGTGCCAAGCACTTTTACCAATTCCGTTTTACCAACACCTGTGGGGCCAAGGAAAATAAATGAGCCAATTGGTTTTTTAGGATCCTTTAGTCCTACTCTAGTGCGTTGAATGGCACGAGTTAATTTTTTAATTGCTTCATCTTGTCCTATCACTCTTTTGCTCAATTCCTCGGCCATGCCCAGCAATTTGTTACTTTCCTTCTGTGCAATACGATTGGCAGGAATACCTGTCATCATGCCCACAACATCCGCTACGTTATCTTCGGTAACGGTATATTTTTCAGTGCGGGTTTTTTCTTCCCACCGCGTTTTGGCTAAATCCAATTGCTCGATCAATTTCTTTTCCTTATCGCGAAGTTGGGCAGCCTCTTCATATTTCTGGCTTTTGACCACGCGATTTTTTTCTTTCTTCACATCTTCAATCGCTCCCTCAAACTTTACAATGTCATCAGGCACGTGAATATTGTTAATGTGGACACGCGCACCCGCTTCGTCCATCACGTCAATGGCTTTATCTGGCAAGAAGCGATCGCTCACATAGCGGTCAGAGAGTTTCACGCAAGCCTCTAATGCTTCTTTGGTATACGTTACATGATGATGCTCTTCGTATTTTTCTTTGATGTTCTCCAAAATCTGGATCGTCTCATCTACTGAAGTAGAATCTACCATCACCATTTGAAACCTCCGCGCCAAGGCTCCGTCTTTCTCTATATATTGACGGTACTCATCTAATGTGGTCGCACCGATACATTGTATTTCACCACGGGCCAATGCTGGTTTGAACATATTGGAAGCATCTAACGAGCCCGATGCACCACCGGCACCAACAATCGTATGAAGCTCATCTATAAACAAAATCACATCAGCCGATTTCTCCAGCTCGTTCATCACAGCCTTCATGCGCTCTTCAAACTGGCCGCGATATTTTGTTCCTGCAACCAATGATGCTAAATCTAGCGTTACTACGCGCTTGCCAAACAACACGCGTGATACTTTCTTTTGAATGATGCGCAAGGCCAAGCCTTCGGCAATCGCAGTCTTACCCACCCCTGGTTCGCCAATCAATATTGGATTATTCTTTTTTCTGCGGCTCAAGATTTGCGCCACACGCTCAATTTCTTTTTCGCGCCCAACGATCGGGTCAAGCTTATTGTCCTCGGCCATCTTGGTCAAGTCGCGGCCAAAATTATCAAGCACGGGTGTGCGCGATTTTTCTCCACTCTTCTTTTCCTTTCCTGCGCCAGGCACTGCTCCACTTCCAAACATTTTGGAGGAGTCATCATCTGGATCATCTGTATCAGAAGCGGCCATGGGCTGCTCATGTTGATACTCTAACATTTCTTTTACTACATCGTAAGCCACATCGAATTTGTTTAAGATTTGAGTTGCCAAATTATCGGGGTCGCGCAAAATGGAAAGCAACAGATGTTCCGTGCCAATCAATTGTGCTTTAAAAACTTTTGCTTCAAGGTAGGTGATCTTCAATGTCTTTTCAGACGCGCGTGTCAACGGAATATTTGCCAGATTTTTTATTTCATGCGTAGCCGTGCCTTTGCTGATTTTTTCTATTTCGCCACGCAGTTGATCGAGCGGTACGCCCAATTTTTTCAGCACTCCTACTGCTACGCCTTCGCCCTCGCGGATCATACCGAGAATGAGATGTTCGGTACCGATATAATCGTGGCCTAATCGCAACGCTTCTTCCCGACTCAGGGAAATCACTTCCTTGACGCGGTTAGAAAATTTAGCTTCCATATGTGGCATAGTGTGTAGAGATATGTAAATGTAAAGTTTTAGATGTTACAATTCAAAATCGGTTTTCAATGTTAATTTTTGGCTGTTTGTCAACTGAATTTTTTGTGAAGTTGGGCGGCCTGGCCAAGCGAGGCGCAAGGCCACCGGGCTATCCGTTCCAAGTCCGGCCGACACACAATCCACGCACTTGGGGCTTTCCACTACTATCCCTGGCCGAAGCTCCTGCAAAGCTCATCAAACTTTGAATGTTAAAACGCTCGAAAGAATTTATTTGTTCAATCTGATCTTGAAGTTTTGATGATCTTGATTGAATTCGGTCCTTCACAAAATAGTAAGTCGATAAAGCTGAGGTTGCTTACAAAAGCATTGCCAAACACCTGCTGGTAAGGCACTGGGTGATAGAATGTCCGATCAGCGTAAGATGTTTTAGGCGTAATCTGCGAGCGAAGGTCAATAATGGGTGCGCTCACCTCTTTTTCAAACGCCACAGTTTCCGATAGCTCTGTTTGCATACCCAAGCATCGCAGACAGAATGACAGCAAATCAAGGTTCAAGTCGAAGAGATGTTCGTGACCTTTGTAGATAATATCTTTCAGTTCATCAGAGTAAAATTCAAAGAAGGGGGCTTTACGGTAAGCAGATTCGATAGCGCGCCAGTGGTTGTTCTGCCACTTTTGTTGATGATCAATTTTGATCTCTTGAACAGAAACCTTTCCATGCTTTTCCGTCACCGGCACAATCAGCATCTGCTTACCCTGCGAAGTACTGATGTAGCACCTGTTCCTAAAACTTTGCTTCACAAAATACTCCTGCTTTTCTAAAATGATTTTTTTAGAAGAGCAGAGTGCACAAAAATATTCGAGGGAAGGGAGGTAGTGGAGGGAGAGAAGAATACTAGGCATTTAAGAGGATCGCGAAATGTGATTTATGAATTTTGATTTGAGATTTATGATTTGCGAATTCTCAACGATGAGTGAATTCGCAATTCAACATTCACAATTCACTAATCACGATTTAATTTCTCCATCTACAACTATTCCTACGCCAGCATCTTCAACAACGTACTCAGCCTTTGTTTCAAACTCCTTCTATCAATAATGAAATCCAAGAAGCCATGCTCTAAAACAAACTCAGCACTTTGAAACCCTTTTGGTAAATCTTTACCAATCGTCTCTCGGATAACACGCGGGCCAGCAAAACCAATCAGTGCGCCCGGCTCGGCAATATTAAAATCACCCAACATGGCGTAAGAAGCAGTCACGCCCCCAGTAGTAGGATCAGTGAGTAATGATATGTAAGGAATCTTTGCTTCATCCAACAGCGCCAACTTAGCAGAGGTCTTCGCCATTTGCATGAGCGACAAACCCGCTTCCATCATGCGCGCACCGCCCGATCGGGAGATCATCAAGAAAGGTGTTTTGGTTTTCAACGAATGGTTAATGGCACGCGTGATTTTTTCGCCTACCACTGAGCCCATCGATCCACCAATGAACGTGAAATCCATGCAGGCTACACAAAGATCAAGACCGTTGATTTTTCCGTAGGCAGTGCGCACGGCATCTTTCAAATGTGTTTTTGCCTGCGATTCTTTGATTCTTTTCGGATACGCTTTCGTGTCAACAAATTTCAACGGGTCGCCAGACTCCATGTTCACATCCAACTCAGTGAACTCATTGTTGTCAAACAAGATTTCAAAATATTCTTCCGATCCGATCTTTACGTGTAGGTCTTCTTCGGGAACGACATACGCGTTGTTCTTCAACTCACGCGTATGAACAATTTTTCCTCCAGGAGATTTGAACCACAACCCATCGGGCACTTCTCGCTTAGATTCTGTGGGAGTGAGGATTCCTTTATCGGTACGTTTGAACCAAGGCATTTTCTTTATTTAAGATTTTTTGATTTAAGATTTAAGATTTTGATTTCCAAACCTATTGAGCAACGCAAAAAAGGCAGAGACTTAAAAATCTTAAATCCTAAATCCTAATTCTAAAATTATTAATCTAAGCGATATCTATAGTTTTATCCAAATACACATCTTGAATGGCTTGAAGGATTTCAACACCTTCTTTCATCGGGCGTTGGAATGCTTTGCGGCCTGAGATCAAGCCCATACCACCTGCTCGTTTGTTGATGACTGCTGTGCGTACTGCATCGGCCATATCACTAGAGCCTTTAGAGTCGCCACCAGAGTTGATCAAACCAGCACGGCCCATGTAGCAATTCACCACTTGGTAGCGGCACAAGTCGATAGGATGATCAGAGGTAAGCTCTGTATAAATGCGCTCATCTAATTTTCCGTAAGTGCTTCCGCCTGTGTTCAATGCCTTGTAACCACCGTTGTTCGTGGCTAATTTTTGTTTAATGATATCGGCCTGAATGGTTACGCCCAAGTGATTGGCTTGACCAGTCAAGTCAGCAGAGGTATGGTAATCAACACCGTCTTTTTTGAATGCATCATTTCTAGTATAGCACCAAAGGATAGTTGCCATACCCAATTGATGTGCTCTCTCAAATGCTTTGGATACTTCTTGTATTTGGCGCGTGGCGTTGTCTGATCCAAAATAGATTGTTGCTCCAACTGCTACCGCGCCTAAGTTCCATGCATCTTCTACCGAACCATACATAACTTGGTCTGCTTGATTAGGGTATGTCAACAATTCATTGTGATTGATCTTTACAATGAACGGAATCTTATGCGCATACTTTCTTGACATCATCGCCAAGCCGCCAAAAGTAGTGGCAACTGCGTTGCATTGTCCTTCAATGGCAAGTTTGATAATATTTTCTGGGTCAAAATAAATCGGGTTTTTGGCAAACGAAGCGCCTGCGCTATGTTCAATCCCCTGATCGATGGGCAGAATAGATAGAAAGCCCGTATTGCCCAAACGACCTTTATCAAATAGAGTTTGGATGCTGCGAATGGTTTGGGTATTTCTGTTTGAGACAGAAAAAATGTTATCAACAAAATTAGGACCTGGCAAATGAAGCTGGTCTTTGGAGATGGTTTTGCTTTTGTGGGTCAAAAGCGACTCGGCATCTTTGCCAAGAAGTTCGGTGATGGAGGGTCTGGCCATTTTTGTTTTTTAATTGAGGGACAAATATAGGCGGCTATGCCAATTCATCCAAGATTCGTTTATAAAGCAAAAAACCCATTTCAACGGTTTGAAATGGGTTTTTAAAGTATTATTCCTAAAATTATACAGCTTTTACTGTTGCTAGTTTTTCTTTAATCCTTGCTGATTTGCCATGGCGGCCTTTCAAATAGTAAAGTTTAGCTCTGCGAACCTTACCCGCTTTCACAAACTCAATCTTGTCGATACTAGGGCTTAATATTGGGAATATACGCTCTACGCCTACCCCGTTTGATATCTTCCTTACAGAGAAACTTTCACCGTTGGTGTTGGTTCCCCTGCGATAAAGAACTACGCCTTGAAACTCTTGTATCCTTTCTTTATTTCCTTCGCTGATCTTAACGTGCACGCTAACTGTATCTCCAGCCTTGAAACTGGGCATTCCTGTTCTTTTAGCGGCTAACTCCTGCTCAACAATTTTCATTAAATCGGCCATACTGCTCGGTTTTTAAAATGGACTGCAAATATAGGTGAAGAAGTTGAATTTGGAAGCTTTGATTATAAATTCCTGCTATTGAATTAGATCCGGCCTACGATTTTTTGTTCTTTTTATAGCCTCCTCTTGCTTCCAATCCTCTATTTTAGCCTGATGCCCAGACAGTAAAACATCGGGTACTTTCCATCCTTTGTACTCTGCCGGGCGGGTGTAGACAGGTGGTGCAATCAGTCCATCTTGAAAGGAATCGCTTAGTGCAGATGTTTCGTCATTTAAAACACCTGGTAGCAAACGAATAATGGAGTCTGCCACAACGGCTGCCGCTAGTTCGCCACCAGAAAGCACATAATCACCAATACTAATTTCGCGGGTGATCAAGTGCTGGCGTACGCGCTCATCCACACCTTTATAATGGCCGCAAAGTAAAATCAAGTTTTGCTTTAGGCTCAATTGATTTGCTAATGATTGAGAAAATAATTCTCCATCGGGGCTCATATAAATTACTTCATCATACGTGCGCTCTTCTTTCAGTGATGAGATGCTGCGATCAATCGGTTCGATCATCATCACCATGCCTGCGCCACCTCCAAAGGCATAGTCGTCTGTAGTGCGGTGCTTATTGGTGGAATATTCCCGCAAGTCGTGGATCTTAACGGTAACTAGATTCTTGTCTTGGGCTCTCTTTAATATAGAGTCACCAAAGGGGCTTTCAAGTAATTTGGGCAGGCAGGTGAGGATGTCTATGCGCATGGGTCTTGCTTAGAATTCAAGCTTTAAACTTTAAAACAAAGAAAGGCATCACTTGCCTTTTTTCTTTTTTGGTTTTGGTGCTTCTATATTTTTTATTGCTTTGTCAAAATCACTTTCAAAGGAAGCGTTTATTTTCAAATGGTATATGCCGTATTCTGTTTCTGCTTTTTCAATGGCCATTTGATGGGAAATTTTTCCAGCATGCTCCAGAATATTCCAATCATTGAGTTTTAAAAAGCCATGTAGTTTTTCAATCCAGTCCTTCATGTACATGGGTATTCTGCGCATGGCTTGGCCAGTGGCGAATACAAGATATTGCTCCACCAAATTGTTGAGTGCCGAAAGTTCAGGCTCGGTTAAGTAATTTTTTGCAATACCTACATCTTGCTTTCTTGGTTTTGTTCCGCGCCAATTGGTCAAGCCCATATTCGGTTTGCTGCTATCGGCTCGTTGAACAATTATTTCCGCTGCTGTATTCCCCGTGATGGCCCAGTGCATTTTATTCTGTACGGTCTGAAAGAAAAGAATGCTTCGTTCATCCGTAGGATCGTAATCGGTGCTGGTTGCGTAAATGTCAGTTATTTTTTGATAGAATCGCCTTTCAGAGGTTCGGATGTCCTGAATGCGCCTGAGCAGTTCTTCAAAATAATCGAAAGGCAGGTCGGGATTTTTAAGGCGTTCGTCATCCAGCACAAAGCCTTTTATAATATACTCTCTGATGTGTGCTGTTGCCCACTGGCGGAAACGTGTGGCCACACTGGATTTTATTCTGTAACCCACCGAGATAATTGCATCCAAATTGTAATACTCAATATTACGATTTACCTCTCTGCCTCCTTCTAAACGAACTATTAAGGAATCCTTAATAGTTGCTTTGGGGGCTAATTCCCCTTCTTCAAAAATGTTTTTTAGGTGAATATTGATGTTGGGAACGGTGGTTTGAAAAAGCTCAGCCATCAGCTTTTGGGTAAGCCAAACGGTTTCGTCTTCCAAACGGACTTCTAGCTTTGTTTCGCCTGTTTCGGTTTGGTAAATGATTAGTTGAGATTTATTCTCCATTTACTATTATGCTAGGTTGAATTGTGCATTTGTCGACCGCACAATTGTAACTGCTTGATTTTCAAAATTAAGAAATTCCTCAGTTGTCAACTGAGGAATTGAATGGGCGCATAATTTAAGATAATCCGAAGTTGTTTCTATATATCTAAAAATCCTTCTGGCAATTCTACTTTTATCAGCTTTTTGGTTTTGTTCACGCTCTTGATGAATGGCCCGTTTGTGGGAATGAGTGCCTCTTTGCCAAGATAGTTTATTACAAGGAGTTTGTTTGGGCCATTCGTGCTGACCTCAGTTATGGCTCCCAAAATGCCTATGGTTTCGTCCTCTACTACAAACCCGATAATCTCATCGTCATAGAATTCTCCGCGCTTTAGTTTTGGTCTTGTCTCTTTGGGCAAGTAGATGCTGCTGCCTTTGATGGCGTTGGCTTGTTCTATGGAATTGATCTCCTCAAATTTTACGAAGGCTTTGTCGCCACGATCGGAAAGTTCTTTAATGAAATAGGGTACGAGTGTGTTTTTCAGTTCTATAAAAACAGACTCAACGGAATCCAAATCCATGGGCTCTGTTACAATGATGGTGACCTCACCTTTTAGTCCATGTGCTTTTGCCACGTACCCAATTTTGAAACAACTTTCTTTTTCCATTTCAATCAATCACTGGACTTACGCAAAACAACGAAACAAATGTCAGACTGAGTTTATCGAAGTCAATTCATATCTGGAGTTGTCAGTTTTCGACAAGCTCAAACTGACAATTCTATTTTGTTTTGAGTAAGTCAATCAAATAAAAATGCCATCACTTTGCGGTGATGGCATTTGAAGTTTTAAACCTTATTAATTATGCTTGTTCAGCAGGTGCTTCGCCTTCGGCAGCAACGGCCTCAGCAACTGGAGCGGCTTCTTTTACAATAGACTTTTGGCGGATGGCTTCAGCACGTGCTTCTCTCACTTTGCTTTCAGCTTCTTTGCGAGCTTTAGCGGCATCTTGCTTAGACTTAGTCAAGTTCTCTACTTTACCAAGAACCTTCGTTTCTTTTGCTTTCATCCACTCGGCTAACTTGGCATCAGCAGCTTCTTGTGTCAAAGCGCCTTTGTCAACACCTATTTGCAAATGTCTTTTGTACATGATGCCATGATGTGAAAGCATTGCCCTTACCGTATCAGAAGGCTGAGCGCCTACCATCAACCAATGGAATGCGCGATCGTCTTTAATAGCAATGGTGGCTGGGTTGGTGGCAGGGTTATAAGTACCAATTTTTTCAATGAATTTTCCGTCTCTTGGTGCACGGCCATCGGCCACTACTAAATCGAACAAGGACAATTTTTTGCGGCCTCTGCGGGCTAATCTGATCTTTACCATTTTTCTCTAGTTTTTTAATGTTGGAGCACGTCCGTTTTTAAAAGGATGGCAAAGGTAAGATTAATTTGAGATTAGGCAATAGTAGTAATTTGAAAATGTAACAATTTGAAGATTTGAAAATGGGAGGTTCAATAAAGTTAAATAGGTACAATTCGGCCAGGGATAGGAACGAAAAGCCCACAGCGAGGAACGAGCGAGGACTTGTAGTGGATAGCCCGACCCCGATTTTTATCGGGGGGCCGCCTCCGCTAAAACTTCAGTTGGCAGGCACAAAGACCCTTTTTAAAAAATCAAGGCATTGATGATCAATTAATATTTGCTTAAGCGATTATTAGGTTTTTTAATATTGATGGAGGTATATACATTTGGTTGCTTTTTAAAACAAGTCATGGACAAGTATAGCTACATCTCCAATGCTGACTCGGGCTACCTCGACCAGCTTTATCAAAATTACAAACAAGAGCCGACCTCGGTGGATGCCACGTGGCAAAAGTTTTTTGAGGGGTATGATTTTTCGTCTCAGCGGTATGGCGAAAATGGTAAGGCTGCGGTGGGTGATACCCCTAATATTAAGGAGACGTACGTGCGAACGCTCATTTTTGCCTATCGTTCTTTCGGGCATTTGAAATCGAACACCAACCCTGTGCGCGAACGCAGGGATCATGGCGTGCAATTGGATCATACGAATTTTGGATTGACTGATGCTGATCTTGACACGGAGTTTGATGTGGCTGCTGAAATTGGCATGCCTAAATCATCGCTGAAGAAAATTATTGAGCGATTGAAAGTATTGTATTTGGGCACGATCGGTTTTGAATATAATTTCATTCGCAACGATGAGGTGCGGAGTTGGTTTTTTGAAAAAATTGAAAAGGAATTTTTCGTTTACAATCCTAACCAAGAAGAGAAGAAACGCATTTTGGGCAAGCTGAACGAGGCGGTTGTGTTTGAAAATTTCTTGCACACTAAATTTTTAGGACAAAAGAGATTTTCATTAGAAGGTGGAGAGAACACTATTCCTGCTTTGCAGACTATTATTAATAAGTCGGCCGAGTTGGGTGTGAAGGAAGTGGTGATTGGGATGGCGCACCGCGGGCGACTAAATGTGTTGACCAACATTCTTGGAAAAATTTACGAACAGATATTTACAGAATTTGAAGGCAATATTAACCCAGATTTGACAATGGGGGATGGTGATGTGAAATATCACCTAGGCTACTCCAGTCATATCGATACACCTTCGGGAAAGAAAATTTATTTGAAGTTGACGCCTAACCCTTCGCACTTAGAAGCGGTTAACCCGTTAGTGGTTGGTTACACACGTGGCCAGATAGATGATGAGTACGGTGGTGATTTGAATAAAGCCATGTCCATTTTGATTCATGGAGATGCGGCTATTGCTGGGCAAGGGATTGGTTATGAAGTAATCCAAATGTCGGGCTTGCCTGGTTATACTACGGGAGGCACGATCCATTTTGTGATCAATAACCAAATTGGTTTTACTACCGACTATGATGATGCACGCACAAGCATATATTGCACGGATGTTTCTAAAATTGTAGACGCACCGATTCTTCACGTAAACGGAGACGATGCGGAGGCGGTAACATTCTGTTCTAATTTGGCAGTAGAGTACAGACAAAAATTTGGCAAAGATATTTTCATTGACATGCTTTGCTACCGCAGACATGGACATAATGAAAGCGATGAGCCAAAATTCACGCAACCGAAATTGTACAACTTGATTGCGAAACATCCGAACCCGCGTGAGGTGTACGTAAAAAAATTAATTGACAGAGGCGATGTGGATGCTTCGTTAGCGGATGAAATGGACAAGAGTTTCCGCAGCCAGCTACAAGATCGGTTGAATGAAGTAAAGCAAAAACCACTTCCCTACAAACCGCAGCAAATTGAAAACGAGTGGGAGAAGCTGCGCAAATCGAAGCCATCTGATTTTGATGAATCGCCAGATACGAGTATCAAACAAGCAGTTATTGATAAAGTAGCCAAAGCGTTGACTACAATTCCCGAAGGCTTTAAGCCTCTGAAGCAAATTGAAAAATTATTGAAAGATCGCTCAGCTGCTTATTTTGAAACTAAAATGTTGGGATGGGCAGAGGCGGAGTTACTCGCCTATGGTTCTTTGCTATCGCAAGGCACACCCGTGCGCATGAGCGGGCAGGATGTGAAGCGAGGAACATTCAGTCACCGCCATGCTTATTTCTTTGATGCCAATACCAATGAGCCTTATTGTGGTTTGGATAATATTGAAAAGGGGCAATTGAAATTCAATATCTACAACTCCTTGCTATCTGAGTTTGGTGTATTGGGTTTTGAATATGGCTACGCGATGGCCACACCCAATGCATTGGTGATTTGGGAAGCGCAGTTCGGAG
>JBJXEB010000021.1:0-34505 GCA_046155095.1 Cyclobacteriaceae bacterium
CGGCCTCTGCGTGTCTTAGCCTTTTTCTCAGCGCCATCTTTTTTGTAGATATCATTGAAATCGACCAATTCCATCAAACACATGTCTGCTGCATCACCCAAACGGGCATCTCCGAGTTTAATGATCCGGGTATAGCCACCCGCGCGATTAGCAATACGTCCAGCTACTTCGCCAAACAAGGTCTTAATCGACTCTTTGTTTTGCAAATAAGCAAAGACTGTTCTACGCGAATGGGTCGTGTCGTCCTTTGACTTTGTAAGTAAAGGCTCCACGTATCTCTTCAAGGCTTTTGCCTTTGCTACTGTTGTCGTAATTCGCTTATACAAGATGAGCGAAGAGGCCATGTTGGATAACAACGCATGACGATGCGCTGACTTTCTACCAAGATGGTTGATTTTTTTACCGTGTCTCATTAGTCCTCTTCCAATTTATATTTTACCAAATCCATTCCGAAAGTCAGGTTCTTGTCTGCTACCAGTTGTTCTAATTCGGCCAATGATTTCTTTCCAAAATTCCTGAATTTCATCATATCAGAAATATCCAATCTTACTAGGTCGCCCAGTGATTTCACTTCGGCAGCCTTCAAGCAATTGTAAGCGCGAACAGAAAGATCTAAGTCATGCAATTGTGTTTTCAACAACTTGCGCATGTGCAGCATCTCTTCGTCTACTTGCTCTACTTCACTATCTTTTGTGGTCTCTAGCTCAATTGATTTGTCAGAGAACAAGCGGAAGTGTTGAATCAAAATGAATGCAGCTCCTTCCAACGCTTTCTCAGGGTGGATTGAACCATCTGTTTCAATATCAATCAACAATTTTTCGTAGTCGGTCTTTTGTTCTACACGTGTATTCTCCACACTGTATTTTACATTCTTCACAGGGGTGAAAATAGCATCGATAGGAATGAATCCGAAAACTTGTTCGTTGGGCTTGCTTTCCTCAGCAGGCAAATAACCTCTTCCCTTCTCTACCAACAACTCAATTTCCATGTGAGCTGATTCATCCAAATTACAGATCACATGATCTGGATTTAAGATTTCGTAGCCGGCAGTGAACTTAGCAATATCTCCTGCTTTCAATTGCTTCTGTTTCTTTACGTTCACCACTACTTTGGTGTCGTTTGATTCGCCCACTTTGCGGAAGCGCACTTGCTTCAAGTTCAAAATGATTTCTGCAACGTCTTCTACTACGCCTTCTACGGTAGAGAACTCATGCAACACACCTGGGATTTTAATTCCTGTGATTGCATAGCCTTCCAAGGAAGACAATAAAATTCTGCGCAAGGCATTGCCAATGGTAACGCCATATCCTTTCTCCAATGGCTTGAAGGTAAAGAAGCCGTGAAAGTCATCTGACTTTTCCATCACCACTTTCTCCGGCATTTGAAATGCTAATATTGACATAAGCGATTTAAAATTAAAGGTTAGAATTACTTAGAATACAATTCGACAATCAACTGCTCGTTGATGTTTTCTGGGATATCCTTGCGTGGAGGTAAGTTGATCAACTTGCCTTCCATCTCTTTCAAATCCCACTCCAGCCAATTGTATTTTTTTGCTCCTTGAATAGACAACGAATTGTTAATCGACTCCAATGATTTTGATTTCTCACGCACTGCGATCACATCACCAGGACGTAAAAATGCGGAAGGTATGTTCAACACATCGCCATTCACAGTAATATGCTTATGTACTACCAACTGACGGGCAGCCCTACGTGTAGGAGCCACGCCTAATCTGTAAACGGTGTTATCCAAACGAGACTCTAGCATTTGCAAAAGCACCTCTCCTGTTACTCCTTTTTTAGCAGAAGCTTTGTGGAAGGTGTTTTCAAATTGTTTCTCTAAAATTCCGTAGATGAACTTCGCCTTTTGCTTCTCTGCCAACTGCACAGCATATTCAGATTGCTTGCGCTTCTTGCCTTTGCCATGCTGGCCAGCAGGATAGTTCTTCTTTGCCAACGTTTTGCTGTCGCCAAAGATAGGTTCGTTATACCTTCTGGAAATCCTTGTTTTGGGGCCGGTGTACCTTGCCATGATTTTATTTTAGATGTTAGATGTTAGATGTTAGATTTTGAAGTCTTCGATCTTCAACCATGTTATTTAATTATTCTCTTTTTCGATTTTAGACCTAAGCAAAAATCTTACATCTAAAATCTTAAATCTTACATTTTATACTCTTCTCTTCTTCGGTGGTCTACACCCATTGTGAGGCATTGGAGTGAAATCTCTTATGATGGTCACTTCCACGCCTGAAGCTTGAATGGCACGAATAGCCGACTCACGTCCAGCACCGGGGCCTTTCACAAATACTTCTACTTTGCGAACACCTAGTTCAAATGCTTTGGTAGAACACTCTTGTGCCGCTACCTGAGCTGCATACGGAGTGTTTTTCTTTGAGCCTTTGAATCCCATCTTTCCAGCCGATGCCCATGACACTACTTGCCCTGTGGTATTGGTGATAGAGATGATGATGTTATTGAAGGTAGCACGGATGTGAGCTTGGCCAATGGCCTCCACATTCACTACGCGCTTTTTGCTCTTGTCCTTCTTCTTTTCAACTGCTGGTGCTGCCATATTCTTAGTATTGAGTCCTTAGTATTGAGTCCTTAGTATTGAGTCTTGAGCCATTAGTATCCAGTCATCAGTCTAAAGACTCAAGACTAATTACTCAAGACTATTTTTATCCTTTTACTGCCTTCTTCTTGTTCGCTACTGTCTTACGCTTACCCTTACGAGTGCGTGAGTTGTTCTTGGTTTTCTGTCCGCGCACAGGCAAGCCTTTGCGGTGACGTAGGCCACGGTAACAACCAATGTCCATCAATCGCTTGATGCTCAATTGCACCTCCGATTTCAACGAACCTTCAATCCTGAATTGCTCAGAAATGATGGCACGAATGGCATTCGATTCTTCATCGTTCCAATCTTTTACCTTTTTGTCCAAGCTTACTTTTGCTTGGCTCAAAATACTTTGGGCTGACCTGCGGCCAATACCAAAAATATAGGTAAGGCTGATTTCGCCTCTTTTGTTATCCGGAATATCAACACCAGCAATACGTGCCATTTGTTTGTTATTAGTTGTCTGTTAATAGTTATAAGTTAACGGGCTATCAGTTAATCGTTGTCGGTTAATAGTTACTATTCATTAACGATTAACTTTTAACCAGTAACGGTGAACTTACCCCTGCCTCTGTTTATACCGTGGATTCTTTTTATTGATCACAAATAATTTTCCTTTGCGCCTGATGATCTTGCAATCAGCGCTCCGTTTTTTTATTGATGCTCTTACTTTCATAATCGTTAATCGTTATCAGTTGTTCGTTATCTGTTAATTGCTATCAGTTAATTGTCTGGTCTGTTGAACTATTAACTTCTAACCATTAACCCTTAACTATTTATACCTAAATGTTATCCTTCCCTTCGACAAATCGTAAGGCGACATTTCCAATCTCACTTTATCACCGGGTAGAATGCGTATGTAGTGCATCCTCATCTTACCCGATATGTGGGCTAATACTTCGTGACCGTTTTCTAATTGCACTTTAAACATCGCATTAGATAAGGCCTCTTGTATTGTTCCGTCTTGTTCTATCGATTTCTGTTTCGCCATTTAAAACTATAACTCTCTTCTATGTACTCGTGCGTTGTCAAAATCTCTGTTCTGTCCTTATAGATCGCCACCATGTGCTCAAAATGAGCCGAAGGTTTTCGATCGTTCGTCCGGATCGTCCATCCGTCCTTTTCCTGAACCACTTTCTTGGTGCCCATGTTGATCATCGGCTCAATCGCGAAAACCATTCCGGGCATTATCTTCGGGCCTTTTCCTCTCTTTCCGTAGTTTGGTACTTCGGGGTCTTCGTGCAAGTCTTTTCCTACACCATGACCAACCAACTCCCTCACCACACCATACCCAAACTGCTCTACAAAACTTTGCACCGCAAATCCGATGTCGCCAATCCGGTTGCCCACTTTTGCTTGAGCAATGCCGAGATAGAGAGACTCGTAGGTTCGATCCAACAACTTCAACACCTCTTCACTCACACCCTCCAATGGATAGGTGTAAGCCGAATCACTGTGAAAGCCCTTATACAACACTCCACAATCGATGGACACGATGTCCTTCTCCTTCAATTCATACTCTCCCGGAAAGCCGTGCACTACTACATCATTGACAGAGATGCAAAGCGAAGCGGGAAATGAACCATTATAGTTCAAGAACGAAGGCACTCCATTGTGGTCACGTATAAACTCCTCGGCAATGCTATCCAGTTTCTTCGTTTTCACACCGGGCTTTATGGCCTTGGCTACTTCCGCATGAGCTTTTCCCAATACTTGGGCGCTTTCTTTTATAATCTGAATATCACTGTCGGTCTTGTAGTGAACCATTCAACTTTAAGCCGCAGCAATCTGAGAACGTCCTTTCACTCTGCCGGATTTCATCATCCCTTCATAGTGACGCATCAACAAATAACTTTCAATTTGTTGGAGCGTATCTAACACCACGCCCACCAAAATGAGGAGCGATGTGCCACCGTAGAAGTAAGCAAAGTTTTGCGTGATGCCTGCCTTCACTGCAAACGCAGGAAGAATGGCCACCGCTGCTAATAACAATGCACCCGGTAAAGTAATCTTTGATAAAATACTGTCTATAAATTCTGCTGTCTGCTTGCCTGGCTTAATGCCTGGAACAAAGCCACCGTTTTTTCTCAAGTTTTCAGCAATGTCATTGGATGGCACGGTGATGGCTGTGTAGAAGAACGTGAATATGATAATCAATGAAGCAAACAACAAATTGTATTGCCATGAAGTAAAGTCTGCGAAGGTAGAACCTACATAAGCACTCACATCACTATCTCTCCAAATTTGAGCAACAAGTGGCGGAATGAACATCAATGCTTGCGCAAAAATAATAGGCATTACACCTGCTGAGTTCAACTTCAAAGGAATGAAATCACGCTTACCACCGTATAATTTGTTTCCAACAACTTGCTTGGCGTATTGAACAGGGATTCTGCGAACGGCTTGCGTCATTGCAATCACACCCACTACCACAAAGAACAATGCTAAGAACTCAAGGATCAACAATAAACCTCCACTCAAGCCTTTGCTATCTGCCTCTTGCCAGATAGCTGCCGGGAAACGTGATACAATACCGATCATGATCAACATACTGATACCGTTGCCAATTCCCTTGTCAGTGATTCGCTCACCCAACCACATACAAAACATAGTTCCTGCTACAATAATCATCATCGATGAAATCGTAAAGAACATGCCAGGATTAATGATCGCTTCTTGATTTACTGTAGCACGCAAGTAACCATACGATTGTGCGGCTGTAATAAGAATAGTAAGAACGCGTGTGAATTGATTCAATTTCTTTCTTCCGCTATCTCCTTCTTTTTGCATTTTAGCAAAGTGAGGAACCGCTACCGTAAGTAATTGCACTACGATAGAAGCAGATATGTAAGGCATAATGCCCAATGCAAAGATGGATACGCGACTGAATGATCCACCTAAAAACGTATTAAGGAAATCAAAAATCCCGCCTTGGTTTCCCGTAAGGAGATTTGCATCTACACCCGGAATAACGATGTATGAACCCAATCTGAAAATGATCAGGAAGCCAATCGTATTCAAGATGCGCACGCGCAGATCTTCGATCGCAAAAATGTTCTTTATGGTTGTAAAGAAACGTTTCATTTATTTCACAGTTGTGGCGCTACCGCCTACGGTTTCAATTGCCTTCGTTGCAGTTTCAGAGAATGCGTGTGCTTCCACATTTACTTTCGCTTTCAATTCGCCACGACCTAATATTTTTACTTTATCTTTTTTGCCAACAATACCGTTGTCTACCATCAATTGAATGTTCAATGATGAAGCACTGGTCTTTTTAGCTAACTCCTCTAAGGCATCAAGATTGATTCCTTTGAAGTAGATTTTGTTGTTGTTCTTAAAACCAAACTTAGGCACACGTCTCTGCAAAGGCATCTGACCACCTTCAAAGCCGATCTTCTTTTTATTGCCCGAACGTGACTGAGCACCTTTGTGTCCACGACCCGCAGTGCTACCGCCAGAACCTTGTCCGCGGCCTAATCTCTTGTTGTTTCTTACCGATCCTTCGGCCGGCTTGAGTGTGTGCAGCTTCATCTTATAATTCTGTTACGCTCACTAAATGACTAACTTTTTTTACCATGCCTTGTATCTGTGGAGTATATTCCACTTCCACAGAACGATTCACTCTACCTAACCCCAACGACTGGATAGTGCGCTGTTGCGTATCAGGTCTTTTGATCATGCTACGGGTTTGTGTGATCTTAACTTTTGCCATGGCTATTTACTTTAACTATTAACCGTTAAATACTTTTGATAATGAAACTCCACGATTGCGTGCAATGGTTTGAGGATCGCGCATCGTAGTCAATGCTTTGAAAGTTGCCTTCACCACGTTGTGTGGATTAGATGAACCTTTTGATTTTGCTAACACATTGTGTACACCAGCACTCTCTAACACAGCGCGCATGGCACCACCTGCAATTACACCTGTACCAGGTGAAGCGGGTTTCAACAATACAAAGCCACCACCAAATTTGCCAAGCGACTCATGCGGTACGGTCCCTTTGATGATCGGCACTTTTACTAAATGCTTTTTTGCATCATCAATACCTTTAGTAATGGCGTCTGTTACTTCATTGGCTTTACCCAATCCGTAACCTACTACTCCATTTCCATCGCCTACCACTACAATGGCCGAGAAGCTAAATCTTCTACCACCTTTCACCACTTTGGCTACACGTTGGATAGCCACTACCTTTTCTTTCAGGTCGATTTCACTGGCTTTTACTGTGCTGACGTTGCTTTGTGTCATGCTATTAAAATTTTAAGCCTCCCTCTCTGGCACCTTCGGCCAAAGCTTTAACATTACCGTGATATAAATAACCATTGCGGTCAAACACTATTTCTTTGATGCCGCTGGCCAGTGCCTTCTCTGCTACTTTTTGACCTACTTCTTTCGAGATGGCAACCGATACACCTTTCTTAGCAAGCTCCTTTGATGAAGTGGCTAACACCGTGTGACCTTTTGAATCATCAATCACTTGTACATAAATAGCCGTATTGCTTTTGAACACAGAGAGCCTAGGCCGAGCCGTAGTGCCTTCTAGGTTTTTGCGGATACCTTTTTTAATCCGCAGCCTTCTGTCTTTAATATTTGCCATATCTACTATTATTTAGCGGCTGCTTTACCAGCTTTTCTACGAACAAACTCACCCATGTAACGGATACCTTTTCCTTTGTAAGGCTCCACACTGCGCAGCGATTTAATTTTCGCAGCTACCTGACCAATCAATTGCTTATCGATACCTTCTAACGTGATGATTGGGTTTTGACCTTTTTCTTGAGCGGCCATTACTTTCAACTCAGATGGAATGGAAAGAATAACGCTGTGAGAATAACCTAAGCTAAGATCCAACACGTTGCCTTGTGCTACTGCTTTGAAACCTACACCGATTACTTCTAATTGTCTTTTGTATCCTACGCTCACACCTTCTACCATGTTGGCAATCAATGAACGATACAACCCGTGCATGGCCTTGTGACGTTTCTGTTCTGTGGGGCGATGTACTACTACATTGCCTTCTTCCATCGTTACCTTAAAATCAGGATCGATGACTTGTTTCAATTCTCCTTTCGGTCCTTTTACAGTAACCTTATGGTCGCCTTCAGCAAAAGTGAATGTTACACCTTTGGGAAGTTCTATCGGAAGTCTACCTATTCTTGACATACTATCTGATTAATAGATATAACACAAAACCTCTCCACCCACATTCAATGCCTTTGCTTCTTTGTCGGTGATCACACCTTTGGAAGTAGAAAGGATAGCAATGCCTAAGCCGTTCAATACTTTAGGAAGCCTATCAGCTCCTTTGTATTGGCGCAAGCCAGGAGAGCTAACACGGTCTAACTTTGTAATGGCCGATTCTTTCGTTTCAGGATTGTACTTCAATGCAATTTTGATGTTGCCTTGTTTGTTATCGGTCTCCTCAAATTTGTAATTAAGGATGTACCCCTTATCGAAAAGAACCTTTGTTACTTCCTTCTTCAAGTTGGAAGCAGGCACTTCTACTACGCGGTGGCGTGCCTTGATGGCGTTGCGCAACCGGGTTAAATAATCTGCAATCGGATCAGTAGTCTTCATTTCACTTTTCTTTAAAAAGCAAGCCCCATTTTTAGAACGGGGCTGCAAAGATAAATAACATTTTTAGTTATCCAAACTGTTACCCGGTTTCGCCCTAAAACGACCTCGGTACTCAGCAACCAATAAAAATCAAGTCAATTATATCTATATCATTCTATTTCTTAATTGGCAGTAGGCAAAACTTGACGCCCAATATTACCTTCTACTTTTTGCATCCCAATTTGCTTATTGCCTATTGGAATTGCCTATTCTTTTATTACCAGCTCGCCTTAGTGATGCCCGGTATCTTACCATCGCTAGCAAGTTGACGGAACTGGTTGCGGCAAACACCAAATTTCGCCATGTACCCACGAGGTCTGCCTGTCAATTTGCAACGGCTGTGCAAACGTACTTTTGATGAGCTTCTTGGAAGTTTGTCCAAGCCTACCCAATCTTCGGCTTTCTTGAGAGCGGCACGTTTTTTTGCGTAGCGCTCTACCAACCTTAATTTCTTTTTGTCTCTTGCGATGACTGCTAGTTTTGCCATGCTATTAATTTTTTATTACAAAGGGCATCCCAAATGCTTTCAATAATTCGTAGCTCTCCTCATCGGTGGGTGCCGTGGTTACGAATGTGATATCCATACCGTTGATCTTTTGAACTTTTTCAATAGAGATCTCAGGGAAAATGATCTGCTCTTTTACACCCAATGTGTAGTTGCCTCGTCCATCAAATCCTTTGTCGTTTACGCCTTTGAAGTCGCGCACACGAGGAAGGGCGATGTTCATCAACCTATCCAAGAATTCGTACATACGGTCTCCACGCAAAGTAACTTTCGCGCCAATGGCTTGGTCGTTACGAAGCTTGAAGTTGGAAATATCTTTTTTCGATTTTGTCGAAACAGCCTTTTGGCCAGAGATCGTTGTAAGCTCTTCTACGCCTACTTCAATCAATTTTTTATCAGCTACGGCTGCACCTATACCTTTGTTGATACAGATTTTTTCGATTTTGGGTACCTGCATGACCGACTTGTACTGAAACTTTTGTTTCAGGCTGGGTACGATCTCCTTGAGGTACTTCTCTTTTAATCTTGGGGTTGCCATTGTATAAATGATACTTTATCCTACTTTAATAAATTCTCCTGTCTTCTTAGAAAAACGCTGAAGCTTGTTCTTCGCATTCAACTTTCTGCCTGTGCGCACTGCTTTGCCAGTACCTGGCTCAATCACCATCAAATTGCTTATGTGAATGGTGCCTTCTGTTTTCTTTATGCCACCTTCAGGCTTACCTGCTGTTGGCTTCTGATGCTTGGTGATGATATTGATGCCTTCTACAATAGCGCGGTTTTTATCAACCAATATCTCCAATACTTTTCCAGTCTTGGTCTTGTCATCGCCCGACAATACTTTTACCGTATCGCCTTTGCGGATATGTAGTTTTTGCTGTTTGTTAAATTTTCTTTCCATACATTATAATACTTCTGGAGCCAATGAAATGATTTTCATGAACTGCTTTTCGCGTAGTTCACGGGCTACAGGTCCAAAAATACGCGTGCCACGAGGCTCATCTTGCGGATTTAATAGAACGGCAGCGTTATCTTCAAAACGGATGTATGAACCATCCTTTCTTCTGATTTCTTTTTTGGTGCGAACAATTACCGCTTTGGAAACTGTCCCTTTTTTGATTTGGCTAGTAGGGATGGCCGACTTTACAGTCACCACGATTTTATCGCCTACACTGGCAGTGCGTCTGTGCGTGCCACCTAGCACATGCAAACACAATACTTCTTTTGCACCACTGTTATCGGCTACTACAAGCCTGCTCTCTGTTTGTATCATGGTTACTTCGCTTTTTCAACTATTTCAACCAACCTCCAGCGCTTGCTCTTACTCATGGGGCGTGTTTCCATGATGCGAACGGTATCGCCAATGCCAGCTTCATTTTTTTCGTCATGTGCCATGAACTTGGTAGTCTTGTTCATGAACTTTCCATAGATCGGGTGCTTTACTTTACGATCGATAGCAACGGTGATAGACTTCGTCATCTTATTGCTAGTCACCTTTCCTACTCTTTCTTTTCTGAGGTTACGCTCAGCTTGTGCTGTTGGCTCCTTTTCCATGAACTTATGCTTTTGATGCTTTTGATTCCTTTGCCGTCAATTCTGTTTTCAACCGCGCTACTAATTTGCGGGCTTCTTTTATCTTCATCGGGTTTTCGATAGAAGAAATTTGATGCGCGAATTTTATTTTGCGCAAGTTCTCTTGCTCGCTGCCTACTTTTTCTTTCAGCTCAGCTACCGTAAGTCCTTTAATTTCTGTGTTCTTCATGTTATTTCTTCTCTACTTGTTCTACATAATCCCTGCGAACGGTAAAGCGAGTCTTGAAAGGGATTTTACCATCGGCCAAGTGCAATGCTTGCTTTGCTGTTGCCATTGTTACACCACCCGCTTCAAAAAGAATGGTGCCTGGCTTTACCACCGCTACCCAATATTCAGGAGCTCCTTTACCTTTACCCATACGAACCTCAGCAGGCTTGCGTGTGATCGGTTTATCAGGGAATACTCTCATCCACAATTGTCCTTCGCGTTTCATCGCACGGCTAACTGCCACACGGGCTGCTTCTAGCTGACGAGCTGTAATCCAGCCTGCCTCCATTGATTTTAGCGCAAATGAGCCAAAGGAAATCTGGTGACCACGAGTGGCCAATCCTTTCACCTTGCCTTTTTGCATCTTTCTAAACTTCGTACGTTTCGGTTGTAACATGATTCGCTACTTTAAAATCTTCTCTATTATCTCTTTTTCAGACGCCTGACATCTCAAAGATGTCTTGACACCTTGCCAATTGTTATCTTTTTGGACCTCTTCTGTCTCCACCTCTATCGCCACCACCACCTCTATTTCCGCCACGGTCACCTCCGCGATCTCCGCCACCACCTCTTTCATTTCTTCCACCGCGCTCATTTCCACCTCTTCTTCTATCGCCACCACCTGATGGAACACCGCCTTTGTTCTCGCCAGTTGCATTGCTTACCATGCCCACGTTAGGGGAAAGGTCACGCTTGCCGTATACTTCACCTTTGAAAATCCATACTTTGATACCAATCTTTCCGTACACAGTATTAGCCTCTGAAATCGCATAGTCGATGTCAGCGCGAAGTGTATGCAAAGGAATCCGTCCCTCTTTGTATTGTTCTGTCCTTGCCATATCGGCACCAGCCAAACGACCAGACAATTTCACTTTGATACCCTCAGCACCTACGCGCATGGTTGAGGCAATTGCTTGCTTCATCGCTCTGCGGTAAGAAATCCGAGCTTCTAATTGTTGTGCGATTGATTCACCCACCAATCTCGCATCCATCTCTGGACGTTTGATCTCGAAAATGTTGATACCAACATCCTTCTTGGTAAGCTTTTTTAATTCTTCCTTAATTTTATCTACCTCGGTACCACCTTTTCCTATCACTACGCCCGGACGGGCAGTGTGAATAGTAATAGTGATACGCTTAGACGTGCTGCGCTCGATTACCACTTTGGCTATGCCGCCTTTTTGAATACGGGCATCCACATACTTTCTGATCACTTGGTCTTCCACCAACTTGTCAGAAAAATCTTTGCCACCGTACCAAGCTGAATCCCAGCCGCGTACTATGCCTAATCTAAAACCTACGGGGTTAATCTTTTGTCCCATTATTTTTCAGTTTCTTTTGCTACTGTCTTTTTCTTTTTTCCTGCTGCTAATTCCGCAGGCATACGATCTACCACTAGTGTAACATGGTTGGATCTTTTTCTAATGCGATGCGCACGACCTTGTGGGGCTGGGCGCAAGCGTTTTAGTTGACGTCCACCTCCTACAAAAATTTCTTTGATGAATAAATCAGCCTCTTCCAACTTCACATCTGTGTTTTTTGCCGCCCAATTACTGATGGCAGAAAACAATAGCTTTTCCATTTTAGAAGAAGGATGCTTGGCATCGTACTTCAAAATATTCAAGGCGGTATTCACCCGCACACCACGAATCATGTCAGCAATCAATCTCATCTTGCGAGGAGAAGTGGGCACATTGTGCAGGTATGCTGTAGAAGGCCCCACCTTGGCTGCTTCTTTCACAGCTTTGATTTTTGCCCTTTTGGCTACTGACCCTTTTACTTTCTTTTCCTTTATAGTTTCTGTCTCCATGATCAGGAATTATTTTTTAGCTCCAGGAGCTTCTGATTTATTGTTACCACTATGGCCCTTGAAGGTGCGAGTGGGTGCAAACTCACCTAACTTATGCCCTACCATGTTTTCTGTTACATACACAGGGATGAATTTATTTCCATTGTGTACAGCAAATGTATGGCCGATGCAATCAGGCGTGATGGTGGATCTACGTGACCATGTTTTGATCACCGATTTTTTTCCAGCCTGCTCCATCACTTGCACTTTCTTGGCAAGACGGGCATCTAAATACGGACCTTTTTTAATTGACCTTCCCATATCTTATTTCTTTTTCCTTGCAATGATTAATGCATCTGAATACTTCTTAGGGTGACGAGTCTTCTTGCCTTTCGACAACAAACCGTTTCTTGAGCGTGGATGACCACCAGAAGCGCGACCTTCACCACCACCCATCGGGTGATCGACAGGGTTCATGGCAACTGGACGAGTGCGAGGACGTCTTCCTCTCCAACGGTTGCGACCTGCTTTACCTACACTTTCATTCATGTGCTCTGCATTAGAAACTGCACCCACAGTGGCCATGCAATTCACCAATACATTGCGCATTTCGCCAGAGGGCATTTTCAATGTAGCATATACTTCTTCACGAGCTACTAATTGTACAAATGAGCCTGCACTGCGGGCAATAGATGCACCGAGACCCGGCTTCACTTCTACATTATGAACAATAGTACCTACAGGGATTTTTGACAAAGGCAATGCGTTGCCCACTTCTGGTGCCACATTATCGCCTGACACTACTGTCTGACCAACTTTGATTCCTTGCGGAGCAATGATATAGGCTTTCTCACCATCAACATAATACAACTTGGCAATGCGAGCTGTGCGTGATGGATCATATTCGATCGACTTAACTACGGCAGGAACGCCAAATTTATTTCTTTTGAAATCGATGATGCGAAGTTTTTGCTTGTGGCCACCGCCAATGTAGCGCATAGTCATGCGGCCATCGTTGTTACGACCGCCCGATTTCTTCAACGTAACCAGCAATGATTTCTCTGGTTTAGTCTCCGTTACATCATCAAACACGGGTGCCAAGCGATGGCGTGTGCCTGCGGTTACGGGTTTAAATTTTCTAAGTGCCATGTCAACTCTCTATTTAATAATGATTACTAGACGTTGCTATAAAAATCGATCACTTCACCTGCTGCCAACGTAACGATCGCTTTTTTGTAATCAGGTCTTTTGCCCGATACGGTGCCTCCTTTGGTAAAGCGTGATTTGCTTTTGCCCAGCACATTGATCGTGTTTACTTTCGATACGTTTACAGCGTACATTTTTTCTACTGCCTTGGCAATCTCTACCTTGTTGGCAGAAGAGGCTACAATAAAGCCGTACTTGCCTTTCTCATTCAGGGCAGAAATTTTTTCAGTAACCAGGGGACTAATTAAGATGCTCATTTGGTTTACTTTAAAATACTGTTGATTGAATTAACTGAACTCTCAGCCAACACCAGAATATCTGCATTCATCACATCAAATGTGTTGATTTGAGATGCGGTAATGATCT
This sequence comes from Cyclobacteriaceae bacterium, assembly GCA_046155095.1. Taxonomy (GTDB): domain Bacteria; phylum Bacteroidota; class Bacteroidia; order Cytophagales; family Cyclobacteriaceae; genus ELB16-189. Next base: position 13,901 of record JBJXEB010000021.1, read on the forward strand.
TTGTGTTCTTTACATTTCTGCCTGACAAAACTACGTTCATGTTTACTTCGGGAAGTACAACCAACGTTTTCTTGTCGCTCAGAGAAAGCGACTTTAACATCGCTAAATATTGTTTGGTCTTGGGAGCCGCGAAGTTGAAATCTTCGAGGATAGAGATAGAATTGTCTTTCGCCTTGTATGTAAGAGCTGATCTACGGGCTAAATCTTTTACTTTTTTGTTCAACTTGAAAGAGTAATCTCTTGGAGTGGGGCCGAAAATACGACCACCGCCTTTGAACTGAGGGTTTTTAATGTTACCCGCACGTGCACCGCCTGTGCCTTTTTGCTTTTTGATCTTTCTAGATGAACCAGAAATCTCATTACGCTGCTTAGACTTGTGAGTGCCTTGGCGCTGATTGGCCAAAATGCTCTTTACATCTAAATAGATCGCATGGTCATTAGGCTCAATGCCATAAACCTCACTGTCGAGGCTTACTTTGCGGCCTGTGCTTTCGCCACTGTACTTAACAACTGCTATGTCCATTACTTTTGGAGGATTAACGTTGAATTTTTTGCGCCAGGCACCGAGCCACTGATCAAGATCAGGTTTTGCTCAGGCATGATCTTTACTACTTTCAAATTGATGGCTTTCACGCGATCTCCACCCATACGGCCAGGAAGGCGCTTGCCTTTTATAACACGGGCTGCAAATGATGCGTTACCCATTGAACCTGGTGCACGAAGACGATTGTGCTGACCGTGTGTTTGACCACCCACCCCTGCAAAACCATAACGCTTCACTACACCTTGAAATCCTTTACCTTTTGAAGTGCCAACAACATCAATCATGTCGCCTTCCACAAACACATCAGTCACTTTTACTTCCTTGCCCAATTCTGCCATGCCATCAAAGTCAGAAGTGAAATCGCGAAACTCCACCAACTTTCTTTTGGGTGTAGTGTTTGCTTTTTTGAAGTGACCCATCAAAGCGGCCGTTGTATTTTTCTCTTTCTTCTCGCCAAAAGCTAGTTGAATGGCTTTGTAACCATCCACTTCTTGGCTGCGTACTTGAGTAACCACACAGGGGCCTGCTTCTATAACAGTAACCGCGATACTGGCTCCATCGGTGCCGAATACGCTGGTCATTCCTATTTTCCTTCCTAATATTCCAGGCATGATTGAAACTGTTTTACTTGTTTTTAAACCGATTTGAGGGTTTCCTACCGCAAAAAGGACTGCAAAGATAGGAACATAAGATTAGTTACCAAGTGGAGGGTGCAAAAAAAGACCAAGGATTTTGTACCTCTTAAATATTTAGCACACAACTTATTGGTTATCAAATTCTTAAACGATGGATTTTAAAAAACATTTATGGTGCTTTTCGTTCAATTTTATAATCCGAACGAGTGTTAGCATTATTTTCTTCTTTATAATACGCTTAAACTTATTTTTTTGAGTGTATGCCTTTAATTAATTGAGCGTTGGTCAGGCCTTTTTTAGAAATAGACAAAATTTTATATGGCGATTTTGAAGATTGCCCTCGTCATGGAAGAAACCCTTGTGTTCTAGTTGATAAAAGTGCAGCGAAGCCTATATTGATTACCCTGTCACTCCTCACCCTTCCTTCACTTTCGTTTTCATTGGCAACTCGATAAAACAAAGTAATTTCAAGTGATTTTACTCAAATGGCACAACCCTCACTATTGAAAAAGAGTATTGGCTTCCTGTTGTTACTAACGCTTTTGTTTTTTGCTGACATCGCCTTAGGCAGTGTGTCCATCTCTTTGAGCGATTTGTTTTCCTCGCTCTTTACTTATACCGAGTCCGGCTCAAGCGATATTGTTTGGAAATTCCGATTGCCGAAGGCCATCACGTGTGTGCTTGCCGGTGCCGCACTAGCCACAGGCGGCTTGCTTATGCAAACGCTTTTTAGAAATCCATTGGCCGGGCCAGATGTGTTGGGGCTTAGTTCTGGTGCGAGCTTACTGGTGGCGCTAGTAATCATGATTGGCCAAACAGGATCGGGATTGTTGCAAACTCTTTCGGTCAACCCGTGGAGTTTGGTGATTGCCTCTAGCCTTGGCGGGATGATGGTTTTCTTTCTGGTGATCGTCATTGCTCAATTTGTTAAAGACAATACATCACTCTTAATTATTGGGTTGATGATCAGCGCGGCCACTGCTTCCATTGTGGGGGTGCTGCAATTCATCAGCAAAGCAGAAGACTTGCAAACTTTTATGATCTGGTCACTGGGCAATGTTGGAAGCACCAACTGGCGTGAAATAAAAGTGCTGTTAATAGTTGTGGTGGTGGGGATTGCCATCGCCTTCTCTTTAATGAAGCCATTGAACACTTGGCTGCTGGGCGAAAATTATGCGAAGAGTTTAGGTGTGAACATTAATCGCTCACGTTTTTGGATCGTTGCCTCCACAGGAATTTTGGCAGGAAGCGTAACAGCCTTCTGCGGGCCGATTGCTTTTGTTGGGTTAGCAGTCCCTCATTTGGTCAGGTTGATTGTTCCATCTACCAATCACAAAATCTTATTGCCCTGCGTAATAATGGGTGGCGCCTCTCTTCTGCTCTTCTGTGACATTGTTTCACAATTGCCGGGCAACGCACAGGTACTTCCTCTCAATGCAGTAACTTCTATGATTGGAGCGCCATTGGTGATATGGATGGTGATGAGAAATAAAAAAGTGAGTGCGTAATGGAAACAATAGGGCTTTCTGTTGGCTACATTATAAATGGAAAGAAGCTTACGCTCCTAGAAGATTTGAACGTACAGCTTCATGCAGGCGAACTCGTTTGCCTCATGGGCCCTAACGGCATTGGCAAGTCCACCCTGCTGCGCACCTTGGCAGGTTTGCAAAAACCATTGCAGGGAAAAATATGCGGTGTTACTGAAAAAAATATTGCGCTAGTGCTAACAGACCGCATTGTTGCCACCAACATGACGGTGTATGATTTGGTTACTTATGGGCGTTATCCCTATTTGGATTGGAGTATTTCCCTTTCTGCTGAAGACAAAAAAATAATTGACGAATCGATCGAGCAAGTACACATTCAACATTTAAGGGACAAAAGACTTTATGAGTTGAGCGATGGGCAAATGCAAATGGCGATGATTGCCCGCGCACTGGGACAACAAACCCCCATTCTTCTTTTGGATGAACCAACTGCACATCTTGACCTAAACAATCGTGTAGAGATCATGAATCTGTTGCGCTCGCTTTCGCGGATTGCAGGCAAGGCTATATTGGTATGCACACATGAATTAGACCTTGCACTTCAAACGGCAGATCGGATTTGGTTAACTACGACAGAGAAAAAAATAAAATCAGGCATCCCAGAAGATTTGGTGTTGGATGGATCATTCGATGATGTATTTCAATTCAAGGGCTTTGATTTGAAAACTGGAAAAGTGGAACAATACGCACATCGCAAAGTTTCTTTGAATGTAACAGGCACAGGCTATCCTCTACTATGGACAAAAAATGCACTGGAGCGATGTGGATATCAAATTGACGATAACGCAAGCACCATCATTTTTATAGATCAAACAGATAAGATCATTTGGAAATTTAATGAGCGATTCTTTGAAAGTTTATCCGCACTATTAATCGAACTCTCAGGTAAGGGATAGAAGCGAAAAGCCTCCCAAAACTGTGCTGAGGATAAACTCTGTGTGCTGGCAACGAGGGAGCTTGAATCGCCTGCAGTAGGCACCTCGCTCGGTGATGCCGTTCAAAAATAATTGATTTATGGTTTTGTGCTTAAAAAAAGAACTGGATGCTTCTCTTCAAAATCTGTTGCTTGTTGAAAAAGATGCGCTGCTTCTAAAAGAGGTGCTTCATCATATAAATTTCCGATGAACATGATGGAGGTGGGGCGACCCATGAAATCAAACCCATTGGGAACGCAAATGGCAGGATGCCCTGTGAGGTTGGTGGCCAACGAAACATTTTTGCCTTCAGTAGGTGAAATGATAAAATCAAAGCTATTTATCATTGCATTGAATTTTTCGATCAGCACTTTTCTGTGTCGATTGGCCTGCAAATATTCTACGGCAGAAATAAATCGCGCTTGGCGCAATGAGTTGGCACGTGAATCTTTTGTTTGCTCAGATAACATTCTGTCTTTGTGCTCGCGAACGAGTTCATCAAAGAACGCACCCGCCTCGGCACGAAGGATAATATCAAACGCATCATACGGAATTGAATCGGGCAGTTGAACTTCATGCAACTCTGCTCCTAGGTTTTTCAGCACTTGCAAACTGAGTGAGTCGTTCGTTTTTACTTTGGTGGTATCCTTCTTATCAAATAATTTTTTGAAGTAACCGATCTTATAACCTTTCAAATCCTTGGACGGATTGAATGCAAAAGAATAATCTACCACAGAACGATCATTTTCATTTTCGCTTTTTCCTTTGATCACATTAAAAACCAATGCGCAGTCTTGAGCGGTGCGGCAAATCGGCCCAGCCTTGTCCATTGACCATGAGAGGGTCATGCAACCTGCACGACTCACGCTTCCAAACGTTGGTCGCAGACCTGTAACTCCGCAGCGCGATGAAGGTGAGATGATAGAACCTAACGTTTCTGTTCCGATAGCAAAGGCAACCAATCCCGCTGAGGTAGCAGAGGCCGAACCAGCAGAAGAGCCACTTGCTCCTTGCTTTAAATCCCACGGATTTTTTGTTTTGCCACCAAACCACACATCGCCACGTGCCAATGCTCCCGAGGTAAGCTTAGCAACCAACACCGCCCCTGCATCCTCCAGTTTTTTTACAACTGCGGCTTTCACATTGATGGTTTGATTTTGGTACGGCTCCGCTCCCCACGTGGTTTTGTAACCTGGCAATGCAAATAAATCTTTGATCCCGTAAGGAATGCCATGTAAAATTCCGCGGTCTTTTCCTTGTTCAATTTCTTCATCGGCTTTTGCTGCTTGTTGCAATGCAAGCTCTTCGGTGATGGTAACAACAGCAGCGAGTGTATCTTTGTATTTCTTCAAGCGTGCTAAATAAATTTTAGTAAGGCGAGCAGAAGTAATTTTTTTTGATTTGATAAGAACACTTAAATCAAGGACAGACATAAAGGCAATTTCTTCATCTGTCGCAGGTAGTTTCACTTCATTCAACAACCTCCACTCCGATTGAGCTACTCGATTTTTAAGTTGAAAATGATCTGGCCGTGGATCGAAATAAAGTGAAGGCGTAACTTCATACGCTAATTTTATTTTCCTCATGCTGTCATACCCTTTGCGATTGCCGTTGAGGTAGTTCAGCATGGTGTCGATCTCGCCTTTAGAAAATTTCAGATCAACTAGTTTTTGTGAAGCTCTAACGTCTGCTTTTTGTATTTTAGTTGGATTCGTGCATTGTGTAATGCACAACAATATGGTAAGTGATATAAGCCATCTTAAAATTTCTTTCACAGCAGACTGAACAGTTATATTCTTTCCACGCCAAGGCCTGGCTTGTCAGAGCAAGTCATAATGCCATCCTTCAAAATAAATCCCCCCTTCACCACATCACGCGCTAGGTCAAGGCTTCCATCTAAGTCAATGTACTTGGTGTTGGCGCAAGAGAATGCCAAGTGCAATGCAGCTGTGATGCTCACAATGCTTTCGTCATTGCAGCCCCAAAAGAGGTCGATGTCTTCATACAAACCGATGTCTGCAATTTTCAATCCTTGGCTGATGCCGCCACACTTCATCAATTTAATATTGAAGATGCCCGTAGCACGTGGAGGTTTTACCAACTCCATAGCACTCTTGGCTGTGAGCAATGATTCATCGGCTGCAATCACCTTCCTGATTTCATCTGGGAGCTTTTTCATTTCGTCTATCGCTTTCGCGGGAAGCGGCTGCTCGATCAACTCCACATCCAAGTGTTTGGTCTTGTTATAAAACTCAATGGTTTTGGCAGAATCATAGCCTTGGTTGGCATCAATTCGGATCACAAACTTCTTCCCAAATTTTTCGCGGAGTTTAGCCATGCGCTCAATGTCTTCGCTTAAATCTTTTCCCAATTTTACTTTCAATACTTTGAAACCGCGCTCGCCATATTCTTGTGCTTCTTTCAATGTCTCCTCCACATTTTTAATGCCGATGGTGTTGGAAGTAGGCAATGAGTGAATTTTTTGTCCTAAGTATTTCACCAATGGAACATTCAAAAATTTGGTGAAGGCATCATACAACGCAATATCAAGTGCCGCACGGGCAGCAGGGTTGGCAGGAAGTCTTTGCCAGATCTCAAAAGTGAGTTGGTTGATTTCGCGAATATCGCGACCAACTAAAAATTGAATATTTTTTTCTTGCAGAGCGGCCTCGCACTGTTCAAAATTTTCACCAGTGACATACTCACTGGGGTTAGCAGCACCAATTCCAGTTGTTCCGTTCTCCAATTCAATTTCCACAAAGGCATTGAGCACTTCGTCTATCGTTTTGAAGGCGATGGTGTAGGGCTTGGTATTGCCGAGGTCTGCAGACCAAGATTTTATTGATTTAATTTTCATTTTACTCTCTTTCGTATAAGTTTTGGATTTCTCCTATCATGAATTACCGTATAAACTAGGATCGTATCTCGAATGATTTTGAAAACAATTATATAGGGAAATCGGTCTAAATGTTTGAATCGGATTTTTTTGTATCGGGGGCGATAAACGAAAGGATTTTCGATAAGCTTAGCAATCGCTGATTTTACAGTCTCAATAAATTCTCTGTCGAGTCCATCTCTTTTACTGGCATACCAATCCATTGCTTCTTAAAGATCGCTTTGAACTTCATCATCATACTCAACAGAGTACTTCATCTAAATTTTAAGCGGGATTCAATTTCATCCCATGTAAAAGTTTTACTTTCACCTTTTCCGTGCTTTTCAATTCTTCGATTAATTTCTTCTTTTTGTTCTGGCGTCAATAAATCATCTCCCCGCTCAGAATCCAAACTATCCCAAATCATTTCGATAATTGAAATCCGTTCTTCAGTACTTAGTTGCAATATTTCTTCTACTTTTACCATATTCACAAATCTACAAATACTTCTACACCTGCGCTATCGACTTATCAATCATATCCTTAAAGATTGCCACTAACCGTTGCACACCATCTTCTAGTGGGAGAATAACAGGAATGCCAAGCTCCTTCTCTTTTGCTGCTGCATAAGTGCGCGCATCACTCTCGCTCATCTTATGTGTATTGATGGTAACCGCCACGGTAGGCGCTCCATAAATTTTTATCAACACAATTTCGTCTTGCACATCGGCAATATTGGCGGGATAATCTTCCAAGCCTTTGTATTTTTTACGAGATGGGTTGTGTTGAAGTACCACTGCATTTGCGTCCGCAGAAACGATCCACTCCGCTCCTGCTGGGCCGCTGGGATTGCGCAAGGAAGATTGTCCTTCAATGAACATAATATCTGGTTTCGCCTCCTCCCAACACTTTACTATGGCATGCTCCATTTCGCCTGAAATAAAATCGTTGAGTGTACTGTCGAACACAAAACCATACTTCGCGCCTTGCATCCAACCAGTCTGCCCAGTGTAAATCATTTCCGCACGGTAGCCCGCCTCGCGCATCGCCTCTACTAAAAATCGCGTGGTGGTTCGTTTGCCCAATGCGCAATCAGTTCCAAGTACAGCAATCTTAGGGCAATGCACCTGTTTTATTTTGCCCGACCAAAAATGAAGGTCTTTAAATTTTTTCGGCTTGCGCACATCTATGATTTCCAATCCGCGCGATTTTGCAAAATCGGCCAACTCAGTTATCTCAGAAACATATTCATGCAAACCATTTATTAGGCCATATCCGTGAACGAGTGCGTCTTTCAATATCGCTCGAAGTGAATCTGGAATCACTCCGCCTTTGGTAGCCACACCAATAATTCCATAAACAGCTTTCTCCTTTCCGTTTTTGGCAAAATCATCAATAGATGAGTAGATGGGTATGTTGCGTTTCTTGCCATCCAACACTTCGCCTGCGTCTTTACCCAGATGCTTATCATCAATGACACCTACAATATTGAATCGCTCTGTGCCACGAATAAGTCCATGTGCTGTTTTTCCATTGGAAGAATCTAAATGCCCTGCGGTGATGATGATCGCGTTGGTCTTTTGCATAGATTAAATTTGAAAATTGCTGAAAAGTTCGGAGAAAGGTTTGTCTTGTCCAAATTAATTTAGGCATTGCGGATTGGGACTTAGGCATTGGGTAGGGTTTTAATATAACCATGAGCGTTAATTCGACTCCCCAAGACCTAATGCCTAATGTTTTTCCCTCTGCCTTGCATCGTGTCTCGCTTCGGGGACGATGCTCTTCAATGCACTAATATCCGTTGCCAAATCGCATCGCCCCCGAGGCGGGAGACGATACTCGACAGCAATAAAATAACCCTCGAGTCGATTTAACTCCACAGACCTAATGCATGATACCTATTTGATCACAGCTTAATGATCGTATTGTAAAACAAACTCTTTCAAATCTGGTTTAAACTTACGCTTGCGCTTCAATTCATATTTATAAACCGCCTGCCCAAGGTTTTTCATGAATGGAAAACCAAGGGTTTTGTATTCATATTTTCCATCGTTATAAATCCCATCTGTGTTCGTGTTGATAACGGCTGAAAGTATGAACTCTACTTTATTTTCAAAATCAACGATGTAAGCATTGTCGATGAGGTATCCGTACGCATCACCCACTTTGTTAAAGATTCGGATATTTTTTGGGATTGGGGTCTTGTCTTCTCCAAACATCAAGAACTTGCAGTACGCATCATACAGGGAGGTGTCCTTTTTGTAGGGAGGAAAACTTGTTTCACCTGGCAACTGCGACATGTACTTCATCACAAATTTTCGGTCTTCGCTGGTGAGGTTGAATGTGCGTTTAGGTTCAACAAAATGGGGGAACAAAATGGCCTTCAATACTTCTTGCTGTTCAGTGAGTGGATAAAAGTTTTTGTACGTGAAGTCAAATGGCTTTTCTACCAAGATCGTATCGTTTTTCATAAAGCCTTTCCCCTTCCCAACCCTTCGACTGGGCCTGATGGAATCTTCATTCACCAACATGGGCTGTTTAAAAATGAGTGTATCTTTTTTAACAAATCTAATTCCTTCGGTGCGCCTGTTTTGATCAGGTGTGAGTGGCCGCTCTAGGCGGTGCAAGAACCGAACGTTGTATCCCTTTCTTCTCAATACTTCATTCGTTGCCTTCTGCCCCATAAATTCATAAAGTCGGTTGAAGGCATCGTTATCACTCACTACCATTATCTTTTTTGCATAGTGCGCAATAGTGGGCAAACTATCGGCAGAGGTAGTGTCTCTTTTTGCAGAAAGTTGGCCTTCGTGCAAGCTATCGTGAAAAACAGGAGTGTATTTATCAAGGCCCGTAATATTCAATTCATTCAACTTTTCCAACGCAAGCAGTACCTGGGGCAGTTTGATTGTGCTTGCCGGATAGAAATAACTTGATGAATCGGCATGAAAATAAAATGATTTAAAGTTTGGCCTGTTTATTGAATCACGATTGATTTGGGTATAGATGATTTGAACCTCTAGGCTGTCGTTGGAGAGAATGGATTTAAACTTTCCATGATTCCCCTTCATCAGGCTCTCCAGAAAGTGCTGGTCTTCTTTCAATGGACGGCAGGCACCGATCAATAGTAGCCCAAGGACAAGTGTGTACGGTACATTGCGAAGCTTACAAAACGAGGTGATAAAGTGAACGAAGTAGTATCTTTGCATGAATTAAAAATAGAAAGTTCAAATTAGTTTAATTTTACAAAGTAAAAACCATTGTTATGAAAAACTTGATAATGATTGTGCTGATCGGTATGGCTTTAACTGGAAAATCGCAGGGAATTATAGGCACGTGGCAACTCACCGAAGACAAAACATGCTTCACAAGTCAATTTGAAAAAAGCGATACAGAAAAGGAGCTAGAGCAATCGATGGGCAGTTCAAAAAATGCCGTAGCAAAGTTGATCCGTTTCGATAAAAAAGGCACAGGAGAAGAAGGTGTCTTTGCGCAAGGCAATAAAAAAGGAACGGGCATGAATGCTTTTAAGTACGATGTGAAGGGCAACGAGCTGCATTTCCTTGACAAAAAGTCGGGCATCATTACTCAACGGTTTATCATTGATGAAGTAGGTGAAATGACATTAAAGATACACAACGTGCTAAAGGATTGCGAAGTGAAAACTTTTTCGAGGGTAAAATAGTATATTTGGATATGGAAACAATTGCACAAAAAAAGCAAGAACTAGTTAGATTGATTGAATCGGTGAACGACCCAAGTGTATTGGAAGCAGTTAAAGACCTGTTGAACGAAAGTGAGAATATCTATGCTTGGAAAGAAACATTGAATTTTTTAGCTGGCGAAGCTGAACAAGATATAAAACAGGGCAATGTCTTTTCAAGCGAAGAATTCAAAGCAAAGATTGATGCTAAGTTGGGCAGCCACAAATGAATCTGATTTATACTCCTACGGCTTGGCTGAGCTTGGATAAGTCCATCAATTTTCTAAGACTGCAAGAAGTACCAGGAAGTAAGATTTCTGAAATTGTTGATGAGGTTTTTAAAAAGGCTGAAACTCTAAAAAAATTTCCTTACAGCGGCCAGAAAGAAACAATGCTCTTCGATCGAAAGAACCTATATCGCAGATTAGTCATTCGGTATTTTAAAATTGTTTATTTTATTGAGGGTGAAAATGTTCACGTTGTTGCCATTTTCGACACGCGGCAAGACCCTGAGAAACTAAAGGCTGATCTATTATGACCGAGTCCATCACCCAGCGCGACATCCGCAAACTAAAAGTAGAAGAACTAAAAGAGTTTTTTGTTCAACACAACGAAAAACCTTTTCGGGCGCAACAAGCGTACGATTGGCTGTGGATAAAATCCGTAAAAAGTTTCGATCAGATGACCAACCTCTCACTAGAAACGCGGGAGATGATGAAAACGCATTTTGTGATCAACCACATTAGGGTGGATAAAATGCAGCGTAGCACAGATGGCACAATTAAAAATGCCGTGACCCTTCACGATGGATTAGTAGTAGAGTCTGTGTTGATCCCTGCTGAAAAAAGAATTACTGCGTGTGTATCATCGCAAGTGGGTTGCAGCCTTGCGTGTAAATTTTGTGCCACTGCTCGCTTAAAAAGGCAGCGCAATCTAAGTGCCGATGAAATTTATGATCAAGTGGTCGCCATCAAAGAACAAGCTGAATTATTTTATGGAAGGCCACTCACCAACATCGTGTTCATGGGCATGGGTGAGCCACTTTTGAATTACGCCAATGTTACTGAAGCCATTTCAAAAATCACCAACCAAAAAGGATTGGGCATGGCCACTAAGCGCATCACTGTTTCTACGGTAGGCATCGCCAAAATGATTATCAAAATGGCAGACGATGACGTGAAGTTTAACCTCGCTGTTTCGCTACACTCGGCCATTGACAAAACTCGCTCTTCCATTATGCCCATCAATGATTCTAATTCATTGACAGAATTAGGCGAGTCACTAAAATATTGGTACCAAAAAACAAAAAGTAAAGTCACGTATGAATATGTGGTGTGGAAAGGCATCAACGATACCGAAGAACATGCTCAAGCTTTGCTGAAATTTTGTAAGCTCGTTCCATCTAAAGTAAACTTGATCGAATACAATCCCATTGACGATGGCGAGTTCAAGCAAGCACCAGAAGAAGTGTTGAATATGTACATGGATTTATTGGAGCGCAACGGCATTACTTGCCGCGTTCGTAAAAGCAGAGGAAAAGATATTGATGCGGCTTGTGGGCAATTGGCGAATAAAGGATAATTTCCACTATTAAAACCTTTCACGTTGTTCTATCATCCTAACTTCATATTTTGCGCCTTGCCTTAGTAATGAGTTGCCGAAAAACCTATTTTATTCTCCTCTTGCTGCTCTCGGCAACAACAGTTTCCTATTCGCAAAAATTGATCAAAGGGATTGTGGTCGATTCAACCTCACTCAATAATTTGCAAGGGGTAAATGTAAAACTCAAAAATTCCAATAGAGGTACATCTACTAATGCCAGCGGTATCTTCACTATTGTAGCCACAGAAAAAGATACGCTCATCTTTTCATTTATAGGATATGCACGAGTGGTGTCGCCTATTTATTTTGAAGACGAAACCATGTTTGTGCGGATGCACGAAGAAAGTTTGTTGCTGAAAGAAGTAACGATCAGAGACAAGGGTTTTCACATCAATCAAAAATATGTGAAGTCGCCTACGCTCACCACCACTAAGCCGATCAAGGCGGCAGGGTTTGGATCTTCGGGTGGAGTGGGCGTCAACTTCTCTTATTTTTCCAAACTTGAAAAAGAAAAAAGAAAGCTCGTGAAGGTGATGGCCATAAACGAAAAAGTGAAAATCTATTTAGAAATCGTAAACGACCCCGATGTGAAATTTGAAATCATGGAGCGGCATTCTATTACCGAAGAAAAATTCTATGACCTATTGGCTCTCTACAATGAAAGCCATAAAGATGTTATGTATTCGTCCAATTCAGGGTTGATCTTGAATTCCCTTCTCTCCTACTACGAAAACGCTACCGCTAAGAAATAGCTTATTTAGCCACAGATTCACAGATTATTGCTCCCGATTTGCATTTAATCTGTGAACCTGCCTTGCCGATAGGCAGATCTGTGGCTAAAAAAATCAGTTTGAGATTAAACCTATTAGGTTAGCAGCCGTCAAAGCGGCACAAAACAAATAAATCAACCTATGAAAACGAATTGGATCAATCTTTCTTTGAGAAAGATAACTGTAGCAGTCGTTATAATAACCATGAGCATGGTTAGCTGTAAAGACAAATCAGAAGATTTTTCTGATGAAGAAGCTATCACCGAAAACTCGGCAGTGGGAGACAACGAAGCCGATGACGCTTCGCAAATCTCTTATTCGGCAGAGTTTGATGCAAAAGGCGGAAGAAGTGAAAAATCATTGCCAGCCTGCGCGGTAGTCACTAATGACAAAGTCAGCAAAATACTTACGCTTGATTTCGGCACTGGCTGTGTGGGTGTATACGGTCGCACACGTAGTGGAAAAATCATTATTCTTTATAGCTCTACATTGGGCGATAGCCTCGCGAACCGCACCATCACTTTTGACAATTATAAGGTGAACAACAAAAGCGTATCAGGTATGATAGAGCTGCGAGATATTTCAAAAAATCCTGCCGGCAACTTGCAATCTACACGTAGGGTAGCTGATCTGAAAATTACATTCCCCAACGGAAAATTTGTGACCTTCAATGGCTCGCGCACACGTGAGTGGACAGATGGCGCAGGTGACACCAATCCCGATAACAACAAATACAGGATCACTGGAACACTTACTGGCATGTCATCTACAGGTCGCTCGTTTACACACGAAATAACTACACCTATTATTGTTGACTTTGCTTGTGCCAAACTAGGCAACTTCGCCCGTGTTGCTGGCGTAGTGGAAACCACGAAGGTTGGCGGCTTTATCGAACGCAAAAGAACAGTTGACTATGGAGATGGAACGTGTGATAAAGTGATCACGGTAACTACCTTCCGCAGAACATATACCATCACTGCCGATTAAGCGAGAAATAAAGCGCCAAATAAATATTGATTTGAAAACCCTTGAGTGTTCAAGGGTTTTCTTTTTTGTAACTTTCCCAAAAATTCGCGGTCATGGAAGAACATTTTGAAAGCTCAGAAAAAGTACGCGACTTCGTCATTGGCATGAGCGATGGCCTTACGGTGCCTTTCGCCTTGGCGGCAGGATTGAGCGGGGCGGTCAGCTCAACAGATATTGTCATTACAGCAGGATTGGCCGAAATTGCTGCTGGCTCTATTGCCATGGGATTGGGTGGCTATCTTGCTGGTCGCACTGAGATTGAACACTATGATGCTGAAGAACAACGAGAGTACGATGAGATTGTACACAAGCACGAGATTGAAATAGCCGAAACAAAAGAGATCTTTGCTCAGTACGGCATCAGCGAAGAATTACAAGAAAAAGTAGCACGCGAAATGGCGAAGCGGCCAAAGCAATGGGTTGATTTCATGATGCGCTTTGAATTGGGATTAGAAAGGCCCGATAAAAATCGTGCACAACAAAGTGCCTTTATCATTGCAGTAAGCTACATCATTGGTGGCCTTATACCGTTGAGCGCTTATTTTTTTACTGCCACTGCACAAGACGGCCTCGTCTATTCAAGCATCATTACGTTGATCTGTTTGATCGTTTTTGGATTGGTGAAGAGCAAACTCACGGGACAGCCGTTGTTGAAAGGTGCGTTGCGTGTAACGCTAATCGGTGCGGCCGCAGCGGCTGCCGCTTTTGCGATTGCGAAGGCGATTGCCTAAACTATTTTTTACTGGCATTAAAAAGCTTTTCCTTCTCTTCTTTGGATAGACTCTCGTAACCTCGATCAGAAATCTTATCCAAGATAGAATCGATCTCTTCTTGGGAGGCTTTATTAACGCCCGTTGCTGCTTTTTTTACTTTGGGCTCTTCTTTTCTGTAGGTCACTTTTACTTTAGGGCGCGATTGAAATAGACCTTTTACCCAATCGATCATTGCAGTAATCCATCCTCCCCAATTCACACCTACTTGCAATTGCTTGATGTAAATGAAACCCATCAAAGCTCCGCCCAGATGTGCGAGGTTTCCACCTGCGTTAGATCCAATCGTTCCCAAAAAAGAAAGGAATACAATAATAGCTGCAATGTATTTGATCCGCACCGCACCAAAGAATAACAAGAAGAAAGTATAATCAGGCAAGAGTGTAGCAGCGGCTACTACAATGGCATTGACACTGGCCGAAGCACCCACCATTACAATCGGGTGAGCAACAGATTGAGCTACAAAATAAGGAATGAGATTGTACGACAATAAATAAAATAAACCTCCAGAAATCGCGCCCAATGCGTAAAGGGCAATCAATTTATCTCCACCCAAATATTCCACAAACAATTTTCCAAACCAATAAAGCGTGAGCATATTGAAAAGGATGTGCAAAATACCAGCAAGGTCATGTGCAAATGCGTAAGTAAGTATCGTCCAAGGTCTGGTTACGAATTCATTAAGCCTCGCTGGAATTTGAAACTGATGATGTATTGCACTAAAGAAAGAAGTAAAACCTGCTATCTCCGAAATCACCATAATCACCCCAAGCACAATAAACACCACCACGTTGATGATGATCAACTGTGCGTGTGCATTGTTTGGTCGCTGAAAGGCGTTTTTGAATTCTTCTAGCATCTACTTTCTGTTAGTTTATGAGTAAACAGAATCTTACCCTGTAAAGTTACAGCGTTTTTATTTACCCTGCATCCTCCAATAACTGATGATCAAGAATGCCACGAACGCACCTCCAAAGTGCGCTAAGTGCGCCACTGTGCCTGATCGATCCATGGCATACGTGATAAAGCCCATCAAAAAGACCATGTACTTAGCTTTGATGGGTATGGGCGGAAACAAAAGCATTAACTCCAGATCAGGGAACAACATTCCAAAGGCCATCAATATTCCATACAACGCGCCCGATGCGCCCAACATAGAGCCGCCATTTCCAGGAAAAAAATAATTGACACCCGCATAGATCACTCCCGCACCAATGCCTGTGGCAATGTAAAAAAGCAAAAACTTCTTTTCTCCCCAATGGCTTTCCAGCACTGGGGCAAAGGATGCAAAGGCCAACATATTAAAAAAGATGTGACCGAACCCACCATGCGCAAACATGTAAGTAAAAAATTGATACGGGCGGAACAAACCAGAATGAATATCCCACAAAGACATATATTCTGTAATGTGAAAATTGGCCAATAAGTTTTGCAATAAAAAGATGCCGACATTGATAATGATTAACGTGCGGACTAGCGGTGTAATATTAAACATGATCCTTCTTTAACGATTAAAATAACTTTCCATCTTAGACGAGTCAAAAGTAAAAAATGTTGGCTTCCCTTCTGGTGAATAATTGGGGTTGCTACAGGCAAAGAGACGTTCCACCAAGCCATTTATTTCTTCCGCACTCATTTTTTGCCCCACTTTTATAGACGTGCGCTTCGCCAACGCCCTCGCCAAGTTCTCCTGCACAGGCAACTGCAACTCCGATTGATTCTTTTTAAACTGCTCCAGCAACCCCTCTAGCAATTCCTTTTCACTACCCTTCCCATCGGCAGGAGTGCCAGAGATCAACAATGCACTCTTTCCAAATACTTCAAAGCGAAAACCCAACGCCACAATCTCTTTCTCCATTTCCATTAGCAGCGCAAAATCGGGCGTAGTAAAAGTAATAGTTTGCGGAAACAAACTTTGCTGGCTATTGCCAGAATTACTTTTTAGCTGGCTCAAATATCTTTCAAACAACACGCGCTCGTGTGCCGCTTGCTGGTCAATGATCATCAACCCCTGCCGCACCGCCCGCACAATGTACTTTTGTTGAAATTGAAAAATGCCCGTTTCATTTTCGATAGCAGGTGAAGATATTGTTTTGTTCATCGCACTCTCAAACCGCAGTTCCATGGTTGGCCGCGGCTCTACTTTATCAAACAGGCGTGAGTTGCTCTCTTGCTCAAATACTTTCTCCCAATTCTGTAGGTTCGATCTATTCAACGAAGAAGTAAACTGCTCATCAAAATATTGCTCTTTGGTGATCGATTGATTGTTCAGCTTGCTAGTCAAGTTCACATCGGCCTGAAAATCCAGTGCAGGTGCTAAGTGATGTACGCCCAATGCCTGCTTCACAGCCGACCAGACTACGCCATACACCGCGCGCTCATCATCAAATTTTATTTCTGTCTTGGTCGGATGCACATTTACGTCAATGTGCTTGGGGTCTATCTCAATAAAAAGCACATAAAACGGAAAACTGTTATCGGGCAACAAGCCTTCATACGCGCTCGTCACCGCATGGCCAAGGTAGTTGTTGCGAATGAATCGTTGGTTCACAAAAATAAATTGCTCGCCCCTAGTCTTCTTAGCCGACTCTGGTCTTCCAACATATCCAGTAATTTTTACTAACGCTGTTTCTTCTGTGGCGGGCGCGAGTTGCTGCTGATAATTTTTTCCGAACAATGCCACAATTCGTTGGCTCAGTTTGCCTGGCTGCAATTCATAAATAATTTCATCTCCCTGCACCAGTGTAAATGCAATCTCTGAATTCGCCAATGCTAATCGATAAAACTCATCGATGATGTTGCGCATCTCCACCGCATTCGACTTCAAAAAATTTCTCCTCGCAGGAATATTATAAAAAAGATTTTTGATGCTGATGCTCGTCCCCTTCTCACACGCCACTGCCTCTTGCTTTTTCACTTCACTTCCTTCCACCAGCAGCAACGTGCCTAGGTCTTGGTGCGCCATGCGCGTCTTCATTTCAAATTGCGCCACCGCAGCAATGGAGGCAAGTGCCTCTCCGCGAAAGCCCATCGTGCGCAACGTAAACAAATCATCAGCCTTGCGGATTTTAGAAGTCGCGTGCCGCTCTAAGCTCATACGTGCATCCGTCTCGCTCATGCCTTGGCCATTGTCGATCACCTGGATCAACACCTTGCCGCCATCCTTCACAATCAGTGTAATTTCTGTAGCGCCCGCATCAATAGAATTTTCCATCAACTCCTTCACAGCCGATGCTGGCCGTTGCACCACCTCGCCCGCAGCTATCTGGTTGGCAATGGAATCAGGGAGGAGTTGGATGATATCGGGCATTTACTTTTACGTTATCAGTTAATCGTTAATAGTTATTGGTTGGTCTAAAACTATTCTGTGAGAACCAATAACTGATAACTATTAACCTTAAACCTTTAACTATTAACTGATAACTATTCACTCTTTTTTATCGTCCTAAACTTCATATACAAATACACCGGAATAAACAGAACCGCCCCATACAATGCAGGCTTCCCCCACTCCAAAAACGCAAACAACAAAAGCACCATGAATAATATCATCCCGAAGCGCATCAACACCGCACTCTTCTCGGCCGTAGGCTTCGACCGTTTTCGTGCCGCCTGAAACGACCCCGCAATGCGCGTGCGATGGCCGCCATCATCCAGCAACTCACCCCGCTCGCGCGCAATTTCCTTTCTTATCCGCTCCTCGCGCTCCGCCATCTCATCTTTGGTCGGGTCGTAGTAGCGCGGCCTGTAGTTGAACTTCTGGTGCTGGGGCGCTTTGGTAAATAATGATATAATTTTCATAGCCTTTCCTTTTAACCTAAATGACTGGTAGCTTCGCGGCAGCAAAGTTACAAAAACCAAACGGCCTAATGGCGAAAAAAGTTTTGTCCAAAGATAAATCACTGCAAGCTACAAGCCACACGCCACAGGCTTGTTTGCAATTGCTTATCAAATGTCTCCAAGACCAAGCCGCACAATTTTCGTGCCCCTCTCCTTTGGAGAGGGGCAGCGATACACTGCCAAACAGCACACACTCAAATGGGGTGAGGTATTTGGCGGCCTGCCGCGCGAGGCGCAGCGGCACCGGGCTATCCGTTCCAATTCCGGCCGGCACACAAAGTCATCACACTTCGGGCTTTCCACTACTATCCCTGGCCGATGCCCGCACCAAGATCCTGCTTACTTGTTCTTTCCTACTACTAATTCAATTCCCCTCCATCGCCCAAACCAAAACCCAATGGGTTGATAGCGTTTTTCAAACCTTCAGTCTCCCCGAAAAAATCGGTCAACTCTTCATGCTCCCCGCATCTTCCTCGGCAAGCCAACAAGAAAAAGAACTGCTGCTCGACCAAATAAAAAAATACAAACCAGGCAGCGTGTTGATAACGCGCGGAGGAGCAGTTAGTCACGCTCATTTTTTGAACAAACTCCAAGCACAATCAAAAGTACCCATGCTCGCTGCCATCCATGCCGAGTGGGGCTTAGGACAATCGCTGGACAGCACCATCAGTTTTCCAAAACCATTGGCACTAGGTGCAATAAAAAACGACAGTCTGATTTTTCAATTGGGTCAAGAGATCGGCAACCAAATGAAAAACCTCGGCCTGCACATCAACTTCGCACCCAATGCTGACATTCATATCAGTGATGATCTCTACCCCGGCACACTGCGCTACTTTGGAGCCAATAAAAAACGAGTGACCAATAAATCAAGCTGGCTGATGAAAGGCCTAAAGCAAAGTGGCGTACTGGCTTTCGCCAAACACTTGGCCAATCCTAAAAAAGAAAGGCACATCGTTATTCAAGATAGCTCAATCGTTTTCGATGCCAATCAAATCGATACCATTGGGTTTTATCCTTATCAAAAATTAATGGCCGAAAATATCGATGGCCTACTCACCTCTCACCTCGATTTTGTTTTGCAAGGAAAGCGGAAGCCCATCCCCGCGCCTATCTCCGAACTCTTCGTAACCGAGGTGATAAAAAACAAACTAAACTACAAAGGTCTCACCCTTGCAGAAATACCCTACTTAAAAAAGATCACCGATAAAAACCAACCAGGCGATGCCGAGCAATTGGCCTTCACCGTGGGCAATGACATATTGATCCAACCCGAAAATCTAGCAGCCGCTGTTAAAAAAATTTCAAAAGCAGTAAAGAAAGACAAGAAGCTACAAGCGCAGCTGAATGCTTCGGTAAAAAAAATATTGTCTGCCAAGTTTGATGCAGGCTTATTAAAAAAGCAAAACATCAACACCGACAATGTGTTATCAAAATTAAATTCACCAGAAGCCAAACTACTTCAACATCGCTTAGTTCAAGCTTCCATCACCTTGCTAAAAAATTCAGCAGGTATCGTTCCCATAAAATTATTGGAGAACAAAAAGTTTGCTTCTGTCTCTTTTGGCAAAGATGAAACCAACGAGTTCAATCATTATTTACAAAAGTATGCACCCTTCGAAAAATTTTCCGTCACCGCACTCAAAGACACACTTGATCTGGGAAAAAGATTATCGAAGGCAAACGTAATCGTAGTTGCCCTATTCCCTTCCTCAAAAGGATTTTTGCTGCAAATTGCCCCGATTATAAAAAAACTTTCTATTCATCATGAAGTCATCGTTTGCTCTTTTGGCGACCCCGAAGATTTAAAATTTCTTGATCAACAACCCACCTTGCTTGCAGCTTATTCCGATGACGATTTGATTTTAAAGACTACTGCCCAAATTATTTTCGGTGGTCTTCACAGCCAAGGCGAATTACCTTTAACGATCACCGACTCCTTGAAAGAAGGCCAAGGAATCACTTCCGAAACCAGTGATCGTTTCTCTTATTCTCTACCAGAAGAAGCGGGCATGGACAGCAAGACACTAGAAAAAATTAAAACCATCATGCAAGAAGCCATCGACATTGGCTCTACGCCTGGCTGTCAAGTGCTGATTGCCAAAGATGGAAAAATAATTTATGAACAATCACTAGGTCATTTTACCTACGACAAGAAAAATCCAGTAACAGACGAAACGATTTACGACCTCGCTTCAGTGACAAAGGTGTCGGCCACCCTTCAAACCGTCATGTTCATGCACGAAAAAGGACTCATCGACATCAACAAAAAAATCTCCGTCTATTTGCCCGAGCTGAAAGAATCCAACAAAAAAGATTTCATCATCAAAGACGTCCTCACGCACCAAGCAGGGCTTTGGCCTTTCCTTCCCTTCTGGGCGC
>JBJXEB010000022.1:0-30175 GCA_046155095.1 Cyclobacteriaceae bacterium
CTGCTTTGTAATCTTCTGGATTTGCATCACTGCTATAATAGCGGTCAATACGCAACCAATGCATTTCTCTTCTGTTAATTACTTCTTGCTTGCCTACAAGCGATACGTTGTTCTCTACATTACAAGCAACTACGCAAGCAGCACAACCTGTACAAGTGTTCAGATCAATAGACATGCCCCAATAATGGTTCTTGTATTCGTGGCCTTTCCACAAACTCAATGTAGAAGCATCTACTTTTTCATCCCAGTTCGTTACCTTAGGATTCTCGCGTCCAGCGCTTGCATTCACTTTGAACTCAGCTAAAGTAGATTCTTGAATCACACTTTCACGACCCATGTAGGTCTGGTGAATTTGTGTTTGAGCTAATTGGAAATCGTCTGTTGTCTTAGCAACCGTTACGCCTGAAGTAATATTATAATTAAGTGATCCGTTAGTCAATGCAATCCAAGGATAAACATTCACTCCAAGATTCTCGGCTACCACACCCACTTTGGTGCGACCATAACCTAGAGCGATACCAATCGTGCCAGGAGTTTGACCAGGTTGGATCAGTGCAGGTAATTTGATCGACTTACCATTTACTGTGATGTTCAACAATTTTGTATGCCCTTCTGCGTCATTGTCAAGGCCTTCTGCCTTTGCATCTTTTTGCGAGATAGTTACATAATGATCCCATGTTGCTTTCGTGATAGGATCTGGAAGTTCTTGTAACAAAGGATTGTTGGCTTGCGAGCCACTACCTAATGCATAGCTTTCATAGATGGCTATTTCATATTTGCCTGTTGATTTACTAGCAGCAATGGCAGCAGACAATGCTTCGTCTGCGTGAGAGGTGAATGTTGCTTCTTTCGATTCAGTAGCACCTAATTCATATACGCCATCATACAAACATTTATCCCAAAAACCTTGGAAAGTTAAACTTCCATCTGGTTTACCGAAGAACCAGTTTTTCCAATTCTCACTTACAAAAGAGAAATACTCTACGTTCTGCTCTCCAGCCCAAATCATAAAGCTTTCTTGAGCTTGACGAGTTTTGAAAATAGGAGTAATAGCAGGTTGCGATAAACTGTAATGATTTGGCTTCGGCTCGAAATCATTCCAAGATTCCAAGTAATGATGATCGGGCGCCATGTAGGCAACTGATGAAGCTGTTTCATCAGGCGTATAAGAAGTAGAAACCGTCAATGAAAGGTTTTTCAATGCGCTTCCCAACTCTCCACCCATTGGATGATCGTACACAGGATTGCAATTGTAGAAAATCACACCATCCACTTTCCCACCTTTGGCATCGGCAATAAATGCGGCCATTGCCTCATCATTTCCTTGGCGGAAATTCACAGGCAATGAAGTAAGAATAGTTGATCCGTAATTTTCCAATAAGTAGTTGATCTCGTTGACCAACACTTGAATTTCTTTATCGTTCGAGCCAGCGACTACCAATGATGCGCCCTTGTTGGCCATCAATTCTTTAGCTGCTTTTTCTACATGAGCCACACCTGAATCTGCAGCACTTTTTCCTGCAATGATGTTATAGATTTGAGCTAGCACTGCTCCTTCCTGTGAAGGCTTTGTTAATGAACGGTAATCTGCATTCGCGCCCGTCAATGAAAGATTGGCTTCAAATTGATAGTGGCGAGACATCTCGCGCTTATCCTCACTTACTTCGCGATTGACTGCGTAGCCTTTGGTGAATTCAATAGGAGAAAGCCATGTGCCAAGGAAATCTGCGCCAACGCTCACAATCAATTTCGCTTTGCTGAAATCATAGGAAGGGATCATGGCTTTGCCGAATGATTCTTCGTTTGCTTTAAACATCCCATAGTAAGAAATGGGATCGTATTGAATATGAGTGGTGGTAGGGTACTTTGCTTTGAATTTTTCGATAGTCGCCTTCGTGCTAGGGCTGAGGATCGTATTGCTTACAATCCTGATCTGCCCGCCTTTGCCAGAAATTTCTTCTAGCTTGGCAATCACATTTTTATCAATCGTTTCCCAATCAGCAGCCTTGTCACCTGCCTTTGGTCCGCGTAAGCGATAATTATCATATAAGGAAAGGACAGAAGCCTCTACTTGTGCACTGCTTCCACCTTTTGTTACACTTGAAAGTGAGTTGCCGTCAACTTTAATAGGGCGGCCATCGCGCACTTTAACTACGACACTGCAATAATCGCCACCATTTACATAAGAAGACGCATAATAATTAGGAATACCTGCATCAGCATCCATTGGCTTCACTACATAGGGGATGGCCTTGCGGATAGGAGCTTCGCAAGCTGCCAATGAAGCAGCGGCTACGCTAAAGCCCATCATCTTCAAGAAATCTCTACGCGAGTGACCTGGATCTTCGGCAACGCCTAAATCCACAAACTCTTTATCGGCATGCTTCACGTAAGCAGGATCGTTCTTGAGTTGTGGTAATCCTTTCCAGTATGTCTTCTTATTAGTGATACCCATTGGTGTTTACTATTAACTTCTATGTTTCAATTTTTGGCTGCAAGCTTTCGGCCTCATGCTACAAGCGATCCGCCTCTGATTACAACTTCTTCTAACTCCTAAGTATTCTGACTTCTAAATTCTGACTTCTAACTTCTTCTCAATAATGACACTTCGCACATTCCAATCCACCTATATCTTCCACTTTCATTTTTGATTTTTTTGCTGATGAATGTAGTTGGTTCAACTTATCATAGTAGGCGTTGTCTTTTGTGTTCACCTCCGTCTTGCGATGGCAGTCGATACACCAGCCCATTGTTAATAAGTTATACTGCTTCACTACTTCCATTTCTTGAACGGGGCCGTGGCAAGTTTGGCATTCGATGCCACCTACATTCACGTGCTGGGCATGATTGAAATAAGCAAGGTCAGGCAAGTTGTGGATACGCACCCACTCAATGGGTTTTTGTTTACCAGAATAAGATGCGGTTTTGTAATCATATCCAATAGCTGCATATATCTTTTGTATCTCAGGAGATTCTTGTTTGATCTGTGTGTGGCAGTTCATACATATATTAGGGGAAGGGATGTTCGCTTGCTTTCCTTTCAACACACCTGTATGGCAATATTTACAGTTGATCTCGTACGCGCCTGCATGCAACTTGTGAGAGAAGGCAATGGGCTGCTTAGGTTGGTAGTCTTGTTGCACACCAATGGAGTAAAGTCCATCAATGGTAGTCTTAAAACCAACTGCGGCTACAATGAACGTTACCAAGAAAATAAAACCGGAACTGCGGGTGATAGTAGACAATGTATAAGGTGAGTTAACTACCTGTTCATCATCTTCACTCAGTTCTTTCTGGTTGAGGAATTTTTTAAGGGCATTAACGATCAAACCTAGGATCACCACCATTAATATTAAGATCAAGATCATCCCGCCAAGGATGGCATCAAGGTAAGCTGCTGGGACGCCAGGCTCTTTCGGATTCTTTGGATCATTGGGAACCACAGCGGCAGCATCTGGCTTTGTGGCCTCTGCTTTTACATAAGCTAGAATCGATAAGATTTGAACATCTGTATAACTTGTAAAAGCCGTCATCTGGCTTTTGTTGTATTCATTATAGATTTTGTTGGCATACTCATCGCCAGTGGCAATCTTCTTCGCAGGGTTTTTCACCCACTCCAAAATCCAAGCAATAGAAGGAACGCGATCTTGCACGCCTGCCAACGCTGGCCCTACCAATTTTTGTTTTACTCTATGGCACGATTTACAGTTGCCATTAAATAAGGCCTCCCCCGCGCTGATGGCAGCGGCATCTGTCGGAATTTCTTGAGCGAAAGAATTGAAACTTGCTGTAACTAACAGTACGAGGGTAAGAGACTTAACGAGATCAGATAATCTATCCTTCATCATGACGCGTTTAGGTAACCGCTTTTTTACGGAATTGCACAAATCTACACCCCAAAGGCATTATTTCAAATTTATTTTACAGACTAGGCAATATTTATTTAGCAATGCTTTTTTGCCTAGGGCTGTTTGCCCTAACAAGAAATTATATGGCAAGAAGTTAAACAAGCGACAGAACCAAACAATTGAATGATTACCTTGCCAGTCAACTATTTAGAACCATTATAGGGCTGCGGCCATTAGCCATGATCAATCCTTTTGAATACGTAACTGTACTTATTTCCATCGTTCTGGGCTTGGGTATCACTCAAATACTTACTGGCATTGCCGATCTTGTCCATCAAAGCAAGCGTGTAAAAGTATACTGGCCTCACTTACTTTGGGTCATCGTTATACTTGTGCTCCATGTTCAGGATTGGTGGGTCACATTTGATCTTCGCAACTTCGCCCCCTGGCGCTTACCTACTTTTCTTTTTGTCATGATGTATCCGGTGGTGCTCTTTATCTTGGCAAGGCTCCTATTTCCTTTTGGAATTCAAGAAGGGGTAGTCGACTTGAAAGAGTTTTACTTTGAAAATTATAGAAAGATTTTTGTGTTTGGGGCGACCCTTCCAATTCTAGCAATTCTAAATGACCTCTTTGTTCGAGGCACAGAAGTAGCACCGAGATTGCCCTTAGGGCCAGAATTGGCTAAGCTTATACTTCCAATCTTTCTGATTTTTATGTGCATCCGCAAAAAGGAATCTCCGGAATGGGTTCATAAATTAATTGCTCTTGCCTTCTTTGGCATTCTCGTGACATCCATAATAATAGAGTGGAATGTATGGCTGATAGTTAATTAACAGTTAATTATTGACAAATCACTTGAAGCCCAACACTAATACATTTGCCCCTGATTCTCAAAAAGAACAGAATTATAATAAAGTAGAAAGCCTTCCTTCAAAGTCATCTCTTATAGTAGTGGGCGCAGGAGCTTTTGGTGGATGGACCGCACTCTATTTATTAAGGAGTGGTTTCAAGGTAACTTTGGTGGACGCATGGGGCGCGGGCAACTC
Organism: Cyclobacteriaceae bacterium; assembly: GCA_046155095.1. GTDB lineage: Bacteria > Bacteroidota > Bacteroidia > Cytophagales > Cyclobacteriaceae > ELB16-189. The sequence goes on from JBJXEB010000022.1 coordinate 4,898, forward strand.
GCGCAGCAGCTCGGGCGATGAGACGAGAGTGATCCGCTCAACCTACGGAGCCAATGAGTTTTATTTTGATCTCAACGTTCGGGCTTTAGAACTGTGGAAAGAAAACCAGCAGCGATGGGGCAAACAGTTGTTCTATAATAACGGAGTGATTTGGTTTTGCTATCAAGAAAAGAATCCGATTGTGGATGATTCCATTCCATTTACAAAAAAGCATAAGATGGAATACGAATACCTTTCCATTACTGAAATCCAAAAACGATTTCCTGCCATTCAAACTAACGATCTTCACCATGCTTGGTTCGATCCCTTCGGTGGCTACTTGAAAGCACGCGAAAGTATGCAAGCTGTAAAGGAAGCATTTGTCAACGAAGGCGGAAAATTCATTACCGCTTTCGCAAATGCAGGAAAAATTTCTTCCACAAAAATGGATGGCATTCCTCTTTCTAATGGAGAAACCCTGAAAGCCGATGCGTACATTTTTGCCTGCGGGCCATGGTTAGGTCAGCTTTTTCCAGAAGTGCTGAAAGATAAAATAGTTTGCACTAAACAAGAAGCTTATTACTTCGGTGTGCCAAAGGAGAAAGCTGCCATCTATGACCAACTACCTGCGTGGATTGATTTGGATGGGAAAGATTTTTACTATGGCATCCCAGGCAATGCCCATCGTGGTTTTAAGATTGGTGTTGATAAGCGGGGGGAAATTTTTGACCCTACCAATGGAGAGCGCGTAGTAAACCCAACCGTATTAGCCGATGCACGTAAATTTATTGAGTATCGTTTTCCCGGATTAAAAAATACCCCACTCCTAGAAAGTCGCGCGTGTCCTTATGAAAATTCGCCTGATGGCAATTTCATTTTCGGCCAATACCCAGAGGCTGATAACCTTTGGTTTTTAGGTGGTGGCTCTGGTCATGGTTTTAAACACGGGCCAGCATTGGGGGAAATGGTGGCGAGGTTGTTTGAGAAAGGTGGAGAAATTAACCCTTTAGTAGCATTGGATCGGGTAAAACCTAGTCTTGCATAATGGGCTAAACTCCACCCATTATCATTCGGTCATTACTCGGTCCTCGTTCGGTGACCTGCCGTTTATCTACCGTTCATCTGCCGTCTTTGAGCCATTGGTGGCCTAGCTTAGATGCAACCGCAACCAATGGCGTACCACTACTACTTGATCTCCACCACCCTCACTTCTACCCTCCGCCCTTCTTCTTTAGAGGCAGTCTGATCTTTGGTAGCTCCGTATCCTTTGGCAACGATGCGTCTGCGCACCACACCTTGATGATTAAAGTAATCCAACACGGTGATCGCTCTCTTGTTGGATAAATCACGGTTGGCTTCTTCTGTTCCTTCAGAGGATGCAAAACCTGAAATCTCAACTCCAAGTATCAGGTTTTGTTGCAAGGCTTTCAAAATATTATCCAACTCAGCATTGTACTGAGCTTTCAAATCGCTTTTTCCTTGATCGAAAAATACTTTCACGAATTTTGTCAAAGCACTCTTATCAAAATTGGCTGCTTTAACCTCCGTCTTTTTATTCTTCAATTCTTCGCTGATGTTAATCGTTGGTAATGAGAAAACAGTTTTTCCCTCCACTTTTTTCTGTTCAAATTTACTCTCATCGCTTTCATCGAAATAATACGTACGGGTGACTACTTCTATTTTTGAATTTTCTTTTTCGTTGAAGTTCACCCCATCAATAGGATCGGTATGTTCAATCAGACTGACCAGATAATCCACTCCTTCTTTATCGCCAGCAGCCATCAGGTCAAGCATCATATCGTACACGTCTACTTTATTGGTTTGTACTAGTTTAGCTTCGTTGGATATGCGCACATCCTTCTTCACATCTCCATCGGTATCATAAAACGCATTCTTCACTTGCACTTCTTGCCCCACCACCACATCAAACTGTTTGATCGTTTTCAAGCTGACTTGCTGATACAACTCATAAAAATAAGTTTGATTGGGAATGTTCACATTCAATGTATAAGGCAGGAAACCCTCTGATTCAATAACGATGTCATAATTTTTTGATGGGGGCAAGATGATCAAGTACTCACCCGTCTTTGGATCAGGATCATAAACAAACTCCAATTCCTTTTTTGTTTCATTATCCACCACATACATTTTAGTAGGCATCGGTTTTCCTGTTTCACCATTGAGCACTCGCCCTTTAATCATGGTGAGTGGAATAGTCATGGCATTTTCAGGGAGATCTAAATAGTAAATATCCTGAGCACCTTGACCTCCTTTTCTATCGGAAGAAAAATAAGCACGCTTGCCATCGGCCAGTAGTGTAAAATAATTATCGTTGGAAGTTGTGTTGACTGGATAGCCCATGTTCTCAGGACTCGTCCACTTTCCATTTACCAAAGAGGTTTTGAAAATATCTCTTCCGCCCATACTAGAGTGGCCATCAGAAGTAAAGAACAAAGTTTTTTGATCAGGATGGATGAATGGAGCATCTTCATTGTCTTTGGTATTAATTTCTGGACCAAGGTTGGTAGGCAAGCTCCACTTTCCATCTGCCTTCATTTCTATTTTCCAAATATCCAAACCACCCTTTCCTCCTTGCCGATCGCTGGCAAAGTAAATCACCTTTCCATCGGGGGTTAAGCTGGAGGTAGATTCCAAGCCCGATGAGTTAATACTCGTGGCCAAGATGCTCGGCTTCGACCATGTTTCTCCCGACTTGATTACTTGAAAAAGGTTGCCAGGATCAGTAGCACCGCCCATAAAAACAATCATCTTCTGTCCATCGGCAGAGATACCTGCTGTACCAACATTGTATTCAGAAGCAATAGGCACCACCTTGGGCTCGCTCCAATTACCAGATTTATTGTAAGCCACATAAATCTCCTCAATAAACTTATCGCCCGAACGAGTCCTACCTGTATTAGGCCTTAAAGCAGTAAAGGCCATCACACTTTCATCGGCAGAAACGACAGGGTTATACTCTGTGTACTGGGTATTCAACGATCCAGGAAAACTATGAACGGTAAAGTTTCTTGGCACTGCCATCATAGCAATAGCACTGTGACAAGATTCAATGCCTCTGTCTGCTTTGACAAGTGCCTTCTTATCAAGTTTCACTAGATCGCGATAAGCGGTGAATGTCTCCATGGCCTTTTGCAACTGCTCATCCTTCAAATACAGCGAAGCCAAATCGTAGTAAGCCTGAGGTGGAAGATCCTTTTTAAGATTCAATGCTTGTTCAAAGTAAGGAATTCCTTTAATCTGACTGTCAACATTCTGAGTGACATTGTAGCAGATTCCTGTTTGATAATAAGCAAGAGGGTCTTTTATACCTGCTTGAATGGCTTCCAAATACTTAGGGAGGGCGGCCTCATAGTTTTTCAAGCCAAAAAGCTTTTGCGCTTCGGCCAGGGTTTTGTTGGATTGCGCAGCCAACTGAAAGCTCAACGTTATAATGGAAAAGATGTATGCGAGTCGTTTCATTCTAAAATTGCTTTGTATTGGGTGAAGTAAAGTTTCCATTCAGGTAAAGTCACTAAAATTATGCAATTCTAGGCAATGTCTTCAACATAAGAAATCGTATCGGCTTGAAATACAATGTAGACGGAAAGAAAATACGGGGTTTTCCCCGTGCAAATACGGGGAAAACCCCGTTGCGCCAATGGCTGTTGTCTGTTCATCTTTGCATATCCTTTAAAGAATAGGAATTAAACATTTGCAAGTTTATGGCGATTACCTTTTTGTTTAATACTGATTTAACAGAAAAACTTACAGACTCATGTTTTTCGATGAATGGTTACTCAAGTAATAAATAAGAATCCTAACTCACTATTAACCAGTTATTAAAATTAGTTCCGTTCAACTATTAATTGCTTGGAATTGTCGACAAAATGCACAAAATTGTGCAGTTAAAGCTAAAACAAATGATGAAACGCTTTTGGAAAATGCTAGACGTGGAGCCCCAAGAAACGGGTCCCGTTGGTTTGTTGCTTGCCATCAGTTTTCTAATGGGGCTATTTCTGGCAACAGTTGCGGTGGCTTCCCAGACGCTCTTCCTAAATTTCTTCAGCGAAAAGAATGATTTGCCCGTGGCTATCTTGTATTCAGGCGTATTTGGTATCGTTACTACTTTTGTTTACAATTTTTTGCAAGGCCGCATCCAATTCAAGTACTTGGCCATCATAAACTTAGTAACGGTTATCCTGCTCACAGCATTCATTGAGTTTGGAAATCAATGGGTAACCGACAAAGTGCTGCTCTATCGCTTTGGCTTCATGCTCATTCTCCCTTTCACTTTTGTTACGCAGTTGATTTTCTGGGGCTCCTTTGCCAGGATGTTCAATGCGCGCGTTTCAAAAAGAATTATTGGTAGTGTAGATATTGGTACTGACATAGCCTCCATCATCGCCTTCTTCACTATTCCTATCATGCTTTCTTATGGAGTAAAAGTAGAATCACTTTATACGATCGGTCTCTTCAGTGCTATTGGATACTTGATCCTATTTATCATTTTATCAAACAAATACCTTAACCAAGAGAAGTCGGCCATCAAATCAGAATCGGAAATTGAAAAACTTTCTATCGTTCAGTTTCTAAGCAACAGATACATCCTAGCATTAAGTGCATTCGTTATTTTTTCTACTGTGGCCTTACGGTTCGTTGATTATTCCTTCTTTAATATTTCTACAGTTCAATTTGATAAAGACGCATTGCCTTACTTCCTAAGCCTATTTGAAGCTACGGTGGTAATATTTGCGTTCTTGTTCACCACATTTGCCACCGATCGCCTCAATCAGGATTATGGATTGCGTGTCTCTCTGATCATCAATCCAATCCTACTTATTCTATTTACGGTTGCCGCGCTGGCACTTGGCTCTTTCTTCGGCTTTGATCCATTAGTTTCTGGTCAAAGTTCTGTCATTTACTTCTTTATCGCCATTGCAATGGGTAAGCTCTTTGCCAATTCACTAAAAGACGCACTTGATAATCCTACTTTCAAATTTTATTATGTGCCCATCGATAAGGGAATCAAGATTGATGTGCAGACGAAGGTAGAAGGTATAGTAATGGCAGTTGCAAGTACAATAGCTGGGGGATTGATCGTGTTGATCAATCAAGTACATATTTTCAATTTACTCACGGTTACCGCTTTCACCATTCCCATTTTGTTGATTTGGTATTGGGTGACCAATAGGATGTATCATGGCTATCGGGAAACGCTTCAATCGTCATTGGTAAAAAACAAATCAACGATAGAGAAAGAAGTAGTTCGGGAGTATACGATGGACAGTGTGTTAGGCAAAGAAGTAAGCAGTTCTGCCGAAGAGAAAGTGATTTACGGCCTCAAGCTCATGGAAAAACTAGAGCCAGCTATGTTTGAAACTTCCCTCCTACAACTGGCCGATAGCAAAAACAAACGCGTTCGTCAATTTGCCGTTGGCAAAATAGAAGAACTAGGCTTGCAAGCAGGCGAAGGAAACGAAATTAAAGGATTGGCCTTTCAAGCAATGGGTGCAGCAGAAGATAGCGACCTTCTTTCCATCTCGGCTGATAAGCTGATGAAGTTGAGTAAGTCGGTGAAACAATCTGACCGAATGCTGGCCGCTAAGTTGATGCGCAAGCTCACCAATCAAAAAACCATTTTCATTTTGTTGGAATTGTTGCGCGACCCCGATCAAAAGGTGCGCACGGAAGCATTGCTTACTGCGCGTAAAGTAAAAAAACAAGAAACATGGGGCGTGTTGATTGAATTGCTTGCTTCACCTGTCTACTCTCATCAAGCTGCTGCGGCCTTAAAAGAAGCGGGTGCGCCCGTACTGCCTTACTTAGAGACTGCTTTTCATAAATCAGGACAGAATGAATTGGTGATGCTCAAGTTGATCCAAATTATTGGGCATATTGGTGGCAAAGATGGAATGCCACTGCTCTGGAAAAAAATTGACTACCCAGATAAGCGCGTAGTAAAACAAATTCTGTATTCACTTCGCTTGATAAATTACAAGGCGCAGGGGCGCGAAGCACTAGCCGTAAAAGAATTGCTGGATGTAGAAATGAGCAAAACGCTCTGGAACTTGGCTGCTTTGGATGAGTTAACAGATGCCGAGCATTTCAAATTTGTAAAGGAAGCATTGCGCGAAGAGATAGGTGACAACTACGATCACATTACTTTATTGTTATCTCTTTTGTATGAACCTGAATCTGTTCAGTTAGTACGCACTAACGTTGAGCTAGGCACACCCGATAGTATTCAGTATGCCCTGGAGCTTCTTGATTTATTTGTAGAGCAAGATCTAAAACCAAAGTTGATTCCATTGTTGGACGATAGTCCTACGAGCGAAAAATTAGAGAAGCTGCAAATCTTCTTTCCACGAGAAAGTTACAATCCTATTCAAACAATCAACTACATACTCAACCGGGATTTTAATTATAACAACCGATGGACGAAAGTGTGTGCCGTGCATTCAACTGCGTACATTCCAGAGTTTCGCGTGAGCAGGGGATTGATCAGTCAGATGTTCAATCGCGATAAGCTCATACAAGAAACTACTGCGTGGGTGGTTTTCAACAAAGACAAAGAAGCTTATCAAACTATTGCGGATCGGCTTCCTTACAAAGACAAAAAATTCCTCGATTCATCCATAGAAAACAATCAATTGCTCGATGGCTTGGATGATGGCTTCTTTTTAGCGATTGAAATGGTTCTGCTCATTAAAAAATTACCCGCCTTCCAGCGAATATCGGGGAAGGTATTGAGCGACTTGGCAGATAAGATCATGCCCATTACGCTTAACCCACACCAAAAGCTGACTATCTTATCTGGTGAGAATCCGATTTTGATACAAGCGGCTGGTGACATCAACTTGAAAAACAACTCAGAGATAATTCAAGAATTAAAGCAAGGCGAAGTCTTTGGTGATTTGTTCCAAGAAGGGCCTACACCAAACATTACCGAAGTGGAAGCCATCAACCGTGCCGTGATTTTCAAAATCAATTTAGCCGACTTCTATTTTGTTATGGCCAGTCACTACGACTTGGCGCAAGGCCTCATCTATAATGTTACTGAAAAGAAAAATGAAACCATTAACCAAACTGTATAAACATGGCATTTGAAATTGATGTACTTGTTACCTACGCTGAAAAAGACAACGAAGTAGCGAAGAAAAATGAGCAAGGTTGGGTGACCCAGTTCAAAAAGTTTTTGGAGCTAATGCTCTTGCAGGTACTAGGCTCTAAACCTAATATCGTTATCAAGTCTGAATTTGATACTGCTACTGCCCCCGCACTTGATAATGCAGCCATCTTGGTAACGGTGCTTACCAAAGAGTTTGCGCAGTCGGGTAGGTGCTTAGATTTGGTTGAGTCTTTCAATAAAGCAACATCGAGCACAAAACTCAATCGTATTTTCAAAGTATTGAAGTCACCATTGACATTGCAAGAGCAGCCTCCTCGCCTACGCGATTCGCTCGGTTACGAAATGTATCAATTGGATGACGAAACGGGCGCAATGAAAGAGTATTCTGATTTTTTCAGCCCCGAGGCAGAAAGACAATACTGGATGAAGATGGTGGACTTAGCTTATGATATTCATGAAGCCCTCATCGTGTTGAAAGAAGGAGACAACCGCACCGAAGTAAAAAATATTTTCAAGCGCAAAACAATCTACCTAGCAGAAACGGGCCACGATCTTTCTGTACAGCGCAACATCATCAAGCGTGAGTTGATGCGCCATGGCTATGTGGTGCTGCCCAATCACACATTATCAACACAAGCTAAAGAAGTGGAGCGTTCCATCAAAAATGATTTGGAAGAATGTAGTCTTTCCATCCACTTGATCGGCAGTGCATACGGTGAAATACCCGATGGCGCAGACCGCTCTATTGTGGACATTCAAAATAAACTAGCTGCGGAATGCTCTATCGTTAAAAAACAAAGCAAGCAAGAATTTTCGCGTTTGATTTGGATCGCCCAAAACCTAAAGAACGCCAGCGACAAACAAAAGGCATTCATTGAAACACTCAAGCGCGACACAGAAGCACAAGAAGGTGCAGAGATATTGCAAAACCCATTGGAGGATTTCAAAAACATTGTTCGAGAAGAACTACTCGATTCACTTGATCGCAAAGTAGTAGATGAAGCAGGCGGGAAATCTATTTACTTGGTGCATGACCGCATCGACCATGCCGAAGTGAAACCATTCCAAGAAGCAATTGAGAAATCAGGGTTCAAAGTTTTATCTCCTGCCTTTGAGGGCGAACTGTTGGATGTGCGCAAGCGACACATCGAAAACCTACAAAACTTTGATGGCGCTATCATCTTCAAAGGAAAAGTAAACGACCAATGGGTGCGTATGAAAGTATTGGATTTGTTAAAAGCCCCCGGCTTTGGCAGAAAGAAACCCATTCAAGGCAAAGCCATTGTAGGCACAGGCAGTTTGGATGGATTTAAAAACCAAAACCTCACATTGATCTCAGGCGATAGCAGTAGATCGATAGAGACGCTGAAGAATTTTTTGAGTGACATTGGGAATTAGGACTTAGGTATTAGGACTTGGGGCTTGGGCATTGGGAGGTTAGAAGTTAGAAGTCAGAATTATGATTAGAGATTTACTAAAGGACATCTCTAAATGGTACTGTCAGACTGAGCTTGTCGAAGTCGTCAACCTGACAGAGTTTTAAGATATGCGCTAAAAGAGAAAATTAAATATCAGTCACACAAATCACAAATCAAAAATCACAAATCAAGCATCACCTAAACACCATCATAAAATGAACCAGATCGTAGATGAATTGCCGGGCATCCCTTCCGCAGTAGGAACAGAAAATCCCTTCCCCGGGCTTCGACCATTTAAGATCGAAGAGAGTCACCTCTTCTTCGGCCGCGAAGGCCAGAGCGATGAAGTGCTACTCAAGCTTTCCAAGAGCCGCTTTGTGGGCGTCATTGGCCCATCAGGCAGTGGTAAGTCATCGTTCATTTATTGTGGTGTCCTGCCTATTTTGTACGGAGGCTTCCTTACAGACTCCAGCCCCAACTGGGAAGTGATCGTGACACGCCCTGGCTCTGGCCCTATCGATAACCTATCTGAATCGCTGTTGAAAACTTCGCGCGATTACAACATGGCCGATACGGAAGACAAAAAAATCAAGCGTACCATTGTCTCCACTCTTTTAAAAAGTAGTTCGTTGGGTTTAGTGGAAGCCATTCAACAATCTAGAAGATCAGCCGATATTAATTACTTGGTGTTGGTCGATCAGTTTGAAGAGTTATTCCGCTTTAAAGACAGCACTGATCCAAATTCAGTAAACGAATCTTTGGCATTCATCAATCTATTGATGGAAGCCGTGAACTATGAGGACTCCCCTATCTATGTAGCCATCACCATGCGTTCTGATTTTATCGGTGACTGCGCACAGTTTCCCGAGCTGACACGCAAAATCAACGACAGTCACTACCTCATTCCTCAAATGACCCGCGACCAAAAGCGCAGGGCTATTGAAGGACCAGTTGCCGTGGGCAATGCAAAAGTTGCTCCTCGCTTGGTGCAGCAATTATTAAATGATTTGGGCGATAACCCCGATCAGTTGCCCATTCTTCAACACGCGCTCATGCGCACTTGGAGTTATTGGAGCAAGTACAAAGATTTCCCCGATGAGATTGTAGACCTCAAGCATTACGAGGCCATCGGTACGATGTCCGAGGCATTGTCCATGCACGCGAACGAGGCCTTTGAAGAGTTGGACGAAGACCAGCAGCGAATATGCGAGATTATGTTCAAGGCCATCACCGAAAAGCGCGGTGAGAACTTTGGGATCAGAAGGCCAACACGATTAAATGAAATTGCATCCATTGCCGATGTTTCGGAAGCAGATGTGATTGCCGTGATCGAAAAATTCCGCGAGCCGGGTCGCTCCCTCCTTACACCTGCATATGGCACACCACTCAGTGGCCGCTCCATGGTAGATATTTCGCACGAGAGTTTGATGCGGATATGGGTGCGGTTGAAAAACTGGGTTGACGATGAATCGGATGCCGTGCAAATGTATTTGCGTTTAGCCGAGGCAGCTTCTATGTACCAAGTAGGCAAAGCAGGTTTGTGGCGTCCACCCGATTTGCAACTCGCACTCAACTGGCAAGCGAAACACAAACCTACTTTGGTATGGGGGCAACGCTATAACCCAGCCTTTGAGCGGACGATTATTTTCTTGGAATACTCTAAGAAGGAATTTGATACCGAGCAGCGAATCAAAGAACTAGAGCAAAAACGCAAGCTACAACGAGCCAGAACAACAGCCATTGTTTTTGGTATTTTGATGGTGATTGCGATATTGTTCTTGGTGTATGCATTTGTGCAACGCGCAGAGGCACAAAGGCAAACAGCATTGGCAGTGCAAAATGAAAAATTGGCCATTGTAAATGGTAAGAAGGCAGTTGATGCTGCTGCTTTAGCAACAAGGGAAGCTGAAAATGCAAGAAAAGCAGAAGAAATAGCAAAGAAGGAAGCAATCGCTGCTGATCTTGCACGCAAGGATGCAGAAGAAAAGAGGAAGCAAGCAGAAATAGCTGAGGCTGAAGCTCAGAAGCAAAAATTGAATGCCTTATCAAGTGCAGAGAAAGCAAGAATTGCTCAAAAGCAGGCAGAGGCAAGTGAGCAAGTTGCTAAGACCGAAAAGCAACGGGCAGATCAAAGACGCTATCTCTCTATCGCCAAAAGCATGGCACTTAAATCCAAACAATTAAGTGATGTAGAACAGCAAGCTTTGCTGGCGCAGCAAGCCTATAACTTCAACAAAAAATATGAAGGATATGAGTTTGATGATGATATCTACAACGGCTTGTTTGCAGCGTTAGAAAAGTACAACCATCCGCTCACACTTAGTCTTGCAGGCCATGATAAAGCAGCACGATCCATTGTGACGAGTGTGAAAAACAGCTCCATCTATTCTGGTGGTAGCGATGGAAAAGTATTTCATTGGACACGCGAGGCGGGGATTTGGAAAGGTAAGTTGATCAGGCAGTTTACGGACTACCAGATTTACTCTATGGATATTAGCCCAGACGGGAATGTGCTAGCGATAGGTGGTTTATACCCAGCAGACCGCAATGCCAACTATGCCATGCTCATTAACCTAGATAACATAAGCGGTGAGCCCAAGCGAATACCTGGCTTTAGGGCCGATATTGAGAACGTTTCTTTTACGCCTGATAGCAAAGGATTTTACGCTCGCAATAACTCCGGTCACAGTATTATGTTCTCTGACCTTACTTCTGCCAAAGAAGTGATTACCTCCAAAGAGAAAATTACTTCCATTGACCTAAGCCCTGACGGAAATAAATTGGCCGGTGTAGGTGAAGATGGGAATCTCTATATCTGGGATGTGCGCAAAAACTTTGCTGCTACCTCATATACTATTTTAAAAGGAGCTGCCAATGATTTACTAGCAGTAGCCTTCACCCCATCTGGCACCGAAGTGGTGGTAGGTGACCAAAGTGGTGAGTTGCGCATAGTCAACAATGGATTGATTAGGCGAGTATTATCTGGTCACACTTCGCAGATAGAGCAGATTAAGTTCAGTCATTCAGGCAAGTTCATGGCAACTTCAAGTTTCGATAGAACCTTGCGCCTATGGAATATGGACAAGCTCAAAGAGCAACCACAAGTGATGAGCAACAACGATTGGGTATGGAGCATGGCCTTCTCGCCCGATGATGAACAGATCATGGCCGGTATGCACAGCGTTACGGAGGGTGCACGAGATATTGATACCGATTACACCATCCATGCCTTCCCTACAAAAATACCAACAATGGCCGGTGAGCTATGTGGAAAGGTGCAACGAAACATGAGCAAAGATGAGTGGGAGCTATTTGTGGCTGAAGACCTGCCAAGAGAAGTAACCTGTACCAATTTACCGGTTAATAATAAGTAGCGAGCAGCAAGTTAGAAGTTAGAAGTCAGAAGTTAGAAGTCAGAAGTTAGAGGTTAGGAAGTCAGAAGGTTTAGAGTAAACATAAAACACAAAGCAACATGAATAATTCAGCATATAACGTGCGCAATTGGCAATGGCTAGTAAACGGTGATCGGTTACTACAATGCCTAATGCCTAATCCCCAATGCCCAATGAACTACTTACCAACTACCTCTTACTAATGCCTAATGCCCAATGCCTAATACCTAATGACAAATGACTAATATCTAATGACACCCACTAAACACCCAGAGGCATGAAGAGAATTCTATTGTTGGCTTTTTTATCGGTTACTATCCACTACACGTGGGCGCAAAACTGCTCACAAACGCTGCGCTTGGCCCGCTCCACGTATGACCAAGGCCGCTTGCATGAACTGCCTAAGCTTATGGAAAAATGTTTGGCCAATACAGGAGCAGATGGCTTTACCAAACAAGAAAGAGTGGAAGCCTACAAGCTATTGACAATGGCATTCATTTATTTAGAAGAGCCAGAGAAAGCGGATAGCAGTATGCTATTGCTATTGCATACTGATCCTTATTTTAAATTGAATGAAAATGTAGACCCTGCAGAATTCATTGGGCTGTACAAAACCTTTCGAACAAGACCTGTTTTTAGGCTCGGTGTGAAGTTTGGGGTGAACGCAACACAACCAAATGTTTCCAGCTTCAACCCCATTACCGATGGCTCCGCTAAGTATGATAGCAAAATTGGAATTGGCGGTGGTTTTATTGGCGAGTTGCCCATCAATGATAAGTTGACTCTTTCTGCTGAGTTGCTATTCCAACAAAAGAGTTTTACCAATACCACCATAAGCACCTACACCACCAGTAGTGGCCCGGTGGATTTTTCTACCAGCACCGGAACAGAAAGCCAAAGCTGGTTATCGTTGCCCATTCTGGCGCAGTATCAATTGATCTATAAAAAAAGATTGGAACCCTTTGTAGTAGGTGGTGTTTCGGCTGACTTTCTCCTGAATTCAACAACGCAAGGAGAAAGGCGTAGGGTAGAGAACCAATCCATTGATGTGAAATCATTTTCTCTTTCTGCTCAACGCGAAAAATTGAATATCTCCGTTGTGTTAGGCGCTGGAGTAAAGACAAGGATTGCTACAGGCTACCTAATAGCCGATGTTCGTTATAGCTACGGGCTTACTAAAGTCAATTCATTATCCACCTTGTACGACAATCAATATCTGTTATTTGACTACGGGCTGATGGATGGTATTTTTAATCTCAACTCACTTTATTTCAATGTTGGCTACGTGCAAAATTTCTTCAACCCCAAAAAGCTGAAAAGAAAAAAATGAACAAGAAACTGATCTCATTCATTGCCTCTTCCCTGCTGATTTGTTCGTGCAGCAATTTGGATAATGCAAAACCAGCTAACGCCACTGCATTTACTTATTTCTATGGAGGCACTGGCAACTACCAAGCTACCGCTGCATTAGAAGTGGCCGATGGCTTTTTGATAGCAGGCGATAGCGTAGGTGGGGCTGGTTATGGGGCATTGATCATTAAAACCGATGCAAATGGAAAAACACAGTGGAGAAAAGTAATTCCAGGAGCAACAGTTAGCTCTGTAATTGCCACACCCAACGGTTACTTGCTTTGTGGCGATAGTATCAAAGTCGACCTTACTCAAGTAAGAGTGATTGATCAAACAAGAACTAGAATGCGCCTCATTAACCTAGATGCAAACGGTGGAATAATTGCCGATAAATTCTTTGGAAGCATTACTAAAAACAATGATCCAGCTAGGGCAGAAATAAAAGGAAGCGCAGTAACCATGGATGCTCAGAATAATTATATAGTTACGAGTAGCCTTAGTTTTCCAAATGCCGCAGGCGCCAATGCTTACACACAGGTTTCTGCTCATGACCCTTCCACATTAGCTATTAAGTGGGTCAAGAACTATGACCAAGATAAAAATAGAGATTACAAAAATGGCAAGTCTGTATTGATTACTCGATCAGGTGATATTATTTGGCCAGCCTCTTCGTTCCTTGGCACAGCGGTCAACGGTGTTTCATTTCTTCGCATACCTGTGCTATCTCCCGATCTGACTTTTAAAAATGCAGGTTCGTTTGGGCAAAATGATTTAGGCAATTATTACTATGGAAGTGATATCAAAGGCAATGGAGTTGGTTTTGGCATAATTGGAACCTTTCAAAGCTCAACAGGACAAAATGCCAATGTTTTTTTTCTTAGCACTGATCAAATAGGCAATCCAAACAGTGCCTTGTTCTTTGATGGCCCCACAAGTTCTATCAATCAACCCGTTGCAGACAAAACTACCTCTCAAGTACAAGACCAAGGTATTACACTCACCACCACCAGCGATGGAGGTTTTTTACTGGCCGGATATACTTCCACCACTACTGACGGCACTTGGGGCAATGGTGGCCAAGATGTGTACCTGATCAGGCTAGATCCCTTTGGCAATATGCTGTGGAACAAATTTTTAGGCGGCAGTGGCGATGAAGTGCCAAGTTCTGTCATAGCTACTTCCGATGGTGGGTTCTTGATTGCTGGCACGGCTACACTGGCCGGGCAGAGTTCTATCTTCTTGATGAAGACAAATAGTAAAGGGGAATTGAAAAATTAAGTTGGTGAACAGATAGTTCAAAATCATTAATACAAATAGGTGTATGAATAACTCTACAAGAAGAAACTCCATTTTAGTATTATTTCTATTTTTTACATGCTTAAAAGTAGTGGCTCAAGTAGCAACCGTAATTACTACGGGTACCCCCACCGCTGTCACTCATAACTCTGCCACCCTAGATGGCAATGTAACTGCTATTGGTGGCAGCCCTGTGACAGCACGCGGAACGGCTTTAAAAACAAGTGCAAGTGTTACCGCTACCGATAACCCAGTGACTAATGGTGTAGGCTTAGGAAGTTTTACTACTGCAAGATCACCACTAACACCAGGCACAAAATATTACTATGTAGCCTTCGCTACCAACGGATCAGGCTCTGGCCTCTCATCAGAGTTCTCATTTTACACGCTTACAAGCCCTCCGCTCGCCCAGCCAGCAACACTTTCTGCTTCTACTATTAGTGAAACTCAAATTGATTTATCATTCACTGCACCAAACAATGTCTCTGTTGGGGCATCTGGTTATGCCATTTATAGAAAATCCGGTGCAAGCATTACTGGCTTGGTACTGACAAATGGCTCGGCACCTAACTCCGCAAGTAATTCCCCAAATAATGGTGCAGTATTCGTAGGGACAACAGCCGCAGCAGCAGATGTTTCCTTCTCAGATATGACCGCTACTGCTGGAAATCAATACAGCTATGCACTCATTCCGTTTGGCTATGATGGAACAAACGCAGCAACCTATAATTATTTGGTTACTGGCTACATCAGTACTGTTGGGTATACATTTTCAACAGTACCAGACAATCAACCAGCAAGTGTTACCGCCACAGCCGTAGGTCAAACTCAAATCAATCTAGCCTTTACTGCGTTGCCTTCACCTCCACCTGCTGTGGGCAATGTAAAAGGGTATGTAATTCTCAGAAGAATAGGCACAGATCCTGCCGCTGGCAGCGTGCAAGATGGCAAGAATCCAGCATCACTAACACTAGGTTCTTCAACTCTAGTAACAACAATAACAATAGCAAGCACCGCAAGCTATAGCGATGGCCCACTACCAGCGCTATCTCCAGGCACCAATTACCATTATGCAGTCGTTCCATTTAATTGGGATGGTACAAATCCTGAAACGTTCAATTACAGGACTGGTGACCCATTTACTACAAATTTTGCCATTACATTTGATGCTACCTCAACCATTTCCCTTATTAGCGGCACAACCACACCAATTATAGACTACACGATTTTTCAAACCAGTGGTACATTGACTACTGGCGGTAGTGCAAACAGTGCAAGTCTAGGGCGATTTATACTTAATGACTTAGGTAGTGATGGGCAACCAACTACTTTAGCATCTGTGATGCTCACCATTACCAATTCTGCTAATCTTAATCAGATTGCCATTTTTGATGATGCCGGCACTAACCTAGGCCAACAAACTGTTTCTGGATCTACCGTTACTTTTAGCGGCCTCACCACCGTTTCCACAGCCGATGGAACCTCCCAAAATTCAGGTCGCTTTAGAATCAGAGCTACGTTTAAGCCGATTGTTACCGATCAGCAAATTATTGACATTACTGTTACCTCGGCCACAAGCGCAGGCTCAGGCTTTGCCGCGGTGGGGGCTTTTACTTTAGCTACCACCTCTGGTTCTGGTGATAATGTTATTAAGGTTACGGCAAATCAACTTGCCTTTAGTACGTTACCAGCCAACGCAGTAAAAAGTGTAAATTTTGGGCCGCTTACAGTTTCTGCCGTGGACGATAATGGTAGTGTGCAAAAGGGGCAAAACAGCACGGTTACGCTTCTTCTTCAATCTGGCTCTGGCACACTTAATCCAGGCGTTCAATCATTAACTCCAAATTTGACAAATGGCACTTTTCAATGGACTAATCTATCCATTAACCAAGCAGGGGTAAAGAATATACGCGCCACCTATTCAGGGCTTACACGGGCAGACGCAATTATTACTATTACAAGTTCAGGGGTTACAGTGACCCCTGGTACAGTTGCGCAGATGTGTTACAGTGGCGATTTTCAGACGATTACTCCCCCAATCACTCTTGTAGAAACTGATCCTGCCGATTTTGCATCAGGTGGCACATTCTCATTGGTGTTGCCAACGGGGTTTGTTTTTGATGTGACCAATACATTAATAGGCCCTTCTATTTCTGGTAATGAAATCGGAGGCATTACGCATTACACTTATCCTGCCGCTAATACTGTGCAGTTCTCTTACACCATTAGCGGCACTGTTAACGCTACGCTAGACCAAATAGTAATTAGTGGCCTTAAAGTAAACTATACTGGTTCAGTAGATGTTTCTTCCGCAAATTTATTACGGTTTGGCGGTACTGCCGTTCAAGTTGGGAATGCAAGTTCTGATGCAAAAAATTATTGCACACTTTCTTCCTTAAACTCAACTACAGTTATTGATTTTAGTGTAGCGACTGTATCAGGGCAGCCTGTTGTTAACCCAACTGATTTAGCCTTTCAGGTAGGTATCACTAGCGTACAGTTAGTTGGAAACCCAACAGGGGGAATTTTTAGTGGGCCAGGTGTTTCGCCCAATCTTACTTTAGGTTATGTTTTTTCGCCCTCATCTGTTGGGGTTAGCACAGGCAACCAAATTACTTATACTTTCACTGAGCCAACTGCCCCCCATTGTAAAGTAACACTGAAGAAGTTATTTGATGTCTATTCATCAGCCATTCAAGGTCTTCAGTCTCAATATTGTAAGAACGGTTTGCCAACTCCTCTAAGCGTTCTTCCAGCCAATATCCCTTCAGGGTATATTAAATATGATTTTTTGTACTATGCTGGTCAGGTCACAGTACCTACTAGTTTTTTTACCTACGATATAGTAACCAGTTATAACTATTTAGGAACCACAACTCCTGCAATACAATATACAGACCATTATTTTTTTGGATCATATATCTCTTCATCTGCGCCTTTCATAAATGCTTCTCAAGGTACCGTTACTCAATTTGATCCAACACTTTCGATAACTTATCCGAATCCCAACTCTATTCAAGTCTATTATAGGGTTCAAAATATTGCTACGCCAGCTACAATTATCCTTTGGAATGTTGGATTTACAAAAATTGTAAATCCTCCTACTGTTACTTTTCCATTAGCTAAATTGGCCTATTGTGATTACGATGCGCCAGTAATTTTAGTTGGGTCACCCACGCCCGTTACTCCAGCAACTGATAATTTCAGTGGTTCAACAGGTATTGGTACTAGTATAACAACACCTTCAACAAATAGCTGGCTTTTTACACCAACAAACATTGGAACAAAGTCAACCTCAATTGACATTACCTATCGTTATACGGATCCTGTTACAAACTGCTCAAATACTGCATTGCGATCAATTCAGGTTAACCCGCGGCCAGCAGACGTATTGGCTTCCAGCATTAAAGTCTTAGGGGTAACAACGACTAATTTGTATACATGCAAAAATTCCCCTCCAGGCAATTTTGCGGCAACCTCTATTCCGGGAACTACTTACAAATGGTATTCCGATGCCGCTTTAACAACTCAAGCAGCAGTACCAGGAAATAACTTTACTCCTCCAGTAAACATAGGTACAGTTGCATCTACAGACTTTTATGTTACACAAACATTACTAGGATGCGAAAGCAGTGTAGGTATACCAGGGGCAGGCTTAACAGTTACTGCAAATGTCACTCCACCTGTTAGTATTATTGCCGCAACACCTTTAGCGATTTGTTCTTCTTCACCGTTTGATTTATCTACAATAGGACTCATTGGGGGATTAATCTCAGGAGGTACTACAACAGGTACATGGAGTGGAAGTGGAGCTTTCACAGATGCTAGCTTAAATCCATCTACAGCCTCATCTACAGCAAAGTTTTATGCACCAACACCTACTGAGATAACGAATGGTTCGGCACTAATTACACTTACTTCAAGTCTACCTGCTGCACCTAATGCGTGCCCATCCGCTAATAAGAGCTATACTATTCCAATAAGCACAGCGATTACAATAAATACTATCAATCCTATTGTAGTTTGCCCGGGACAATCTACAGCACCGATCATTATTACCGCAATCATGAACGGTGCTGGCTTAACACAGGCAACATGGACATCAACACTAGCACAGGGAGGCTTTAGGGCAGTAGGTGGCTTGGGGGCTGGCGTGAAGCCATTTATATTGTCAGCCACATCTGGAACTCCCGTGCAAGTAGAGTATGTGCCCAATCCATCTGAAATCACTTCTGGAACAAATATTATTCTTAGCGATATAAATGTGGCTTCCAATAGTACCGGGGCTTGTCTCACTTCAACTAATAGAACCATGGCCTTGACTTTGAATGCCGCACCTAAAGTTTCCGTAGGGGCCAATCAAATTATTTGCGCTGATCAACCGATCAATCTTACGGGAAGTTCCTTTAGTGGCTCGGCATCATTGGCAAATTGGTCTACCACAGGTGTTTCAATCATTCCACCATACTCCAATACAACTAATCCTGTAAATGCTACCTACACTTTAGATCCAACTGAATTGAATAACCCAAGTCAGCAACTTTTAAGGTTTACCCTTACAACCAATGACCCTGATGGTAGTGGGCCATGTATAGCCGAGGCAAAGACAGTATTAGTTACTGTTAACCCAATCCCCCAAAGCCCAGTGATAAATGCAGTGACCTACCCCAATAGCCAACCTGCATTCTGTATCAATGATCCTCTTATAAATAACCTATCGGCAACTGGAGCCTCAGGAAATACAATTAATTGGTACACTAATGCAAGTGCTACGGGAGTTCCAATCGTTACAGGTACTTTGAATACTGGTGCGTTCGTAAACAACGCCTTTGCAGGAACAACCTCATTTTATGCAACTCAAAAGACACCTGCTGGATGTGAGAGCAAAAATCAGCTTCTTGGGGGAGCGGCAAAACCAGCTCAATTTGATCTCGTCATCAACCCAAATCCATTGCTAAATTTTAAGGCTACTGGCACCAGCGCAAGCCTAACTGGCTTGTGTGTGGGTGACGCCACCGTATTGGATGCAAGTTCTTCTTCCATTCCAACTGGATCAACGATAGCTTCTTACGCTTGGGATTTTGCTGATGGTACCACTCAAGCCCCTTCACCGTCTCCAAATGTCACCAAACAATTTAAGTTTGGAAACTATAACGTGCAATTGACGGGGGTGTCTGATAAAAGCTGCAAGAGCATTATTAATGCGAGTTCACTTGCATCCATTAGTCAAAACCTGCCAGCCAATTCCCCATTGATCATAGGCTCTTACCCCATAACCAACTTTTCGGTAGTGGGCCAATGTTTAGGCAACGGAACAAAGTTTACTTCAATTGATTCTAGCAATCCGAAGGCAACAATTACAACTTATGAATGGGATTTTGGAGATGGCTCACCGTTATCAACAGCGCAGAACCCTAATCACACATTTGCAAGTGTCAAAACGTACAACGCTAAATTGACACTCAATTCAGATAGAGGGTGCGTAAATGCAATCACAAAGAATGTTTATATTTTGCCGTCAGTAAATTTCACATCAGCGAATAGCAATTCATACCGTGAAAGTTTTGAGAATAATACAAATGCCCCATTGAGTGGAGGCTGGGCCGCAGAAAGTTTTGTTGTGAATAGCAGTACATTCTCCACTCCAAGTTGGAACTTGCAAGCACCAAGTACTTCGAACAAAACAATCAAAGGGGCATCTGAGGGAAGTTCAGCCTGGGTAGCTGGCCTCACAGGAGTAAACAATACTTATTTTACCAATGAAAAATCTGCCCTTAATAGCCCCTGCTTCGATCTATCAAGTGCTGAGTTAACAAAGCCTGTCATTAATTTTGATTATGTAAGCGATACTTGGGCTAGGAATGATGGAGCATATCTAGAATACTCACAAGACAATGGCCAAAATTGGCAGGCTCTAGGTTCATTGAATAAAGGGCTCAATTGGTATACGAATAATTTTATTATCGGACTGCAAACAACAGTAGTGACATTCGGGCATCCAGTAGGCCAAGCTTTAAATCAACAAGGGTGGGATGGGAATACTCAAGGCTGGCTTACTGCTGCATATTCACTAAGCGAAATTGACCGAAGCAAAGTTGTGAGATTTAGATTTCTTTTTGGATCGAATAAAAATGCCGACATAGCTAATTCAGCTTATGAAGGATTTGCTATTGACAACGTATTTCTACAAAATAGTAATCGTACTGTGTTGGCCGAAAATTTCACTAATAACTCAGGCACAAGTACAAACCCTTCGAAAAATGCAGTAACACAACAGAAAGACTTTATGTCCTTTGCAAGTACGGCCTCACTACAAGCCTTGGTGAAGATAGAGTATCATACAAGCTTCGGTGGAGCAGATGATGTTAATGCTTTGAATCCAGCAGATCCACAGGCACGCGCTGCATTTTATGGAATCACTTCCTCTTTTAAAGGTTTTATAGATGGCTCAGATGGTGCTAATTCAAAAAATCAAACGATCGTTTTTAATGGCATAATTGAACCCGGCTCAGGAGCTTCTAAAAGCAACTCTGAGAATTACTTTAATACTCGTTCACTAGTACCCTCTCCTATCAATATTAACCTTACTGCATCTACCACGACTACAGATGTCACTATCAATGCAGTGATCAAAACACTAACAGTTCCTCTACCCTTAGGCGCGGGCACTTCCACACGCTACTTGGTGCATACCGCCATTGTAGAAAATGTAGGAGGCCAATATATTTTGCGCAAGCTATTGCCAGATGCCGCTGGCAAACCGCTTACGGCTTTGGCCGCCAACTCTACTCAAAATATTTCGTACACGTGGCAGAGCAGTGCACCCTTCAACCCCGCCAACTTATCGGCCATTTGTTTTGTGCAAGACCTTACCAACAAAGAAGTGCTTCAAGCAACATTGGTAAACTTGCCCACTACCAGTTTAGTTACAGGCGTAGAGCCATTGAATGAAAATGATATCACCCTCTACCCTAACCCCGCCAACCAAGAGTTCACCTTGCAATTGCCCAAGGCTGCCATAGAGAAAGTAGAGATCAAATTGATCGATCAACTCGGCAAAGAACTGACCAACTACTTTATCCCCACAGGTGGCAAAGCGCAAACCATCAGCACGCGCGATCTGGCCGGGGCCATCTACATCTTGCAAATAGAAACCAGTCAAGGGGTGGTGAGGAAGAAGGTGATGGTGGCGCATTAGTACTCACCCCCGTTCGCTACCGCGAACTCCCCCCTCTCTTTTGCAAAGAGAGGGGGGCGGCAACGAAGTTGACGGGGTGAGTCAAGTCGGCAAAGAATTGCCACATTTTGCAAATAGAAACCAGCCAAGGAGTAGTGAGGAAAAAAATAATGGTGGCGCATTAAGCTACTCACACATTCGCTTCGCATCGAAAAGCCGTCTCAAAATTTGGGATGGTTTTTTTTGAGACCCTATGTAAGAACACTTCAATTCATTAATTTTATAGAGTTACAACTAGCCGATTAAGTCATTGGTATGATCACGTTCAAGAAAATAGATGAGTAAACAACAAAAGCATTATTTCTTCATAGACGAAAGTGGTGATCCTGATTTTTACGGGAATCGTAAAAAACTTCTCATTGGAACAGATGGATTTCAGCCGTACCTCATCATTGGTATGATTGAAACAGCTAACAGAAAAGCACTTCGCAAGGCAGTTGTGTCATTCATAGAAATGATCAAAACCGATAACCTATATAATACTATTCCATCAGTACAAAGAGAGGATTGGTATATTCATGCTAGAGGAGATCATCCTGAAATTCGAGCAAAGTTTTTTGAGCTGTTGCGTAACCTAGAGGGTTTCAAGGCACACATTGTAATAGCTAAGAAAGACCTAAACATTTTTACACGAAAGCACAATAGCAACCCTGTCGAATTTTATTTTGATGTGCTGCATCACTTGCTAAATGGCAAGTTGAGTAAGTCGGATTGTCATTATAAATTATACCTATCCCAACGTGGTAAGAACTCATTGAATAATTTTCAAGAAGCAGTAGACAGAGCATTGGCGGCCAGTAAGACAGAAAAAGAGAAAGTAAACTACCAACTTCAGATTGTGCCCAGCAAAGAAATGCCAGAGCTGAGTATTATTGACTATATGATATGGGCCGTACAGCGAAATTTGATAACAGGAGAAAGGCGCTATTTCGATGCCTTGAAGTCGAAATATGAAACAATTCTTGACTTATATGCGATAGATGGAAAATAAAAAACTAAAAGATCTTTTTACCCCCGTGCCAGTACTGGCAGCACCCATCGTGGGATGAGATGTGATGATAGAAAGACCTTCTAGCTACGCAAAGGTAGAAAATCCACAATCCAATACATAGAAGAAATCTGAGATTTATTGTTGTACCCCCAATTGTCTCAGTGGGGGGCTTCCGCTTGGAGACCCTTAGTTGTTGTTGGTCGCCTGACACGAACCAAGGCGGGGGAAAGCATATTCTCAATTTTATTTATCTTTGATTGAATGGATGTTGACAAGCGAAACAAAAATGAAAAGGAGTTTGGAAACTGGACGGGTACTGTAGTTGGCGGAAGGAAATATTGGTTTGAAGTAGTGGGAAGAAATGGAGGCAAAGCACGGTATGTGAAAGAAGTAGATGGCAAGGAAGCAACAATTGCATTTTGGTAAGAAATTTTTGATCAACAAGGAGCAATGATTGAGACACACAAAAAATACCCAATTGATAAAGGACATATAAAAATTTAAGCATGGTACTTACGAAACAACAAATTGCACAGCAGCTCTTGGCCTACATGAGCCATCACCTAACGTTGGCTCAGTTGGTTAGCTGGGCAGAGAATGCCCTGATGGATGGGGGCTTTGAGCCAGGAAGTGAAAGCGAGATCAGGAAGGTACTGGGCCAATTGGGCCTTGCCGATGTAAATAACTTTGGCCTGCTTTGGGAGGATTGCGAGCAACTGATGACACAGTTAGGTTATAAAATGAAAGTAGAGGCAGCCTTGGTTGCTTGAGCATGCAATTATTGAGAAGGATGGGGCGTCATGCCCTCGCCTTTGTTTGCGCCAGAGTAGGATTATGGATTTGTAAATCCATTTCTATCCCTTAGTTGTTGTTGGTCGCCTGACCAACAACCCAATAAAAGCTAACTTTGCTTTTGTGAACTTTGAAAAGAACCACCTTCAATTTTTCACTTAGTTGTTGTTGGTCGCCTGACCAACAACCTTAGTTGTTGTTGGTCGCCTGACCAACAACCCAATAAAAGCTAACTTTGCTTTTGTGAACTTTGAAAAGAACCACCTCCAATTCTTTACAGCAGTCTGTCATGAGTGGCTGAGGCTGCTCGAAACAGATGACGCCAAGCAAATCATCATAGAAGCCCTGCGTTATCGAATAGTTGCTGGGCAAGTCAAAGTATGCGCGTTTGTCATCATGCCCAATCATATTCACTTAATCTGGCGAGTGCAAAACGGTTACAATTTAGAAGACGTGCAGCGCGATTTTTTAAAGTACACGGCCAAGGAATTGATAGCTCTGTTAAAAAGAAAAGAGGGAGAACGAGGTCTCGATAAACTGTTTGTCGGGCTAAAGGATCGAACGTTTCAAGTATGGAAGCGCAATTCGATGAGCATAGATTTGGTGCACGAGTGGTTCTTCAATCAGAAATTTGATTACTTACATAATAACCCCTGCCAGCCTCATTGGAACCTGGCTGAGCGGCCCGAAGACTATCGATACAGCTCTGCCCGATACTACGAAGATGGAACGGATGAGCTTGGATTGATTACCCATTATACCGAGATTTGAGATGTATATAGAGACGGGTTTGAAAAGATTGTTGGTCAGGCGACCAACAATAACACCCTACCAACAACACCCTACCAGCAATAACAGGGGTAAGTTCTCAATCACGCGCCAACAGTTTTCTTCATTAAATTATATTTTTTAACTTTGTTAAGAAGAAGCGAAATTACTATGACAGACCAACAACTATATTCGAAGTTATTTTCGCTGAGTTCAAAACAACTCAAGCAAGACTTGCTCAACTATCTTGACTATTTATTGGCCAAACAATTTTCGCAGCAACAAGAAGCAACAAAAAAAATCCCCAAGTTTGGTTGTGCAAAAGGCAAATTCAGAATGTCGGCAGACTTTAACGCTCCCATTGACCACTTTAACGAATACATGCATGAGTGAACATCTTGCTGGACACGCATGCTTTAATTTGGCTTTTCGATGGAAGTGGCGATCTGAGCAATGCCGCAAGAAAAGAAATTGAGAATCCACAGAATACGAATTATGTAAGCGTTGTCAGTTTCTGGGAGATAGCCATAAAGATAAGTATTGGTAAATTGGAAATGGACTTATCCATGGAGGACTTGCAAAAGCTTGCGTGGGAAAATGGTATAGAAGTATTAGCTGTAAGGGTAGAGCATACCTTTCAATTGAGAAGCCTACCCTACCTTCATAAAGACCCTTTTGATAGACTAATTTTTTCTCAAGCCCTAATTGAAAGCATGGATTTAGTCAGTTGCGATGAAATCTTCGACAAATATCTGATAAACACACCCATGAAAAGAATCTGGTAATGAAAAATGGAATAGCGGAATCTGCAACTCACCCCCGTTCGCTACCGCGAACGCCCCCCTCTCTTTTGCAAAGAGAGGGGGGCGGCAACGAAGTTGACGGGGGTGAGTCAGTTAAACATTGACTTTAGTTATTGTTGGTCG
>JBJXEB010000023.1:0-139982 GCA_046155095.1 Cyclobacteriaceae bacterium
TAGGATCAGGCATTATGGGCTCGCGCATCGCGTGCCACTTCGCCAACATTGGCTGTGAAGTGTTGCTGCTCGACATCGCGCCCAGAGAATTGAATGACGAGGAGAAAAAGAAAAACCTCACGCTCGATCATCCAGCCGTTAAAAACCGAATTGTGAACAGTGCCTTCGATGCTACGCTCAAAGCGAATCCCGCTTCATTGTTCAGCAAAAAATTTGCTTCACGTGTCAAGCTCGGCAATTTCACGGATGATATGTCCAAAATAAAAAATGTGGATTGGACTATTGAAGTGGTAGTAGAGAACCTCGACATCAAAAAGAAAGTCTATGAAGAAGTAGAAAAATACAGAACACTTGGCACGTTGATTACTTCCAATACTTCTGGCATTCCTATTCATTTGATGAGTGAAGGAAGAAGCGAGGATTTTCAAAAGCATTTTGCTGGCACGCACTTTTTTAACCCTCCTCGTTACTTAAAACTTTTAGAAATTATTCCGACAGGAAAAACGGATCCAGCCGTCACCAATTTTTTGATGCACTATGGAGATCTTTTCCTCGGAAAGACCACCGTGCTTTGCAAAGACACTCCAGCCTTTATTGGCAATCGTGTAGGCGTGTGGGGCTTGCTCAAAGTAATCGACTCCATGAAAAAATTCGATCTCAATGTAGATGAGATTGATAAACTCACTGGCCCTGTTATCGGCAGACCGAAGTCAGCAACGTTCAGAACTTCTGATGTGGTTGGGTTGGATACATTGGTGAAAGTTGCTAACAACCTCTATGCAGGATTGGTGAATGACGAAGGTCGCGAGATGTTCAAATTGCCAGAGGCGGTAGCCAAATTAGAAGCCAACAAATGGCTGGGCGACAAAACGGGTCAGGGCTTTTATAAGAAGACAAAGAATGCCAAGGGTGAAACGGAAATCCTTACGCTCGATTTAAAAACATTAGAATACCAACCGAAAGCAAAAGCAAAATTTGCCACGCTCGAAACCACCAAGACGATTGACAATTTGAAAGATCGTTTCAAAGTGTTGTTGGCGGGCAAAGATAAGGCTGGTGATTTTTACCGCGATTGTTTCTTTGGATTGTTTCAATACGTCACCAATCGCATCCCCGAAATCAGCGATGAACTTTTTAGGATTGATGATGCCGTAAGTGGTGGCTTCGGTTGGGAACTCGGCCCATTTGAAACATGGGATGCTGTAGGCGTTGAGAAATCACTTCCGTTGATGGAAGCGGCTGGCTACAAACCTGCACAGTGGGTCTATGACATGATTAGTGCTGGCAACAAATCATTTTACAAAAGCGAAGGCGGCCAGAAAAAATATTACGACATTCCTTCAAAGAGTTACAAAGCCATCCCTGGAAGGGAAAGTTTTGTCATTCTTGAAAACAAAAGTGAAAACATTATTTGGAAAAATGCCGATTCAAAAATCACTGATATTGGCGATGGTGTGCTCAACTTCGCATGGCACAGCAAGAGTTTTACATTAGGAAGTGCCGTGATCGAAGGCATGAACAAAGCAATCGACACAGCAGAAAAGGATTATCGTGGATTAGTGATCGGTCACCAAGGCGCAGACTTTTCGCTTGGCGCGAATTTGGGTTTGGTATTCATGTATGCCATCGAACAAGATTATGATGAGATTGATTTTATGATCAAGGCTTTTCAAAATTCGGTGATGCGCATTCGCTACTCCGGTGTGCCTGTAGCGGTTTGTCCGCAAGGCAGAACATTGGGTGGCGGTTGTGAAATGACGATGCACGCAGACATCGCGCAAGCAGCAGCAGAAACATATATTGGCTTAGTAGAAGTTGGCGTTGGGCTAATCCCTGGTGGTGGTGGCACAAAAGAATTTACAAAACGTGTGAGTGATGCGATGGAAGAAGGCGATGTGGAACTGAATGCATTACAAAATGCGTTCATGACTATCGCAACAGCAAAAGTGGCAACCTCTGCGGAGGAAGCACGCGAGTTTGGCATCTTGAAAAAGCTCGATCGCGTATCAATGAACAAAGAGCGCCAGTTGGCCGATGCGAAACAAGCCGTCCTTGATTTAGTAGAGGCAGGCTATACGATGCAACCACAAGCAAAAAATATAAAAGTACAGGGACGTACAGGTCAAGCGTTGTTCCTTGCGGGGTTGCAAGGCATGCGCATGGGCAATTATATTTCTGATCACGATGCCAAGGTTGCCAAATGGATTGCCAACGTAATGTGCGGAGGCGACTTGACTTCTCCACAAGAAGTTAGTGAGCAGTACCTTTTGGATTTAGAACGTGAAGCGTTCTTGTCTCTCACAGGGGAGAAGAAAACTTTAGAAAGAATTCAGGCAATATTGACTGGAGGAAAGCCCTTGAGGAATTAGTAGGCAGTAGGCAATTGCAATAGGCAAAGTTAGGAGTAAAGTAAACAAGGGAAAAGTAGGCAAAAGCAATAGGCAAAAATTGAGACAAGTAATAAGCTAAGGATCATGAGTAGTTCAAATCAAAGTTTTAGAGATTTGACAGTTTATAAAAAAGCGTTTGAATTGGCTATGAAGATTTTTGAAATGACTAAGACTTTTCCAAAAGAAGAAAGGTACTCGCTTACAGATCAAATTAGAAGATCATCAAGAGCGGTCTGCAGTTGTGTTGCAGAAGCTTACAGGAAGAGAAGTTATAAGGCCTATTTTGTGAGCAAATCGTCAGATGCTGATATGGAGAATAGCGAAACGCAATCGTGGCTTGATTTCTCTCATGCTTGCAATTATGTTGCTGATGAAATGTACAAAGATTTATTGGCAAGATCGGAAGAGGTTGGTAGAATGCTTAATCACATGGTTGAAAATCCTGAAAAGTATTTAAGAAAAAAGAAGGAGTAAATATAAGACAGCAGCTTTGCCTATTGCAATTGCCTACTGCCTACTATAACTAAAGAAGAATTTCAAAACACAAAGACTATGGACGCATACATCGTAGCCGGATTCCGCACAGCAGTCGGCAAAGCAAAAAAAGGAGGCTTTCGTTTCACACGACCTGATGATCTCGCCTCAGATGTGATCAAGCATTTGGTGAAATCAATCCCTGGATTAGAAAATAAAATGGTTGATGACCTGATCGTAGGTAATGCAGTACCTGAAGCAGAGCAAGGAATGCAGATGGGAAGGATCATTGCATTGTTATCGATGGGATTAGACGTGCCTGGCTTGGTGATCAACCGCTATTGCGGATCGGGTGTGGAGGCAATCGCCATTGCGAGTGCGCGCATCCACGCAGGGCAAGCTGACATTATTATTGCAGGTGGAACTGAATCGATGTCGCTAGTTCCAGTAATGGGTTTCAAGACCGCATTGAACTATGCTATTGCAAAAGACAATCCAACCTACTATACCAGCATGGGTTTGACAGCCGAAGAAGTTTCAAAACAATTTAAAGTTACACGTGAAGAGCAAGATCAATTTTCGGTAGAGTCGCATCAAAAAGCAGCAGCAGCATGGCAGGCAGGAAAATTCAAAGATGAAGTAGTGCCTATCACTGTGAAGGAAGTATTTGTTGACGAGAATATGAAAAAGCAAACACGTGAATATATTGTCAATAAAGATGAAGGCATTCGTGCAGACACAACCTTTGAAGGACTCTCCAAACTGAAACCTGTATTTGCCGTTGGCGGATCAGTTACTGCAGGAAATTCTTCGCAAACTTCCGATGGTGCTGCATTCGTAGCGGTGATGAGTGAGAAGATGGTGAAGCAATTGAATTTAAAACCGATTGCTCGCATGGTAAGCTACGCAACCGCAGGAGTTGATCCACGCATCATGGGCATCGGACCCGTAGCCGCAATTCCCAAGGCATTGAAGATTGCTGGAATGAAATTACAAGACATTGACCTGATCGAATTGAACGAAGCCTTCGCTGCACAATCACTCGCAGTAGTAAAAGAACTCGGCATCGACAGAGCAAAACTAAATGTGAACGGTGGAGCTATTGCAGTGGGTCATCCACTTGGTTCATCAGGTGCACGTTTGTCCGTTCAGTTATTCAACGAACTACGCAGACAAAATAAAAAATATGGAATGGTAACGGCTTGTGTGGGCGGAGGACAAGGAGTGGCGGGGGTGTATGAGATGCTGAATTGAAGTAATAGGCAAAAGCAGTAGGCAATAGCCAAGCGAGTTGATAAATAAAACTTTGAGCAATTTATGCTCTGTACGTTGCCTATTGCATTTGCCTACTGCCAACTTATGAATAAAGGAAAAATTTAAAATCAAGAATATGTCAGCAACAGTAGAAACAAAGAAGGCGATAAAAGGCGGAGAGTTCCTCATTCGCGAAACACAGGCGCACGAAATTTTTATTCCTGAAGAATTCAGCGAAGAACAAAAAATGATTGCACAAACGTGCAAGGACTTTTTGAAACAAGAAGTATATCCTCATCTGGATTTAATTGATTCGCAGAAAGATCCGAAGCTGATGCCGTCACTGTTGGATAAGGCGGGAGCATTGGGTTTATTAGGCACTTCAGTTCCTCAAGAACTAGGTGGGTTCGGAATGGATTTTAATACTACGATGTTGGTGGCAGAGGCAGTAGGTGCGGGCTATTCTTTTGCAGTGGCCATCTCTGCGCACACAGGCATTGGCACATTGCCGATTTTGTACTATGGAAATGAAGAGCAAAAGAAAAAATATATTCCCAAACTTGCTTCGGGTGAGTGGAAAGCGAGCTACTGTTTAACAGAACCCGATTCAGGTTCTGATGCCAACAGCGGCAAGACCAAAGCAAAACTGACTGCTGATGGAAAGCACTATTTGATCACCGGTCAGAAAATGTGGATCACCAATGGTGGATTTGCAGACATCTTTATTGTGTTTGCAAAAATCGACAATGATAAAAACCTCACAGCATTTATTGTTGAGAAAACATTCGGTGGCATCACTATGAATGAAGAGGAAAAGAAAATGGGTATTAAGGGCTCTTCTACCCGTCAGGTTTTCTTCAATGATTGCAAAGTGCCTGTGGAAAATTTATTGAGCGAACGTGAAAATGGTTTCAAGATTGCAGTGAACATCTTGAACATTGGTCGCATTAAATTAGGTGCAGGGGCTTTGGGTGGATCAAAAGCAACGATCAGTCAAGCGATCAAATATTCAAACGAGCGCAAACAGTTCGGTGTAGCTATTTCTACCTTCGGGGCGATCAAGCACAAAATTGCAGAAGTAGTAACTAAAATTTTTGCATCTGAGTCCGCACACTATCGCGCATCGCAAAATATTGATGATGCGTATGAAGCCTTGGTAGCGGGAGGCATGGAGAAAGGCCAGGCACGACTAAAATCATTAGAAGACTTTGCCATTGAGTGCGCCATCTTAAAAGTACATGGCAGCGAAGTGTTGGATTTTTCTGTGGATGAAGGTGTGCAGATTTACGGAGGCATGGGCTTCTCGGCAGAAGGACCGATGGATCGCGCTTATCGTGATGCACGTATCAACCGCATCTTTGAGGGCACTAATGAAATCAACCGACTCCTTACCATCGACATGTTGTTGAAGCGTGCGATGAAAGGATCGTTGGACTTGATGACTCCTGCGATGGCCGTGCAAAAAGAATTGACTTCCATTCCTGATTTTGGTGCGAGTGATGACACTGCCCTTTTTGCAAAGGAGAAAAAAGCAATTGCGAATTTGAAGAAAGCAGGTCTTATGGTTTCTGGGGCAGCCATTCAAAAGTTTATGATGAAGCTGTCTGATGAGCAGGAGATATTGATGAATCTGGCCGATATGCTCATCGAAGTCTACGTGGCCGAGTCGGTAATTTTGCGTGTAGAAAAATTAATTGGCGTGCGCGGGGAGAAAGCCTGTGAAGTAGAAATTGCCATGGCCATGATTTATCTGCATCATGCTATTGAAAAAGCAGCAGGTGCCGGCAAGCAAGCCATTTATGCATTTGCCGAAGGAGACGAACTACGCTTTATGATGCTCGGCCTGAAGCGCTTCACGAAGATTGATGCCTACAACTTAAAAGAAGCCAGACGCAAAGTAGCGAACTACGCGATTGGAAAAGGAGAATATCCTTTTTAAGTAATGAGTACATAGTATTGAGTCTAGAGAAAAGCCCAGAAGAGATTCTGGGCTTTTTGTTTTTGGGTTATCTCTCGCGGCAATTGAGATTTGTGTGATATTGATCAACCCTTGAAGGGGCTTTTGAAATTTGTGCAGTTATCTCTTTCACCAAACATAAAGCTTTGAATAAATTTTAGGACCTGTGCCAATGTGCATATAGTTTTTGCTGTCGGCCAGGTATTGGTCATTCACAATGAACTTATATGTGTTTTCGCCTTTTGGTAAAGTAACTTCGCACGTCCAATAGCCGTCTTCCTTTTTCATTTTGATGGGATTCTTCAACCATTCTGTAAAGGCGCCAATCAAAGAAACCTGTTCCGCACCTTCAAAGTCTGGTAACTTGAAAGTCACTTTTTGATTTTCTTGTTTCCCAAAAAGTGTAGCTACGTAGTCGTTTGAATTTTCGGTCAATACTTTTGAAAAGTATTTGTTGCTTTCTTCCAGGTTGTTGTTCTTCCGATTTGCCACACCCAACCACGAATAGATTGTTGTATTGGTCGGGTCAAATTCTTTTAGAGATTCCAGCAGTTTTATGGCATCATTGGTTTGGCCTTTTTCAATCCAACTGATGGCAAGGTTGAGCACATCATTATTTTTGAAATTATATTTTAGATTCGATGTTTTTCGTAATGTCTTGTACTGCTCTATGGCAGCGTTGATGCCATTGTTTTTGTAGGATGTTTCAAGAATAGGGGTAATGCTTTCCGGAAAATAATCTTGAATGTTTTTGTGATGTTTCGCTTTTTTAAGTTCTTCGGATAATACCAAAACGGAAACCGTTTTAAAATCGCCTTTGTGATACAGATGAATAGTGCTGGTTTTCAAATCAATAGCCATTGAATAATTTGTAATCGAATTATTGGGAAGCTTGACCGCAGATTTCTCCAGAATGCTCGTAATGTCATTTAACTGAAAAGTGGTGGTTGCGTTTAAGTAATGAGTGGCCACATCTCTTCTGTGACAGGCTTCTTTGCGGCCATCGTTAATGCAGTAGTTGGTTAAAGCAAAACTAGCGTCTGTTTTACGCACGATGTATCCACCCGTAACAATGGCGTAATTGCCGGTGGCATCGCCAATGAACAGCTGTGCATACTTCAATTTTATCAAGTTGTACTTGCTAAGGTAGGCCAATGCTTCGTCAACCGTTTTGCATTTCTTTAGAATGTCTGTTACTACCTCCTTTTTTCTGTCTTTCTTTTGGTCATCGATAACAATTGAGATTCCGTCTGTTGCCGTAAAGTCCATAAAAAGCCCGAATTGATTGAGGCCACCTTGTGGATTGAGATACGAAAGACCATTGAGTAGCTTTCCAAAGTTCAGTTCTGTCCAAATAGCGTAACCATAGTTGCCTCTTTTGGCCGGATAGAACCACATTCTGTAGTTTATAGTTTGCAGCTCATCCTCGTTGTTCCCAATCCAAACGCTTTTTCCATCATTGGCCATAAAAACAGTGCAGGCACTGACGGCAATCGAGCCGGCCATAGCAAAGACTACTAAAACGCCCCCCAGGAGATTCTTTAATTTTGACATAATTGAAAGATTAGTTATTAACAATGCCCAAAACTAAAGCCCTACAGCCCTTCAACTGTTCGTCTGGATAAAGCCGAACATGTTTTTTGGCTATTTTTTGTGCTGTTTGCTGTATTGAGAGGGGGAGATACCGACCGTTTTTTTAAAGGTGGTATTAAAGGTGGTCTTTGAGTTGAACCCGGAGGCAAAGGCAATACCGACAATATTCAATTCCTCCATTTTGGCAGAAGCCAACAGTTTCTTGGCTTCCTCAACTCTGTATTTATTGATGAAGTTGTAAAAGTTATCTTGAGCGGCTTCATTAATCAAAAAGGAGGCTTCGTGGATGCTGATATCTAACTTTTCGGCAACCGTTGGCAAGTTCAACTCATTGTTAAGAAAGAGTTTGTCATTTTCCATCAGAGAAAATAATCGGGACGATAAATCTACCACTTGCCCGGCATGGAGTCTTTTGAGTTTGGGCTTTGCATTGGAAACTTCGGTAGCATCAACATCCGTATTAGTAGTGGATGCCTCGATTACCGAAGGAGTGCTTATTTCTGTTTTGTAATCTTCATACTCAAGCACTTCCGAGATCTGGACTATATCTTTTTCTTTAAAAGCAAAAATTGCCTTTTGTTGGATTGAGAAATAAGCTAAAAAGAAGATAGCAATCGCGTAAACAAAATTGGTTGCCTCTGTTATAAAGGGCAAGCCAAAGAGTGCATCATTGATCCAAATAAACACGATTATTAGTAGGATGAATAAGAATTGAACCAGCCAATCCAGACTAATTTGGTGGATGGCAGAAGATATTCGCTTGAGGTTGGCCTTGTGTTTTTTTAAGATGAAATAGCATTGAATCAAATAAACGAGCGCGATTAATGGCAATATGTTCCGTACCAGAATGTCTGTATGTCCATCAATCGTAAAAAGTGTGAACGTTGAAATACTCTCTTTGTCGGGATTCCAGATTGTTTCTGCGACTGTGTAAATCACAAAGGGCAAGAAATGAAGCCAATCCATCTTTGTAAATACTTTGGTGGGTTTTACAAAATAAAGAATGCTGAAGTAAAAACTGGGTGCTAAAAGAAATTGCAAACTGTTCAGAATCTTAAACAGAAAGTTGTTTGAACCGGTTGTTTCTGTTAAAGTAAGATAGGTGCCGATGAAAGCACAGCCGATTATAAAAGCAAAAAAACCAAGCCACCGATTGGCTTTTATATTCTGCTGGAAGGGATGAAAGAAAAGTAGGAAACTAAGCAGAAAACTGGCTCCGCATATGGAGCAAACCAGAAAGGAATTCATCAGCGTAAGGTAGCAAATGGAATTGAGATGAGCCTGTGTTGGTTGTTGGCTTTATTACAATTTCAAATTGTTGCTTGAAAATGTTATCCTAGTTATGCTGGGTATTATCGGTGGAGCAATTGTAATGAGTTTGAAAATCAGCTGACGGCCTTATTTCAAAAGCCATCGAAGAAATTTTACCCAGGCACTCCAAGGTGTGGTTTTCTTTTGCGATAAAAAATGATTTTCCGTTTTGTCAAAGGCATCTTCGATCAGCGCATCATGTAGCCAACGGATGACCAACGGCCAAGTTAGCAAAGCGAACCCGGAAGTATGCATGTCAAGGATGTGTCTGATTTCAGTTGTGTGAGTATCCGATGCGACAATATCAAAACGATGAAAACCATGAAAGCCACGAGGCTTCGAAAATCGAAATTGAATAAAATTTCCAGATGAGTACGCTTCTACTGTGTAACGAATCGGCCCGTGTCCTCCTTTGGAACCCACTGTTAGCCCATTATCTAACTTCATAGCTGGCCATTTGTTGGTAGCTAACATCAAATCATTTTTAGAAGCTAGCGTATTGAACAATTCGGCTACAACCGATTTGGGTTGATGAATGATTCGCTGGTGGACATTGATAACTTTCATAAGCGGAACTTAATAAAGTCTGTATTCTTCAGGTATTGTTGCTCCCATAAATCCGTTGGTCATTCCATAAAGAATGAGTAGCATAACCAATGCCCCCAAAATCAAAATAGCTTTGGATTGCCCATCCACCGATAATCCCCATATAGCGTTCTTCATTTTATAATGATGGACAGCTGCGATATGACCGAAAAATGAAAAAATAGCAAGACTATAGTAAGGAATAAAAAACAAGTTGACAGGAAAGGAATTTAGACCCGCAGCACCAAAGTAAAAATTTGTATCAAGATGAAGGATAAACCTTCCAGCTAGAACCGCGCTTACATGGATAACCAAAAAGGCAGCGAGATATAAGCCCGTGTAGATTTGTAAAAGCTCAAATCCAACCTTGTTGGTTTTTCTTTTCGATAGAAAAAGCCTTATACCAGAAGATATCTGCACCAGCACGGCCGCAAAAAGTAAAAACTCAATGACCGGTGTACGATAAAAGTTGCGCAATATTTTCATCAGCTCAATATGCCGTTCCGAACCCGCTATACTTGCCAGATGGTTCATCAAATGAAGGCCAATGAAGACGGAAAGCGTCAGTCCACTGGCAAAATGAATTTTGCGAATTCGTGTTTCTTTCATTCTTTTCCCCAATAGATCAAACCAGCAATGGCAAACAAAAGCAACCATTGCCCTAATTTAAAAAAGCTATTTTTAAATTTTTTAGAGATGATAAGCGTTATTAAGAACGCTAATCCATAAGCAAAGAAGTAGGTAGACAGCAAGGTCAGGATGAGCGATTTCTCTTTTACGTGTTCTGTAAAGTTGATGAGTGTTAGCCCGATAAAAGCCAATAAAAAATCAGCGGATACGATATGAAATGCACCTCGACCCATTGTCCATTTTTCCCGAAGATCAGTACTTCCATCTACGGGCTCAAGTATTTTGTATTCCTTGTCGCCCCAAAAAGTGTGCGCGATAAACGTAAGTAGCACCAACGAGTTGGCTGCAAGTAAAGCCAGATTCATAATTCATTTTTTTTCGAAAGATGAGGCAAAATCTGGCAATGCCATTTGATTTAAATCAAATTCGATTTTCTGGGTTGCCGAGCACGGCTAAGCGTTTCTAATGTCATGCCCAAGTACGAAGCGATGTGGCCGAGAGGAACACGTTGCGTGATATCAGGCCGCAATTTTGTTAAAGTTTCATACTTCTGTTGAGCTGATTCAAACTGGAGAGAGACAACGCGTTGTTGCAATTGCAACATGGTTTGAGTAACGGCCAGTCGGCCGAAGCGGTCGAAATCGTGATAGGTGTCGCACAAATAGTTTACGTCCTGGCGATTGATGATTAGTAGCGTGGTCGGTTCTATGGTTTCAATATAATGGGGACTGGGAATGTTAAGAAAGTAACTGTTGATGGCACAGATAAAATCATTTTCGAATCCAAACCAATCAGTTATGTTTTTAGCATCCTTTACATAGTAGGCGCGTACACTGCCCGCATAGATGAAAAACAGCTTGTCTGAAAATTCGCCTTCTTTCACTAATGTGGTATTTGCCGGTTGCGACTCGAGCCGAAGCCTCTTTGCAAAGTCCTCTTTACAATCATCTGACAAAGCCGACAATTTAGAATCAATAAAATCAATGGAGGCCTGTATGATGGAGTTTGCATTCATATAGCGAATATACGACTAGAAGATTTGAAGAACGGGGAGCCCCATTTCAATTCTTCTGCCAGCCAATCAACTTTGGGGTTGGTGGGGTTCAAGCAAAAAAGGTCTTGAATGCAAATTTTCTTCACGAAGATACAAAAGACATCCTCTAAACCTTATCAGAATAATTGAACTAACTTTACTAAACTTATCGTTTGCAATGAGTTTTAAAGACTTAAATCACTGGGTTACCGAAAATCCAATCGTATCTGCAATACTTCTCGGTATCATTAGTAATTTATTAACGGATTTTTCCAAAAAGATATACCGGTTGTTCATTTGGAAGTTAAAATCTAGCTCATTCAATTTAGGTACTAAGGTCTCAGAATGGACTAAAAAAAATATTGAATTGATAATAAATCATTATGAAGGGGAGATGGCGCAGGTTGAGAAACTTGCGCTAAACAGTAAAAACGAATCTTTCGAATTACTAATAAACCTCCACAACTCGAGCATAGCTATGTTCATTATAGTTGTCGTCTGGATTATATGGTATTTATTTCTTAGGGATCTTCATAGCAATGTTATTTTATATGCATCCATTGCAATTACAACAAAATTGATTTTTCGGTGGTTATCTCAAGTCATATCCAACTTAAACCTACTTAAAAAGGCCGGATCAATTAAGGACTACAAGGAACGCACTCAAATGAAAATTGATAATTACAAAAAACTTCTTTAAACACCAATATATCAAGCTCATCCTACCCCTAGGTAGAATCCTCTCGCTTCCACAAATTTTTTTACTACCTTTCTCTCATCCTAAATCAAAACCTCAAATTTATGGACGCAAAGAAAAGAATAATGGCAACCCTAGCTGGGTTCATTGTGTACTTCATGCTCGGTTTTTTATTGTATGGTATTCTACTCTCCGATTTTATGGGCGCCAACACGGGCTCGGCCACTGGTGTCATGCGCACCGATGACGACATGCAATGGTGGGCACTGATTGTCGGTAACGTGGTGCAGGCTTACCTGCTGGTGTACATCTTCGGCAACTGGGCCAACATCACTACGTTTGGGGGTGGCTTAA
The DNA here is from genome assembly GCA_046155095.1 of Cyclobacteriaceae bacterium. Classification (GTDB taxonomy): domain Bacteria; phylum Bacteroidota; class Bacteroidia; order Cytophagales; family Cyclobacteriaceae; genus ELB16-189. The sequence continues at coordinate 12,279 of JBJXEB010000023.1, forward strand.
AGGCGGGTGCCATTATTGGTTTTATTATATCACTTGGTTTCGGCCTGAACATGTACGGCACCACCAATATTTCTAATCTAACTGCCACACTGGTTGACCCGATTGTGATGACCGTGATGATGGGTGCAACGGGAGGCGCAATCGGATGGGTACTCGGGAGGAAGTAAGAAACATTTTGCTACCTACCTCGTCCCATTCTTTATTCGAATGCATAACTGAAGTATAAATGCGAATCCATTTTTCCATGATTTTCCAATAAGGAAGGTGTGTGCCAACCCACATAGAAAAAGATGACGACTAAGAACAATACGGCAATCCCAGCAATTTTCATTGTGTAGAAATTATTTTTTTGAAAATTTATTCCTTTTAAAAACAGCTAAGACAATTGTGCTAACTAAAATCACAATCCAACCAAGTCCAATAGCGCGTGTCATTTCATCAATCAACATTGGAAAAAGAAACGTATCTACTTTTCCGGTTTTCCAGAAGACCCACTCACTTGCTAATTTCGTAGCGAGTGCCGGGTTTCCGGTTTCAAGAACAATAATCCCGTCACCAGTATCTGGGTTCAAACGAACAGCTGTGTTGATGGGGGGCGTACTCTTCCCATCGTGACCGATGATGAAATCATTCCCGTCTGTCGTTGCATAAAGTACAGTACCCAATCCCCAAATATCTACCCCCATTGATTTTCCATGAGACTCTCGCATTGCTGCAAGTGTTTTTGGCTTAAGCACATTTCTTCCAATGGGTTCATTATTTCTCCCTTTCAGAAATACCTGAAAGAATAGTTCTAAATCAGATAGAGAAGTATATAGTGATGTAGCGGCAAGTGATGTGTAGCGATAATGAGCAGCCTTGCTTCCATCACTATTGTAAAATTCAGCCAGCGCAAGACCAGGTGAATCTTCCCACACATACGAAGTGTGCGTCATGTTAAGAGGAACAAATACGTTTTCCTTCATGTACGAAGCAAAGGATTGTCCGCTAACTTCTTCTACCAGCAATTGCAGAAGTGTATAGCCACCACCGGAGTATTCAAACTCGCCTGGCTTCATACCTACACGTACCTCGCCACTGACGCCTTCATCAGCATCGGCTGCTTTGGTTAAGGATTCTTCTAAAGATTGTATCGGTGTTCCTGATTTAAAACCCGAGTAACCAAGCCTGTCGGTAAGTCCTGCGGTATGACTTAACAATCTCCGCACGGTGACTTCTTCGTTATTGAATTGACTGGGCGGCAATTGCCATCGCGTTAAGTAGTTGCTTACCGGTGCGTCTAAATCGAGCTTTCCATCATCTACCAGCTTCATGATTCCAACAGCAGAAATCCATTTGCTCAATGATGAGACCTGAAACACTGTATTTTTATCTACTGGTTTTCCTGCGGAATAAAATTTTTCATGTTCAACATTTCCATTCTTCATTACAGCCATCGCAAAATTTCCAACGAATTGTTTATTCATTTCTCCGTTTACAGCCTCAAGAAAAGATGCGGGTGTTTTTGATTTAGCAATAGGTTGATGAAACCAACCTTCTACCGTACCAAAAAGGGCAATGCCAGCCCATAGAAGCATGAGCAGGATGGTACTTAAAATAAAGAGTAATATTCTTTTCATAGCATGAATAATTTGGTTGTTAGCTACTGTATGGCATCCAAAAACGCATACACCTTATCAAAATGATTAAGTGGTTCGATATGCGTGCCCTTCACCACAATGTGCTCATACCGATGTGCAAATTTTTTTCGCTTCAACCGTTCCACCAATTGCTCGCACATTTCTTTAGCCGGCCATTGTTCATCTTGGTCAGCAGAAAGAATAAAGATTGGTCCATTGATTTTCTCCACTTCAATTTCAGCTTGCGTCACCGCCTCTTTGTTTTCCAACATCATTGAAAAAGCACCAAGCAAATCTCCCTTCAATGCGGGCCATATAGTTTTGAATGGAGCCGGTACATACGTTACTTCTCGTTCATTGTACATCCACGAAGAGGTATTAGCTGAAATGGTAATGGCCGGAAAACTGATATGTGAAGTTGAAAGCGCAATGACACCTTTGAAGCACGAATACCGACTGGCCAGATTCAGCACCAACTCACCTCCCTTGGACGCGCCCATCAAGATAATACGAGCAGTGTCTATTTGCGGTATTCGTTTGGCGATGCTCAAAATCGTATCAGCAATGGCGTTGAGCGAAATGCGGTCGAGTGAACCGGGCGAGTTCTCGGTTTTGAAATAGCCGATCGCCAGCACAGCACAGCCATGCGCCAGCAAGGAATCGCGTTTGTCTTTCAAATAATTTCGCTCCCAGTCATTCCCCCCCGAGCCTCCTCCAAAAGCAACGACCAACGGCTGCTTCGCGCCATCACTCAAGTATAAATGCGTATCCATTTTTCCATGATTATCCGATAGCGAAGGCGTACGCCAACCCAAATAGAAAAAGATGACGACCAAAAAGAACACACCAATCCCGGCAATTTTAAGTTTCATAAAAAAGAAATTAGTTTTTGAAAAAGTATTATTGAAAAAACTTGGTTAAGCTTCGTTGACAGCTTCTGGCGATTTAGAAAGATATTCATAACCACGATAGAGCACCAGTATTTCTAACACAACGGCTGGTATCAATACCACGTAGCTGATAAAAAACAACACTACGGTAATGAGCATACAGCCCATCACTATTTCCAATATCCCCGCCATGCGCGATAGTTCGCCCATGCTATCTTGTAACCGAAGAAGGGCCACTCCGAATACAATACCCAACGCGCCCATCACCACAGCGATTGCTGCATACGGAATCCAAACACTCTCCATGTCTTCTGCCGCTAGCGAACTCACATCAAAAATGCCCTTGCCAAAGGTGACAACCATGAGCAGATAAGCCGCCACTTTCAACAACGAGTTTTCAAATACTGTGCTTAGCGCGATAAATCCACGCGCAAAAAGCACAAACGAAATCACCATCACCACCGTAAGGACGGTGTAGATGGCATTCATCCGGAATCCCCAGTCACGATCACCCGTGAACCAGGCAATGTCCATCGTACCGAGAATAATTTCAGAAATCAGATAGACCACTCCCGCCAACACGGCTATCAAGAGCGTGTTTCGGTGGGTGGTAGGTAAAGTACTTTTTTGTGTTTCCATCACTTGGTTTTGTTTGGTTGAAAATGATTCATAACTCTCTCCAAGTGCTTCTAATAAAATTTTTATAGTGATTATGCGGGGCATGACCTCGCCTGCCTCAATACGTTGAATGGTGCGCACACTCACGTGGCTTTTTTCGACCAACTCTTCTTGAGTAAGGTTTTTTTCTTTACGTAAAGCGGTAAGTCGCCTGCCCAATTCCGGTTGTTGCATAAGCATTTTATTGAAGCACAATGTTACGCGTTTAACGGGCACGATGGAATCACTCGTTGCCATTTTCACCCGTCATTTGCCCGTCATTTGATGGAAACGGCACGACAATGCAGTTTTTTGAATGTTTGTGCTTAAAGTCAAAAGCACCATTGAGCTGCTTATTAGAATTCTTATTGAACTTGAGATATTCTCTCACAAATAGCACTTTTTACAATGCATTTTTATATATTTATGCAAAAAATGTGAGAAAATTTCTCACAATCTAATTTTGAGACTATGCTAGTTGAATTTACAGTTGGAAATTTCCTGTCATTCAAAGAGAAGAAGACATTGAGCTTGGAAGCGTCAAGCATTAAAGAAAATCCTGATAATGTAATCGTAAAGGATAAGTTAGAGATACTCCGGAGCGCAGTTATCTATGGCGCCAACTCTAGTGGTAAGAGTAATTTGATCAAAGCGATGAGTATAATGTCTAGTGTGGTTAAAGGGTCAGGAAAATATAACTCCTCAGACGAGATTCCGGTCACCCCTTTTCTACTAAGCACTGAAACCGAGACCCAGCCAAGTTTCTTCGAGGTACTATTTATTATTGAGAACGATTTATTTAGATATGGTTTTGAAGTTGATAAAAAAAGTGTCCGGCTAGAGTGGCTATTTCAAACATTGCCAGGCGGAACGGAACAAAATTTATTCATTAGAGAACTTGAGTCGATTGAAATTTCTGATGAATTTGAAGAGGCAAGGGGAGTGGAAGAGAAAACAAGAGGTAACGCATTATTTCTTTCAATCGTTGATCAGTTTAATGGACCGACCGCAAAAAAAATCATAGAATGGTTTAGCAAACAGGTTAACTTTTCTGGACTTCAACATGAGCAGGTAAAATTTGTATCATCATTTCTTCTTGAAAACAAAAATCTTAATACTTGGATTAAGGACTTTCTTCTTCCTCTAGATCTTGGATTTAAAGATTTTGAATTTGATGAAAAAGAAAAAAAAGTCGTAACGTACCATAGTAAGTTTGATGAGTCTGGATTAATTGTCGATGATAGATTCAAGTTTGATCTTCTAACTCAAGAATCAGCGGGAACGAACAAATTGTACGATATGGCCGGGAGACTGAGTTTAGGCTTGCTCACGGGAGGAGTAACAATCATTGATGAATTAGACGCAAAACTGCACCCGCTATTAACAATGGCAATTGTGAAGTTATTTAACTCACCAAAACACAACAGAAACAACGCACAACTAGTATTTGCTACTCATGATACGAATTTACTCAGCCACGGATGCTTTCGAAGAGATCAAATCTATTTTACAGAGAAAACTAAGCTTGAATCTACTGATTTGTATTCTTTAGTTGAGTATCGAGAGACTGATGGTACTAAAGTAAGAAATGATAGATCATACGAAAAAGATTATATCGCTGGAAGATATAGGGCAATTCCATTCATGGGTGACTTTTCTAAACTTACCAAATCATGGCAAGAGTAGACAAGATAGATAACAGCGTAAGGAAACGGCTTGAGAGAATCGAGGGAACGAAGAGACAGGTAGGAACACGGGATCAGGTTGTTTATTTTTTGATTGTTTGCGAAGGAACTAAGACTGAGCCAAACTATTTCATAGAGCTAGAAAAAGATTTACCTAAGGGTATCGTAAAGCTTGTCATAGAAGGTTCTGGCTTGAACACATTATCTTTAGTTGACCGCGCAATAAAAATTAGAGATGCATCCATTAGAAATTACGATCGTGTGTGGGCTGTTTTTGATCGAGATGATTTTCCAGAAGAGAGTTTTAATAATGCAATTTATAAGGCTCTTGGAAATGGTATACATTGCGCTTGGTCTAACCAAGCCTTTGAACTTTGGTTTCTATTACATTTTCAGTATGTAAATGTCGCAATGACTCGAGATGCATACAAGGAATATCTTGAGACTCAGGTAAGAAAAGTGTCACGCAATGATAATTATGTCTACGCTAAAAATAGTATTGAGATGTATTCGATACTTAAGAATTTTGGCAATCAAGATCAAGCTATTAATATTAAGTGGTCTAATAAACTTTTGTCAGATTATTCAGATGAAAGGTATGCAAAGCATAATCCATGTACACTAGTCCACTTATTAATTGAAGAACTCAAAAATCCCCAAAGTGTTTTAAAGAATTTGAGTAAAGAAATTTAAAGATCGCAGAACAAAAAAAGTGTGGCCTTCGCTTGAGTTGGCATCACACCAAGGTACTATCACTGTCTCCGATGTATCTGGCAAAACCAGCAGAGGGAGTTTAACAATTACCGTTAACTTTGCATTACGAAAAACCCTAAGATGACCAGACTGATTTTAGTTGTTGCAGTACTTTCAACTGCGTTGTTAAGTTGCAATACCAACTCAACCACTTCCAATCAAGCAGCCAGTCCAACGGATACGCTGACTAAGCACCAGAAACCATTCAAAAAAGAATTGCCAACCATTGGGCTACTGATGTACAACGGTGTGCTCACAACCGAAGTCACGGCAGCGGCTGACGTGTTTACCAAACCAACGAAAGAAGGCAATCAACTTTTTAACGTAGTCACCATTGCTGAAACGGAAAAACTGATTGTGAGTGAGGAGGGTTTAAAGCTCGTTCCGGATTACACATTCGAAAATTGCCCGAAGCTTACCGTACTCTTCGTGCCGAGTGCGTATGATATGTATGCCCAAGTGCACAACGACAAAATAGTAGAGTTCATCAAGCGAAAAAACCAAGAGACGGATTATACAGTAAGCAATTGTGCGGGGGCACAACTGATTGGCGCATCGGGCATTGCTGACGGCAAGAAAATCGTAACGTGGATTGGTGGCGGCAAACAACTCAAAATAGACTTTCCGAATTTGATTGTGCAAGACGATTCGTTGGTGACGTACGTTGAAGACGGCAAGTTCAGTTCATCCAATGGCAACCTCGCTAGCTATGTATCATCATTAATCCTGCTAGAAAAAATGACAAGCCCCGAGCATCGTGTGTTTGTGGAATCGTATCTCTATCTCGATAGACTGCAAAAGTGGAAGAAGTAGTTTAACGCTACTTAATTCAACTCTGGAGTTGAGTCTTTTCTGATTCCTCTTACATACTTTTTCAAAACCCATTAATCATTAAGGTCATTCAGAACTAAAAAATTACCCTATTTCTGTAACCATTTTCTGTTTAAAGAGTATAATAACTACATTTAAGTCAAATATAACTTACATGAACCGCCATCAACTCGGAGAATTTGAAGAAATTGTAATGCTTACGGTAGGCATACTTTATAAAGAGGCCTATGGTGTGGCTATCATTGACGAAATCGAAGCGCGCCAAAACCGGAAGGTGAGCATCGGTGCGCTACAAACCGTTTTAAGACGACTGGAGAGCAAAGGCTACCTCACTTCAGAATTCGGTGAAGCTACTAATGTACGTGGAGGCAAAAGAAAAAGATATTTTAGTCTCACCAGCCTTGGGTCACGAATCTTGCGCGAGACACAGGATCAACGTGTGGAGATGTTCAGAGCTATTCCACGCATAGCGTTCCCCAAATCATGAATTCGATTCCTCACATACAACCCCCTAAGTTTCTCCTGCGGTTTTTCCGTTGGTTCTGCGATCCTGCTATCGCAGAAGACATTGAAGGTGACTTGAGGGAAATATTTGAGCGCGATATCGAAGCAGGAAACATCACCAAAGCAAAATTTCAGTTCTCGGTTCGCATCCTTGGTTTATTCCGTCCGGGGATTATAAAGAAGATAGGTCGTTCATCATTAAATCATCCATCGCCCATGTTCAAAAACTATTTTATTACCTCTGTGCGCTCGCTGATGCGCAGTGCTGGTTTCTCGACTATTAACATTGTCGGGCTTGCTGTTGGTTTGGCCACCTTCAGCCTCATCGCATTCTATGTTTACAGTGAGCTTACATTCGATCGGTATCATCAAAAGGCCGACCGCATCTTTCGTATTGTAGAAAACCTGAGGACGGAGAATGAAGAATTGTTTCAGTCCACCAGCGCACCTCCGATGGGGCCACGATTTTTAAAAGACTTCCCCGAGGTAGAAAACTACGTGCGCCTGCAGCAATGGAGCCTGCTGGCACAGCGAAATGAGATATCGAGTTATGAGCCCGACACGTATATCGCAGACAGTACCGTGTTTGATGTTTTCAGTTTTAAACTCCTGAAGGGCGACAAGAAGACAGCCCTGCGTGAACCGTTTTCGATTGTATTGACAGAGTCGATGGCAAAAAAATATTTTGGCAACGAGGATCCGCTTGGGCAGGCTCTTAAAATGGATTATGATAATTACAAGGTAACAGGTGTGATGGAGGACGTACCCGAGAATTCACATTTTCGATTCACCAACCTGATTTCCTTTTCTACGTGGAGCCGCAATAATAAAGACAGCGAAGACCGTGCGTGGTTCTGGAATGGCTTTCACACCTACGTACTACTGCGCGAGGATGCATCAGTTGACAACGTGCGCGCAAAGATGAAGGACTTTTTGCAAAGAAATGTAGAGAAGGGTGGAATGTACTATGAAGACCTCCCACTACAGCCCCTCGCTAGCATTTACATGGCTCCGCCTCGCGCGTGGGAGAACGGTACTCGCGGTAGTATAAATAACATTTACATTTTGTCGATCATTGCCGTATTCATACTCTTGATAGCATGCTTCAACTATATTAATCTGGCTACAGCACGCGCTTCGAGAAGACTAAAAGAAGTTGGGCTTCGCAAAACGTTGGGCGCACTCAGGAGAATGCTAATTGCACAATTTCTCGGGGAGTCACTCATTATCACGCTAGTGGCGTCAATTCTTGCAGTCGGATTGGTGTGGATTGCACTTCCGCCTTTCCGCACACTGGTTGAATCTCCTTTAAGCTTCTCGATTTTGCCGAATGCATGGATGGTAGCAGGAACAATTTTAGCGCTGGTCATTTTTATTGGATTCCTGGCTGGCGCGTATCCCGCCTATATCATCTCTAAATTTCAGCCGGTGCAAATATTTCGCCCTTCATCAAAAGGAATATTTGGTCACAACGCGTTGAGAAAAGTGCTTGTGAGCACACAGTTCATCATCTCCATTATGCTCGTTGCCGGTACACTGCTGGTGTACGACCAACTGGATGTGGTGCGCAAACAAGACCTTGGTTTCGACAAAGAAGGAATAATACTCGTGCCCACCAATGGCGACACAGCTATTGTCAATTATCTGGATGCCATTAAAAATGAATTGAAAAAAGTACCGGGTGTGACAGCTGCTACGGGGTCATCATCCACTCCGGGGCAATCGGCTGGTAATAATTATACAGAAATTGAAATGACTGATGGAAAGATGTCACCCACAAATATCAATTTCATTTATGCTGATCATGATTTCCTGACTACCTATCAGATAAAACTTTTGGCAGGCCGCGACTTTCAGCGCGATGTAAAGTCGGATGACACCACTGCGTATCTTATCAATGAGACAGCCATGAAAGATTTCCATTGGACACCCGAGCAGGCCATTGGCAAAAAGGTACGCGGACGACAGGGTGGTAAGATTATTGGCGTGATGAAAGATTTCCACTATCGCTCACTACACACAAAAGTAGAACCGCTCATGATAGCCATGACAAGGAATGTAGGTCGCATGTCCATTCGTCTTGACGGAAAAGATTTACCTGCAACCATCAGTCGCGTTCAGAAAAAATGGAACGAACTCATTCCTTACCTTCCGTTCGACTATTCTTTTTTAGACATAGATTTTGACCGCCAGTACAAGGCCGACCAACAATTGGGTAAAGTAGCAGGCGTGTTCACCGGACTCGCCATGTTTATCGGCTGCCTCGGATTGCTGGGGCTCACCGCCTTTGTGGTGGAACGAAGGACAAAAGAAATAGGCATCCGCAAAGTGCTAGGCGCAACGGTACCAAGTGTGATATTGCTCATCACACGAGAATTTATCTGGCTGATAGTGATTGCACTCGTGGTGGCCACACCACTCACATGGTATCTAATTAGTCAATGGGAACAGAACTTTACCTTGCAAGCCGTCATCAATCCTCTTCGTTTTTTGATGGCCGGCATGGCTGTGTTCCTCGTAGCGTGGTTTACCATCAGCATACTTTCACTACGGGCGGCTAACGCCAATCCAACGAAGGCGTTGAGGATGGAGTAGGAAAGTACTGTTTTTGAAAGGATGCGAAAATCACTTCGTCAGCAGAAAAGACCCAGAAGAGATTCTGGGTCTTTTCTGCAACCTAAAAAGAGATAGCTTTTATTCCAATACATCTACCATCTGCGGCCAAACACACCACCAGCAGATGCCGGCACTTTCTTCACCGAGGCGCACAATCACCGTTTTGGTGCGTGGACTCACGTAGATGTACTGACCGAAATGACCGTTAGCATAGTAGTCACCATTTTTTAATACCCACCACAAGTAGTTGTAGTTCGTATTGTTCCAATTGGAAGGGATGCTTTTTTCAAAAGATGTTGATTCTGAAATCCACTCAGCAGGAATGAGTTGGCTGCCGTGATACGCTCCGCTATCGAGCAGTAGTTTTCCCAATCGCACCATGTCCATAGGACGAGTATTTAAGCCATCGCCTACTTTTTCAAATCGCTTCTTCTCACTGTCAATGGAAAAACTTGCGTTTTGCTCCATCCCTCCAAGCTTCCAGATTTTTTCTTCCAGATAGCGGCTGATGGTGGTGCCAGTAGCATTTTCCAATACCATGCCCAGCAGCAACACATTGTACTCTACATTTTCATATTTTGAGGTGCGTTTCTTATCAATCACAACTCGCTTGGTTAAAGCGCGCGCATCGGTGGTATAGTACCAACTGGGTTCATCACTCCATGGCCAGTAACTCTCATTGTACTGGATGCGCGTAGTTTGTTGCAGGCATTCTTTAATAGTTAAATGAGAGATGGCAGGAGATAAATCTTTAATGTACTTCCCGACTGGGTCATTTACACTGGTTATTTTTTTTTCGGCTATAGCAATACCAATCAGGAGTGATAGCACCGACTTGGTCATCGAGTACGATTTGAAGAGTGTTTCACGCGTGTCGCCCAGCGGATAATTTTCTGCAATGATGGTATCGTTGCGCAAAACAATAAAAGCCCGTGTTTTGGATTGGGCTAAGAGGTCTTTCAACGGAACTATTACACCCTCGTGCTTCACAATCATATCAGTCAACGTGGGATTGAGCGATTCAACAAATTGCCGTGGCTCCCCCGAATGACCGATGGGAACGGATGGAAACTTAGTGAGGTCGTACACATCTGGAAGGTTCCAGCGGACATAGCGACCCAGGTACGTGTTCGAACAGGCGATTGTCGTTACAATAGCTACCGTCACCAACAGACCAGCGGCTATCTTTTTTTTCGTGCTCATGACTTTTTCTTTTTTGACAAAAGAACGGCACCCACGCTGCCGCGGACTCTTAAAACATGTTTTGACAGTAATTATTTCTTAGATAGAAGACTTTTGCATGTATTCTTTGGGGGACATGCCTTCGGCTGATTTGAAAATACGATAAAAACTGGCTTCGGAGTTGAACCCCGACTCAAACGCGATGCCGTTGATAGAAAGGTGCGCACTGGCCGGGTCAGTGAGTTTTCTCTTTACATGTGCAAGCCGATAGTCGTTAACAAGGTTGCGAAAGTTTTTACCAAACTCTTGGTTGACAACAGCCGACAGCAAGGCCGGACTTACTTGTACGATGGTCGCAAGTTTTTGAATGTTTAAGTCAGCATCCAGGTAAACTTGGTTCGACTCGAGTGCATGCACGATGGATTGTGTTAAGTCGGTCAACTTTTCGGGAGATAAATCAAATTTAGTTGGTGTAAGCTCTGTCGATTTTACAGATTCGAGCGAAAGAACAAGACTTTGTTCTTTGGCATTGATCTCAAAGAAAGAGTGGTCGGGCAATTGATATCCGCGAAAGCCGAGGTAATAAATCAATCCGGCCATGTATACAAAAAATATTTGCCAATGCACAAATACATTGCCTATAGAGAAAAAATAATCTAGTGCAACACTCAATGCCAATAGTACAATCAACAACCCCATCAGTAGCGCGATGTTTCTAAGCCAGACATACGTGGGGTAGTCTGTATTTGATGTACTGCTGAATAGCCACATGCGAAACCGAAGAACCGCCCGTAAGCCAAGCACCCAATACACAACGGCCGACATCACTGACAAGTAATCTTCGATTTCTTTTACGGTATTAAAGTAGAAGCGATTGACCAATGCGTCTTTGCTGGCAAAGTCAACTTCACCCAACGCGAGGATATAAATGAAAAGCGAGTAAATGAGTGACAAGCCGCAGGGAACAAAATGCAACAGGTGCTTTTTTCGAAACTTGAAATCGATTTGAGTAAGAGAAAGAATGTACAACCACATTAGCGGTTGAATGGCCAGCTCCACAGCCAAAGGAAAATATCGAAACACCTGCGTGTGCCATAGCCCCGTAGTGTGAATGAGAATTTTCAGGCAAAGCGCGTTGAACACCAGCAGCAGCACCGCGAGTAACAACTTGCTCGGGGTGAGGTGCGCACGAAACCAAATAGATGCTGCCACCAGAAATCCCTGGCTCACGCCAATCAATATGGCTACATCAAAGAGAGAGAAAGTCAAATGGAGACAGATTAAGAGATTGCCAAGATAAAGAAATAATGAATGGGATTAACAGGTTTAAACAGAGTACAAAAAATTAACCCAGCCTCAGCAGCAGGTGGGCTACTCATTTCAATTCCTCCACAAGCCGGCAACAGAGTACTCTTATCAAGGTTTGAACTATCTTAATACTTTCTTGTATGCATTTTCATCAAAACCCACTAGCAGAACTTTGCCACCTTTTTCAATCAAGGGCCGCTTGATCACGCTATTTTTTTCTAGCATCAAAGCGGTGGCAGCTTTTTCATTGATCACTTTCTTTTGATCGACTTCTTCTAATTGTCGCCAAGTGGTGCCACGCTTATTGACAAGGCTTTCCCAGCCAACTTGCTTGCACCACTCGCTGAGGTTAGCAGCGGTGATTCCTGATTTTTTGTAATCATGAAACTCAAATTCCACTTTATTTTTATTCAACCATTCTATGGCTGATTTTACGGTGTTGCAATTTTTGATGCCATAGACAATCATGGGCTCTTTTATTTATAAGTTACCGCTTCTCAATCAAAAACTTAAAATCCTTTTCCAACAATGGATTGCTGGGATGCTTTGCATTTAAGTCGAAGACCTCACCACTTCTTCCAACTAAAACAAAGGCAGGCATCTCTTTTACGCCAAAAACCTTTGCTGTTTTTGAATTACTACCGATTCTATAATTGATAATGCCATCTGTATACAAGCTGAACTTTTGGACAGCCTGTTGCCACTGGTTCTCATCATCATCCAATGAAAGAAATACAAAGGTTATTTTATTTCGGTATTTTTTGTTTAGTCGTTTAGCGAGTTCGGTCTCTACTAAATACGATTGAACGCTGCCAGACCAAAAAACGAGATAGAGAATGCGATTTCCCTTGCTATCCTCGCACAGCCAATTGAATTTTTCCTCACCATTTTTTCCTCCATCACGCAGGTTTATTTCATATTGGCGGTAGCGATAAAATTGTTTGTTCAAGGAAGTGCCTCCACCTAAATCACCAATGATCTTATCTTCTAGGGGTGTGGTTTTTAAAACAGTACTGCTTGTCCAAAAAGCAGAATCGTAAGGGATGTTCAACAACTCCTCTCTATTGGACAAGCGGCCAACGAATTTTTCCTGCATATTATTTTTTACTTCTACTGACATCAACTCGATGTGAAAAGAGTGTGAGTTGTTTTCCGAAGTATGACTTTCGCCTTCGCGGATAAAATGATATGGATAATATCGATCAGCATATTTTCGGTAATAAGCCAATGTGCGTATCGTGTTATTGCCAAATGTTTTTTCCTCCTCCGTTTTAACGAACGCATACGTATCGGTAGTGACAAACAACGAGCCTGTGACTTGCGTCAGGGCTAAATAATTTCCAGCGGTGGTAAGCACAGAATCTTTTTTGTGCGAGTAGTTTATTTGGTACACCTCTAGCCCATCATAGTAAGTAATGGCCGTGCAAGTAAAGTCATATCTTTCAAAATCAGTTTTAATGTTACTCACATCTGTATAAAAAGAGAGGTGATTATTTTTCGTAGCGGTTTGGTACGCTACCACATCAGCCTGTAAAATATTTCCTATTGAAATTGGTTCGTGGCCTTGTGCCATTTCTGTTTTATCCAAACTTCTTCGCAGTTGCGTCACGCGTATTTCTTCTTTCTCGCCCGCTACTTTTTGTACAGATCGATAGCCTTGGTTTTTCCATACATCTACTGATGCCTCAATCAATCTGCCATACGCATTGTCATCTTTGCAATAATGCCGATAGAAAAATTTTTGCAAAAAAGGTTGATCGCTATAATTCTCATCAATGTTGGCAAAAGCTTTTCGCAAAATCTTCCTCGCGTTCGCGGGCTTATCTAAAATAACAATTTCACTTAGTTGTGTAATGATGGGTTTGAGTTCGATGAACGCCATTTCTGACAGTGAATTGATCAAAAGAGATTCATACCCAATGCAAGTGACCTTTAGCGAAATGGGCTCAATTACAGAAATAGAAAACTGCCCATTCTGATTGGAGCTAGTGCCTTTGGAAGTGCCCACTACACCAATCGAAGCGAACGGTATAGGCTTTCCCGTTTCTTTGTCAACAATAGTTCCTTCTACGAGTTGCTGGCAAAACGCAGATGAACTAAGAACAAAGAAGAAGACGAACCAGCGAATCAAAAGAAATTTTTTCACACCATTGCAACTTTTTTCGATAATATAGGTTAGGCTGCCATTAAACTTGCATTACCTTTATTTAACTAATTAAAAATTAGAGTTATTTGTAAAAATCTTAATTGGTTGTCATTAAACCATGCACTAAATTTAGAGTCTTATCGGCTAAACTCAATTCATTTATGAAAAAAATAATCACATTCGTTTTAATCACATTTTTAGCATTTACTAGTTATGCACAAGGCGGAAAAAGAAAAGGCGGTGCGCGGGCTGCTGCTGCCAATCAGATTGAGGCATCGCAAGTGCCAGATGTAGTCAAGAAGGCATTCGCCATTCAGGCGGCTGATATGCATTGGGAAAAAGTTGAATTGCAAGGCAAGGCTGGAAAGGCGCATGTGCACTATGTGGCCGTTTATACGCAAGATGGAACCAGGGTGCGTGCTCGATTTAAAGAAGATGGCGCTGCGATGGGAACTTCAAGATATATGGGGGCACAAAAACTTCCTGAGGTAATTCAGTCAGCAGCGAAAGCAAAAAACCCGGGAGCGGTATTAAGGGGAGGCGAAGAATTTACCAAAGGTGGCCAGGTTTTCTATCGCGTGAGATTGAAAAATGGTTCATCAAAAATTACTTCTGTGTTTGATGCCAGCGGTGCGGAGGTGACAAAAGATAAAATCGCAGAAGAGATGAAGCATGGTGAGGAAGAAGACGGAGGAAATTAATGGGTGAGCAGTTTCTTTACAAACGACCTCGACAAAAATTGAGGCCGTTTTATTTTTATGATAATTGATCTGCGGCATATTTAATGCCCGCTTTTTTACGGATGGTATCTAATGTTTCCATTAGCACAAGGGTATCGTCTAATTTTCTGATGGGGCTCTCCACCAATCCCTTTTGCAAACAGTCTGTCACGTGTTGTGCTTCGTACTCATACCCATTGCCTTTGGCTTTTTCGAAAGGCAATGCTTCCAGTGAATCAACATTAGTTGGATAAAACTCTAGTTGCGTAGTTGGCCCGTGAAAGCGATGGGTGAAGCGAATTCGGCCTTGGTCACCTGCAATGTCTGCTCCAGTGGCGAGATCAGAAGCAAAGGTTGAAAAGAGATGCGCGATTGCACCATTGTTATATTGAAACACGATGGAGCACTGATCATCTACACCAGAAGAAGCTGCGATCATGGATGCACTGATGTGATCGGGCTTGCCGAGAAGATCCAATGCAAGAAAGACGGGGTAGATGCCAATGTCTAGCAAAGAGCCTCCGCCCAATGCGGGGTCATAGATTCGCTGTGCAATAGGTGGAGTTGGTTTGAAACCAAACTCGGCATTGATGTATTTGATAGTTCCGATTTTTCCTTGGGCAATCAACTCTTTTGTTTTTTGATAGTGCGGTAGAAAGCGAGTCCAAAAGGCTTCCATCAAAAAAACTTTTTGCGTCCGCGCAAAACCAACCATCTCTTTTGCTTCGCGCAGATTGATGGCAAAAGGTTTTTCGCACAACACTGCTTTTTTGTTTTTAAGGCAGAGGATGACATGCTCGCGATGGAAACTGTGAGGTGTAGCTATATAGATCACATCTACCTCTGGATTTTCCACTAAACTTTGATAGCTGCTATGTTTGTACTTGGCAGGGAAATCTTTTGCAAACGCTTCGGCTGTGGTTTGCTCACGCCCGCCTACGGCAATGAGTTGAGCGTCTTTCACCCAATGTAAATCTGAAGCAAATTTTCTGGCAATTTTGCCGCAACCTAAAATGCCCCAACGTATTGTTCGATTCATAGCTGTCAATGATTAACCACCAAATAAAAGCATTTTTTAAATGAAGCGCATGTACAGTTTTGATCGGGCTACTGTTCAATTATGAAAAAAGAAGGCAACGCAATCCTCTCTAAAACCACAGGTGATGAGATTTTGCTATTGGCAAGTGGTTTGCTAAAGAGATTTAAAAAAATCGATGAAGACTTTGCTGGCCATTTTGCTTTGGTTTGTTCTACTTGCCTTGTGCTGGCCGTTGGCATTGTTCTTACTTTTTGCTTTGCCAGTTATTTGGTTGCTGTTACTACCTTTCAAAATCATTGGATTTTCAATTGAAATGATTCTCAAGTTGATCAGTTCAATTTTAATGCTGCCTTTTCGGTTGCTTGGACTTAGGCATTAGGGCTTAGGACTTGGAACTTAGGCATTAGGACTTAGGACTTGGAACTTAGGCATTAGGACTTAGGCGCTAGGAGAATACGAAGCCTCTCCGGTAATACAAACCTCCCAAGTCCTAATGCCCAATGCCTAATCCTCAATGCCTTATTTTAATCCCAACTTCCCAAAGAAGAATAAATTTTTATCGCCTGCCTGATCATTTTTAAAGATCAACAACACATCATGTTTACCATCCATTTTTTCTAAAGCCAGTTTGCTCGATTTTAGTTTTACCCCTTGCATTATTTCTATGCCAGGCATTTTTGAAAATGAGGTGACCCCAATTTTCTTTCCTGAAGTGCCATCGATATAAATTTCTACTTCGCCACCTGCTTGTGCGCCCATCGCATATACTACTGCCTCTAGTGACGATACATTGGTTAGGTCTATTGATTTAAAAAGAACAGAAGAATTATTTTTTACATTATCTAAAATAATTTGGCCAGTTGGTGCCGTGAACTTAGTGGCCACTTTCAATTCACTGGCATCTGGTGCACCCAGCGCAGGATTTTTTAGCACCCAAGTTTTAAACGCAGAGAGTGATGGCACACCCGCTGCACCTTTGTCGGTGTAGCTGGCCTGGAAGATGTATGCTCCCTCCTCTTGCTTTCCGGTCTTAGCAATGCCTTCTGTGGGCAAACCGGGCTTAGTTGTTTCTTTATTGAGCGAGAGAATATATTCTACCATTTGCACGGCTTGGTCTTTGCTCAACTGCGGATGTGCGGCCATGGCCGTCTCGCCCCACACGCCTGCACCGCCTTTCAATATTTTATCTGATAAGGTTTCTACGGCTTTGATGTCAGTCGCGTAGCGTTTGGCAACATCTCTGTAAGAAGGGCCTGCTGATTTTTGATCGATCAAATGGCACGACTTGCAATCGCTGGCAGCCATCAACGCCACACCTGGCAATTCCGATTTTTGATGGCCTTGTGCAATTTTGGTCAAGTCAAATCCTTTTTCCAAATAGTCAAACGAAACTTGTACAGATTTTGAGTCGATGGTTTTATTAGTGGTACTTCCATCTTCTTTGTCGTTTACTTTTACTTGGTACTTAACAGTTGAGTTGGGGAAAAAGAACATGGAATTTCCTTCCACAGAAATATCTACTGATGGTAATTCATTGCCCGCAATAATGGTGAGCTCTGTACTTGCTTTTTTTCCTTTCGAATCTGTGATCGTAAGGCGCGGCTTAAACTCACCAGGTTTATCAAACGTCACATTAAACTTTCCATTTTTTGATTCTTGCTTTTGGCCCGCCCATTCCAGCGAATAGCTTACTGAATCTCTATCCGGGTCTTCTGCACCATTGGCATCAAAAGAAACAGTGAGTGGAATAGTACCCGATGTTTTGTCTGCATTGAGTTTTGCAATTGGCACACGGTTGCCACCATTGAAATCAATCCGCGATAAACGTGCATCCATATTTTGCTTGAACCATTGCGTGCCATACTCCAGTGTATAAAGTTTTCCATCTGGCCCAACGGCCATGTCGCTGATATTATTGAACGTCATGTGGGGGAGGAACGGCTCCATCTCCATCAGCTTTCCGTTTTTGTCCATGGTACATAGCATGATCCAATTGCGCATCCAATCATAGATCATAAGTTTGCCATCAAAATAAGAGGGATACACGCCAAGTTTGTCCTTGTATTTTTCTGAATAATAAAAGGGACCGGCCATCGCATTGCGCCCGCCTTTCCCCGTCAAGGGAAAATCTTCTGAGGCTGCGTAAGGATACCAAACAAAAGCTGGTTGCGCAGGTGGTAGATCATTGATGCCCGTGTTGTTGGGCGAGTTATTGACAGGCTTTAAGAAATCACGTTTGTCGCCCGCTTCCTTTTTATCGAAATCATATTTTGCGTACGCATAATTGTTGCCCACAAAATATGGCCAGCCAAAATAACCGGCACCCTTCGCTTGGTTTACTTCATCGTAGCCACGTGGGCCGCGTTTTGCATCATCGTTGCCCGCGTCAGGCCCCACTTCTCCCCAATACAAATACCCGGTTTTTTGGTCGATGGAAATACGATAGGGGTTGCGACAGCCCATGACATAAATTTCGGGGCGCGTGTTGGTTGTTCCTTTGGGAAATAGGTTTCCTTCGGGGATAGTATATGTTCCATCAGGCTGTGGCTTGATGCGCAAAATTTTTCCGCGCAGGTCGTTGGCATTGGCCGAGGATTTTTGGGCATCGAAGGGAAAACGATCAGGTCGCTCATCAGACGGACTGAAGCCATCAGATTCAAATGGGCTGGTGTTATCACCCGTAGAGGCATAGAGATTTCCATCAGGGCCAAAGGTGAGCGAGCCGCCTGTGTGGCAACACGTTTTGCGTTGCACGGCCACTTCCAACAATTCTTTTTCAGAACTCAAATCAATTTTGCCATTAGTAAACGTGAAACGCGAAATCACATTGGCCGACTTGGTTGGATGCGAATAGAATATGTATAGCCAATTATTTTTTTCAAAATCTGGGTCTCGAGTTAGGCCGATCATGCCATCTTCAAAAGTGGAAGAGACGTTGAGTTCGTTGATGACTTTAATGGAATCAGTTTTTGGATCAAATAATTTTACTTTTCCCCTGCGCTCTAAAAAGATAATCCTTCCATCAGGTAGCATTTCCATTTCGGTGGGTTCATAGAAGTTGTAACCAAGCACCACCTTTGTAAATCTATTTTCTTCTGGCGCACGAAGTGCCGTAGTTTTTTGATAATCCAATTTTTTTGTGCCGATGGAATACAAAATCCCTTTTTCAATGTGGCTGAGGTACTGCGCATCAGAAAAGCTTTCTTTGGTGTGGCCCATGCCCGAATAGAAAGCGCGGCCTCCATCAAACTCATGGTACCATGCGATGGGGTGGCTGCTTCCGTTCTCGCCTCCTTTGTAAGAAGTTTCATCTAACGAATACAATACATTAATATCTGGTGAAATGGTTTTATAGTTATACCACTCATCAGTGCGCTTCCATTCTTCGGGCAGGTCTTTAGCTAATTCATCTGGTTTATTTTTTCGCACAATGGCTTCTTGGATTTGTGGATGACTTTTGAAATACGCTCCTACTAGTTTTCCATACCACAACCACTCATACTCACAATCGGCAGCGGCATGGATGCCTATGTATCCGCCTCCTGCTTGTATGAAGCGCTCAAAATCTGTTTGCTGATTGGAGTTCAACACATCGCCCGTGGTGCTGAGGAAGATCACGGCCTTATATTTTTTTAAATTCTCTTCCGCGAAAGCGTTGGCATTTTCGGTAGTATCAACTGCGAAGTTATTTTTAACGGCAAGTTTAAAAATGGCTTCTTTGCCTGCTTCAATGGACTCATGGCGATAGCCCATTGTTTTGGAGAAGACCAACACGCGGGGCTTTTCTTGTGTACACGATACACAGAACAAGATCAAAGCCATTACTACCAAGCGCAAGAAGGAAGATGAGAAGGCGGATTTCATAGATTGGATAAGATGATTTAATTTTTGAAAGGATAAATTAAGCGACTTTCTTGACAATCTCGCAATCTTAAAGCTACTATTTTCTATGGTATTTTGGCAAATCAACCGTTTGCATGTGTAAATCTGGACAAAAGTCTTACATGAGAAAGTATGGAGGGAAAGTGCTGAGATCTACAAAAAGTGCGTGCACTACTTTTGCATCACTAACTCAATAATTAAATTATGAAAACTCAATTATTCCCTCGCAAAGTAACCAACAAAGAAATGCTAAAAGTTATTTTACCACTCGGCTTGTTTGTACTTAGCTTGTTTGTTGCCTTTACACTGGCTTTGCAATAGGTTTCAAAAAAGTCATATTCAGAAAAAATACCATTGGATAAATTTATCCAATGGTATTTTTTTATTACTACGTCATTGACTTCTATTCTTCCACTACATAATCGATCTTTAATACATTGTCGTTAAAATTCTTAAAGAACAGATGGCCACTAACGGGAACGGAGATCGTTAGTTTCTTACCTGCCATCAAAGAGGGACTCACCCACTTTTCATTACCATTGGCAGAAACTTTATAAACCTCGCAAGATTGTGTTGCAGATGGGTTTGTCAATGTTACCGAAAAACCAGGGTGATCAATGTTTCTCCAAATGCGGTATTCACCTTTTGCTGGTAGTTCCATCGTCCCTGACTTTGGTTGAATGTTCGACATAGAGCCGGTTGATTTACAAGAAAGATTGATCAATAATAAAGTTACGAGTACAAAAGTTAGTTGTTTCATTTTTTTGAGTTTAGTTCATGAAGGACTAACTACTAACAGCGCAATAGCAACACAGTTTTTAGTTGAAATGTAAAAAATTGTAACAAAGAGTGAGTTGCCCCGGTTATTTGGCTGGAGGTATAGAGAGTTTCGCGGCTTCTATCTTTGGTTTCTTTTTGATGCGCTCCTCAATAAAACTTTCAGATATTTTTAGCAACAATACAATAATCAACTTGATCATGATGCTGTAGCCAATCCCGTTACCCAGCAGGCCAATGAATGGTTCTAAGAAAAACTCTTCTAGCACAAATAGAACAATGGCGATGAAGTAGATAATAGCGTATGCACTTCTGCCCGCCTTGGCGGTGATCAAGTCATCTACTGTTTTTTCTAATAGCGCGTTGCGATCTACTAAATCGCGGTTGGCTTTTTGCAATTTTCGCTCTAGCCGTCCGCTCACCCATGTGAGGAAGCGTGTTTGCTCTAATAATTTTTTGTAATCTTGAGTGAGTGTGTTCAGCGAAGCTTTGATTATTTCTGGCGGATGCTTTTGGCTCAAAAATTCTTTGTGATGATTGAATGTAGCCAATTCATTTTTGAAGAGCTTCTCTTCGTGTGATAGTTTACTCATAATGATTTTAACAAAAACAAATATATCTTGTTTTTGCGGAGCTTAATATATCAATGGTTGTTTATTGATTTATTTTTTGTTCAGCTTGAAAAAAATTCTTACAAGCTCACCGTTTAAAGGCAGGATATGTAATCTCTCTTTCGACCATACTAATATATCTTTTTGAAGATTAGCTTGATGGCTTTAAAAAGTTACATAATTGTAACTTACATAATTGTAACTTACAACATTGTTACTTTTTAAGCAGCCTCAGCAAAGGAGGCTTTATTTGCACTTGCTTTCCACTACTTCCAAGCCCTTGCTAGTCCAGCACTCTTTATAGATGGAGCAAAAGCAAATTTCAAATCTTATATTTCTAACCTCAAACGCACTATCCATTTTATGAGCATATAGTGGATCAACAATATTAAAAATCTTGAAAGATTCACTTGGAGCCATTACTCTACCCATCACATAAGAAGTTTGATAAGGCATATTCTTTCGGTTCTTTCCAATTAACTCATCAAAAAGTCCATTAAGATCAACTTCTGTACTATCAAGGAAGATGTGAGCATCTTTAATAATGGCAGGACCGATCCCTTTGTTTTGTACCTGTAAATAAAAACCATCGACATTAGAATGACTTGACTCAACATACGGCCACACCGAAGCGTGTTGTTGACTTTGCATAATGCGCGCTTGATAGATATACACAAACAGCGTAGCCACACTAATGAAAATGGCGCACAAGCCTACCTGTAATCCAGTATCTATTTTCTTTTTAGGTTTTTCTTCTGATATAAATTCTTCCATGGTAAATCGTAATTATTTCTTCAACAAATTCAACACCTCATTCAAATTCAAAAGTCCCAGTGGTATGAAAACTAAAAACGAATCGCATCAGAATCAGGTGGCACATAGCCCAAACTTCTAGCGATCATCATCACTTGTCCCTTGTGGTGAAACTCATGAGTGATCACGTGTGTAAATAGTTCAGTTGGTGTAGTGTGAATGTTTCGTTTTGTTTTTTGATAAATTAATGTCTCTTCCCATCGATCGTGCATGATCGTAACATATTCATGCACAATAGTGTTAATTTTGTTGATAGAGCTTTTCCATGCTTTCAACATCTGTATAATCGTCATCATGAAAACGATCTACTTCCTTTTGCTGCGCGATAATCACCAGCTACCCCAAATAAGTATTTGCAACATGTACATGCAATTGAGCGATGCTTTTGGCATCGAATGTCACGGGTTTGGTGTAGTCGCTCGATTTAAAAGATTCGCAGAACTTAAAAAACCTCTTTTCGACTGCTTTCAATTGAGGCATACTGTGATAAAAAGAAATTCATATTGCTAAAATCTGGTTTCTTTTGCAAAAGTCATATCAGATTGATACATCTAATTCTTAAAAATGGCCCTTTTATTGCCCTGGCACTAGTTTAAAACAAAAGTTATCAACATTTCCACATCCATTATTGTGGAAATGTTGTTTACATCAAAGCAAATTACGTAATTTGCTATTGGGTCGGCCATGTCTGAATTCTGGCTTCATGCCAGCGAAGAGTAATCTTCTCAGGACAATGGAGGACCTATTTTGTTTTTAGTTGTTAACGGGTTCTTCAAACGGTAGTAGTTTTTCGAATTCGCGTAGTTCGCAGTATCATAAAGATCCAAAACAAGACTAATTTTAGGCATTAGGTATTCATAAAATCGAACCTCTCCCCTTTCAAAAACTCGTTGGATTACCCAACATAAATAATCAGCAACACAGAGCAAGGGTTCGTCTTGAAATTTATGAACACTATATTTGATATTTGAGGCAACCTCTTTATCAGGATTTTTCTTCTGGTATCTTTCAGAAGCTATTTGAATGGCTCTTTCTAAATTTTTATTACTCGTACTGTTTTGCCGCTCGGCAACATTCAAAATCAATTTTGGGTAATTAAATTTGTCTTTCAACAAATGAGAAAGAAGATCGGCATAAAATTCCATTTCATTGTCGTGGTGAGTTCTTTTAAATCGTTCAACTGACTTTCGAGCTACCACAGCTTGAAATGTACAGTCAATGCTCAATATGAAATCGAAGAAAACTTTCTTAAGGTCATTGGAGTCATCTTTTGCATGAAAATAAAATCCTCCCTTTTGTACTCTCTTCTTTACACTTTCCATTGATTTGAAAAGTGGATTTATCTCTATTTCCTTTTGAAGTTTTATTATTCGCTCGCGTAATTCAGGTAACGGTTCGCGAAAACGTGTCATGCCTAATGTAAAGCTCAAGCTAACACCTTCAACTCCAAGAAGAGGAACTTTCCCTTTTCCATAGAAAGCCGTATCACCAGCCTCATCAAGAAATCTATGGTATTCAAAAGTGGAAAGTTTTTCGAGAGGGTTGCTCATTGTCAATTTCCGTATACTATTTTTTCAACAAACTCAACACCTCATTCAACTTCAACAGCGCTTCCACGGGGCTAATTGTATTAATGTCAATTTGTGAAAGCATTTCGTGAATGGCTTTTGACTTTGGATCAATCTCGAACAAGCTCATTTGTGGAGTGGCTTTCGGTAATTCATCGAACTTCTTTGCCTTTTCATTTTTATGCTTGTCTTTTTCTAGAAAGTGAAGGATTTCATTCGCACGCAGCACAACCTTGTTAGGCATGCCCGCAATTTGCGCTACGTGGATACCAAAGCTGTGCTCACTGCCGCCTTCTTTCAGCTTGCGCATGAAAATGATCTTGTTGCCAATCTCTTTTACGCTTACGTTGAAATTTTTCACGCGCACAAAATCTTCTGCCAGTTGATTGAGTTCATGGTAGTGCGTAGCAAACAATGTTTTGGGTTTAAATTCTTTATGCTGATGTAAGTATTCGACTATTGCCCACGCAATGGAAACACCATCGTAGGTAGAAGTACCACGGCCAATCTCGTCCATTAAAATCAAACTGCGGTCGCTAAGATTATTGAGGATGCTAGCCGTCTCCGTCATCTCTACCATAAAAGTAGATTCACCGCGCGAAAGATTATCACTTGCCCCTACGCGCGTGAAAATTTTGTCTACTATACCGATGGTGGCCGCTTCCGCGGGAACAAAACTTCCTATCTGCGCCATCAAAACAATCAAAGCGGTTTGTCGTAACAAGGCAGATTTACCTGCCATGTTCGGGCCGGTGATGATGAGGATTTGTTGTGTTTCGGTATCAAGATAAATATCATTGGGTACATAACTTTCGCCCACGGGCAATTGCTTTTCAATTACAGGATGCCGACCTGCTTTGATGGCCAAGCGAGTGGAGTCGCTGATCTCTGGCTTAGAATATTTATTTGCTCGTGCTGTGTTGGCGAACGACACCAAGCAATCCAACACAGCGATCACTCGTGCATTTTGTTGTATTTGAGAAATGTAATCGGCCGTGTGCTGAACCAGTTCCGTAAATAATTTCAGCTCAATGACAGAAAGTTTTTCTTCTGCCGTGAGGATTTTCTCTTCGTATACTTTTAATTCTTCCGTGATGTAGCGTTCGGCATTTACGAGTGTTTGCTTCCGTATCCAATCGCTTGGCACTTTGTCTTTGTTTGCATTGCTCACTTCCAGATAATAGCCAAAGACTTTGTTGTACGAAACTTTCAATGAGTTGATGCCCGTACGTTCTACTTCCCGCTTCTGCACTTGCAATAAATAATCTTTTCCCGCAAAAGCGATAGAACGTAACTCGTCCAACTCCGCATTGACGCCTTCTTTGATGATGCCGCCCAAATGCACAAGCATGGGTGCATCTTCTTTCAATTCTTTTTCAATTTTCTCCAACAGAAATTCGCAGCGGTGCAATTGATCTCCCAACTTCAATAATTCTTTTGCGCTCGATTTCAACAATAAATCTTTGATGGGCAGAATTGCTTGCAATGAGCGCTTCAATTGCATCAACTCACGCGGGTTAATTCTGCCAACGGCTACTTTGGAAATTAATCGCTCCAAATCGGCAATATGACGGAGGTGATCCGTTATTTTTTCTGATAGATCAACATTCAAATAGAAATTTTCAACTACTTGTAAGCGTTCTTCAATGGCAAGTTTTTCTTTTAGTGGCAAAATCATCCATTGCCGTAACTGCCGAGAGCCCATCGGTGTAATAGTCTGATCCAAAATTTTTAATAGTGGCACACCACCTTCATTGGGAGAATGTACAATTTCTAAGTTGCGAATGGTGAAGCGATCCAGCCACACGTATTTTTCTTCGTCAATGCGCGAAATACTGGCAATGTGGTTTGTGTCTTTGTGTTCTGTAGCTTCTAGGTAATGCAAAATAGCACCCGCAGCAATGATGGCTTCGTTCATCCCATCAATGCCAAATCCTTTGAGTGAATTGGTTTTGAATTGGCCAATCAGTTTCTCATTGGCAAAATCAAATGCATATACCCAATCATCTAGCGCAAACGTGGCATAGCTCTCGGCAAATTGTGTTTCAAACTTTTCTCGATGCGATTTAGAAAAAATGATTTCGGCTGGGCCAAAACTTTGAATCAATTTGTTTACATACACTTCTGTTCCTTGCGCTGCGTAAAACTCTCCCGTGCTGATATCAAGAAACGAAACGCCCAGAATATTTTTGCCTAAAGAAATTTTAGTTAGGTGAATAGAGGCGAGAAAATTATTCTGCTTTTTCTCTAACACATTGTCATTGAAGGAAACGCCCGGTGTCACCAACTCAGTAACACCGCGCTTTACAATTCCTTTTACAAAGCGTGGGTCTTCCAATTGATCGCATATCGCCACACGATGGCCAGCGCGAACGAGCTTGGGCAAATAATTATCCAGTGAGTGATGCGGAAAGCCAGCCAGTTCAATTTCAGAAGCAGAACCGTTGCCGCGCTTGGTTAATGTGATGTCTAGTACTTTACTTGCTTTGATGGCATCCTCACCAAACGTTTCATAGAAATCGCCCACACGAAAAAGCAACAGCGCACCGGGGTACTTCACCTTGATGGCGTTGTACTGTTTCATTAACGGGGTATCCATTGCTGCTGCTCCTGCCATAAGTTGGCAAATATAGAAGTTAGAAGCTGGAAGTTAGCCGCTGACTGAGTAGATGTTGATAGAAATCATTCATCTTTGGGGTTATTCTATTGACGACTATCGTGGCCATGAATAATTATTTTGCAAAAACAACTAAGATACTCCAACAACCATTTCCTTCCTACCATTTCTCTATTCGCCAAGTTGGTATCTGTATCCTGTCGGGGCTTTTGATATTTCTTGTTTTTTACTTTGCGCAGCCATTCAATATCAATAAACTTCAAGGTGATTTACAGCTTACCTATTCATTGGTATATGGGGGTGTTACGCTGCTATGCTTGCTCGTGTTGACTGTAGTGTTGCCTTTCATTCTCGCTTCCTTGTTTGACGAAGAGAATTGGAATGTTAAAAAAGAAATTGTTTTTATTTTACTTACGATAGTAGTGATTGCCATCGGGAATTTATTAGCGAATCACTTGCTTGAAGGTGCAGCAATCAATGTTGAGAGTTTCACTAATTTTCTGTTTGCTACTATTCTGATTGGGTCATTGCCGATCACGCTTTCGGTATTGGCAAAACAACGGCTTCTTCTAAAAAAATATTCGATTGCTTCTATTCTTTTAAACGAAAGATTATCCCAAATCCAATCAACGACCCTTACTATAACACCACCCAATAATATTGTTCAAGAAAAGATTTTACTGAAAGGCGATAATCAGGATGAGCAACTGGAAGTGCTTCCCGAAAACATTTGGCAACTGAGCACGGCCGATAATTATGTCAGCATCCTTTATCAGGATGGATCCTTTATGAAAACCATTTTGTTAAGGAGTACTCTTAAAAGAATGGAAGATAGTTTGGAAAAGTTTAATGCAACGTTGATACGCTGCCACCGAAGCCACATTGTCAATATTACCAAAATCGAAAACACAGTAGCCACTGCGCAAGGGTTGAAGTTAAAATTGAAACTAGGCAATCAACTGATACCCGTTGGTAAAACATACCTTGATGCCATAAAAGAGAAGCTGCAATCGATTAATTAGTCTCTGTTAAATTCTCTTAACCTAAAATTCGCCCCAAAAAGCTTTGCGTTCGCCCCTAAGTATGATTCAGGGTATCTAAAAGATTTAGCGGGCTCGTATCAACAACTAATTTTAAGGAAATTTTAAAGGAAAGCTATGGAGATTTTAAATTTATTAAAACCAATCCACATCACGGCTGGTGCTTTCGCGTTGACGAGTGGAGTGGTGGCTATGACAAGCAAGAAGGGTCAACGGCTTCATCGCTTATCAGGAAAAATTTTCTTTTGGAGCATGACCGTCACGTGTGTGCTTGGCTTGAATGCAGGAATTTTTCGTCCAGGTCTTTTACTTTTCATCCCTATCGCACTCATCAGTTTTTATCAAGTGGCATCGGGCTATCGCATACTCTATATCAAAAATCTACACAAAGGTCAGAAGCCAGCATGGATAGATTGGCTTCTTACCATTAGCATGACCATTACCACCATGGGTTTTATTGGTTGGGGAATTTTAAGCCTGCAAGAAGATATTTTTCTATCCATTATTCTCTTTGCTTTTTCTACCATTGGTATGTACTGTTGTGCGGTGGATTTGTATCACTACATTAAAAAACCAACGGACAAAAATTATTGGCTGTTCATACATATTTTCAGAATGAGCCATGGATTTATTGCAGCCCTCACGGCCTTTCTAGTAAACAATTCAAAGCTGTTTAAATTTCTTCCACAGGTTTTACTTTTGATAATCCCCATTTCAATTGGACAACCGATTATCACATACATCATCTGGACGTATAGAAGGAAAAAGCTGAACCAGTATTAGCAGAAGCAAGGATTTAAAATAGTGTCTGCAAATTTCAGAATCTTTGCACTAGACTTATTACAATTTTTAACATCCCATTAAGAAATAGTTGGGAACTTGTTAACAGAGAAATAGAAGAGAAGGGAATAGTTTTGAGAAAATTCTAAACCTAACTCTTATGAAGAAGACGATTGCGCTCTTTACACTCCTTACTATTTTTTCCGAACACCTTTCAGCACAGAAATCAGACCCTAAACTCTTGGGAAATTGTTTGCTGAAACAACTTGAAAAAGAACCGTACGCGACTTGGTACGCCAAAAACTTTGTGGCCTATGAACCCAACTCAGAAATTGTAAACGCGATCAAGAAAATAAATCTATCCAACTATTCAGTCAAAATTTTCTTTGGCTCGTGGTGTGGCGATAGCAAGCGCGAATTGCCCAAGATGGCCAAGCTGCTGGAAAAACTTTCTTTCCCTACAAAAAACCTAACTCTGATTGGCGTGGACGACTCCACTGAAGTGTACAAACAATCGCCTCAAAGAGAAGAAGCTGGGCTTAACATTTTTCGTGTACCTACTTTTATCTTTTATGAAAATAACAAAGAAGTAGGGCGCATGGTGGAATATGCTAAAGAAACGATGGAGCGCGACTTACTTCAAATTTTTTCAAAGAAAGAATATATACCCAACTATTTCACTTATCCCGTCATTGTAAAATGGATGAAAGAGGGATTGTTGAAAGACGAGAACATTAGTGCCCGCGGTTTGGCTTCGCAATTATTGAAATTGACAAACAATGAATCAGAATTAAATGCGTGCGGCTATGCGTTGATGGCAAGTGGAAATACAAAAGAGGCAGTTACCGTTTTCCGCATCAATGCCAATTTGTTTCCGCAGTCTGCTAACTGCTATGATAGCTTGGGCGAAGCTTACGCGAAAGTAGGATTGAAAGACAAAGCGATACAAGCTTATGAAACCGCCTCTCAACTTGACCCTAAAAATGAAGACATTCAAGAAAGATTAAAAAAATTGAAGGCAGGTTGATTGGGTGCATTTCAAAAATACGAAGTAATATTTTGAACCACATAGGCACATAGAAAACACACATAGAAAGATTTGTAGCTATGTGAAGGTCTATGTGCCTATGTTTCTTATGTGGTTCAAAAGTCCATACTCGATTAGTGATTTTTGACTTGTGATTTAGCGGATAGCCCGGCCCTGATTTTTATCGGGATGCCGCAAAAAAAGAAAAAAATCGGTACACTTACCCCAAGTGTACCGATAAAAACAAAACCTACCTATAGCGATTTACTATTTTTTAGTTACTTGACCTGTTGTAAGATTTACAACGTAGACACTTGAGCTAATGGTATAGTTAGCGGTGCCATCACCATTGAATGTTACCGTGGCTGAATAATTGTAATTGCCTCCGCCCGAACTTGTGCCCGAGGCAGTAACAGTTGCTGTACCACTTTGAATTTTCTTTGTAGACTTATCTACCACCAGATTGGTAAGATCTGATTGAGATTGACTGGTGAATATTTTTTTAGCACCACTTTTTTGAGTAGACGTATGCGATCTGGTGATGGAACCATTAACGGTGTAAACACTTTTTGAAACCTCAAATCCTGCAGCAGAAAGTGATCCTGTGCTGCTGCCTTGCGACTCTAATCGAACCCCGCTTCTGTTGCCTGAGTTGGTGAGTGTGTAATTAAGTGCAGAAGGTATGCCACCCGTGGTGCAAGACAGACTGTAGCTATAACCCATCGCATAACTGTAAGATAGATAGGCACCAGTGTACGAACGGTTGATGGTGGTATCATAAGAAGCACCGCATCCTTCAATCCTGCCATTTGTACTCACACGACCGCCCGCTCTTTTTGCAAGCGGCACTAAATCGGTGGCAGAGTTTGATACATCTGTGGAGAGTGTAGCCCCCACATCATCGGCCGCCTCATCGCTGCTGATCCCTTGCGTGGAGGCTGGTTCGTTGTCTTTGTTGCAAGCCACTGCAACAAAACTTAAGATTAAAGCTAGACTGAGAGTTCTGAACATTGTTTTCATAAATTATTTGTTTGGTTTAAAAAAATTTGTTGCTAAGACCGATGCAAATGCACGAGGTTTAGCCATCATTTTTGGGTATTCTACCAAACGGATGACCTGACCCATGAAACTAATAGTGGTTTCTACAAGTGGTAATTATTTTTTTGGTTGTGAAAGGCAAGCGATCAGATTTAAAAGTTTTTCCTTTGTATATTGGAATATGATGAGACCTTATTATTCTACCTGGGCGGCAATCATTGCCATCAACCTTCTGGTTTTTGTTTCAAGTTGTTCGCCAAAGAGGGCGAGGTCAAAAGAAACTCGCGACACCACTTGGGCATTGCTCCCTTTCGTTAAGGTGGATAGTGTGAATCCTATTCTATCAGCGGGGCAGAGGAAATTTATTTGTCCTATTTTGAAAAGAGAAATTTTGTGGGAAGAGAAAGACGTGTTCAACCCAGCGGCCGTGGTGCGGCATGATTCTGTCTACCTTATTTATAGAGCGGAAGATGTGATTGGGAAATATGCGGGCACTTCGCGATTAGGCCTTGCAATCAGTGCCGATGGCTTGCATTTTTCGCGAAAGAAAAAACCTGTTCTTTTCCCTGATGAAGATGACATGAAAAAGTATGAATGGGAAGGTGGCATTGAAGATCCGCGCCTTGTGGAAAGTGAAGATGGGCTTTACATCATGACCTACACCGCTTATGATGGAAAGATCGCTCGGTTGTGTTTGGCTTCCTCAGCCAATTTAATTGATTGGAAAAAGCAGGGTACAGTACTGACAGGAAATCATGTTGATATGTGGAGCAAGTCAGGGGCGATTGTTGCAAAACGTGTTGGTGAAAAAATAATCGCACAAAAAATAAACGGCAAGTATTGGATGTATTTTGGTGATACCGATTTGTTTCTAGCTACGTCTGATGATTTGATTCATTGGCAACCTGTTGTTGACGACAATCAAAAATTCAAATCTATCCTTCAGCCACGCGAAAGGTATTTTGATAGCAGATTGGTAGAGAGCGGCCCGTATGCATTGCTCACAGAAAAAGGAATAGTATTAATTTACAACGGCATGAACTTAGATGTTGGTGGAGATTCCACTATTGCAAAAGATGCGTATTGCGCTGGCCAAGCATTGTTTGATAAAAATGATCCTACCAAACTAATTGATCGATTAGAGAAAAATTTTTTACGTCCCGATAAGCCCTACGAAATTTCTGGGCAAATCAATCAGGTTTGTTTTGTGGAGGGATTAGTTCCCTTTCGTGGAAAATGGTTTTTGTATTTTGGCACGGCCGATTCTAAGATTGCGGTGGCCGTATCTGAAAATAACTGACCTCCGCTAAATCTACTCATGAAAGAATATCTCACTAAAATAGAATCTCAACTCAATGGGTTGGATGAAAAAGCCAAGGAAGCCCTTAGTAGCGTTACCCATATTAAAAAATATAAGAAGGGCGATTATCTGTTGCAGCAAGGTGAAGTATGTAAAAATAGTTTTCTTATCCAACAAGGGGTAGCACGAAAATTTTATCTAACTGAGGAAAAAGAAATTACTACCGAACTGTTTTTTGAAAATGATATTGCCGTATCTCTTCAAAGCTACACATCGCAACAGCCCAGTCACGAGTTTGTCCAAGCCATAGAAAACGTGACTGTAAGCGTTACCAACTATCAAGCTTTTCAAAAAATAAAAAAGCAACATACTAGTCTGCTCGAATTGGATTTAATGCTCACAGAATATTATGCCATGTGGTTGGAAGAACGGCTGTTTCTTTTTCATTCAATGGATGCCACACAGCGTTATCAATTGCTTCTGAGCGAACAGCCTCATTTCATTCAACAGATTCCGCTCACCTATCTCGCTTCTTATTTAGGGATATCTTTAGAAACACTGAGTAGGATACGGGCGAAAATCTAATTCGGTTAAGGCGTATAGCATTTTAAAAGTGTCTTGACGCCTATTTATTTGACCTACATCAAATTTTACCCCAACACATTCTGTCATGTTTGCATTCACTAAAGAATGCACAATGGAATCCACAAAAAACAGAATCATCGGTTTTGATTTAGCCCGCGCCTACGCCATCTTCGGCATGTTTATCGTCAACTTCAATACCGTGTTTGGAAGTCATACCAACCACAACGGGCTGAGTGGATTTTTAAATTTATTCAACGGCAACTCCAGCACGTTGTTTGTAATGCTGGCAGGTATGGGCGTGGCATTGATGAGCAATCGTGCCGAGTATTCTGAAATTGAAAAGAAGAATATTAAGTCTATTGTAATGAAACGCTCTTGGTTTTTATTCTTCATTGGGTTGCTACTCTACTTCTGGTGGCCCGCTGATATTTTACATTTCTATGGAGGCTACTTGCACATCGCAGCTTTTTTGTTGTTCGTGCCAAAACGGTGGTATGTGATTGGCGCGATAGCCGCGATTTCCATCTGGCATATTTTGTTGTTGATTATTCCGTTTGAAAATGGTTGGAATTTTGCCACGCTGCAATACACTGACTTCTGGACGGTCACAGGATTTCTACGCAACACTTTCTACAACGGATGGAACCCCATCTTTCCGTGGGTCGCTTATTTTCTTTTTGGTATGTGGCTCGGTCGGTTGCATTGGTTTGAAAAATCGGTGAAGATAAAAGTATTGGTAGCGGCAGAGGTGATGTACATCTCCATGGAAGTGCTTCAGTATCTTGCTGCGCAGTCAGGATTTAATCCTTCGCTCGCTTTTTATATCAATGCCGATTACCTTCCACCTGCATTACCGTTTATGCTAAGCACCGCCAGCTTCGGCTGTGCGATGTTGGTAATCATGGCGTGGATAGGAGAAAAATTTGGGGAATCAAAAATCGCGCAAGCATTGGCTAGCACTGGGCAGATGACGTTATCGCATTACATTATTTCTCTTACAATAGGCATGATTATCTTATCCATCTTAACAGGCAAAAATTATACAGGCAACATCACCGAACAAGAATCCACATCGCCACTTTTTATTTTCCTTTACTCCATCACCTACTTTTTAGCTTCGGTAGCATTTAGCGTGTGGTGGAAGAGCAAATTTAAAAATGGGCCATTTGAGATGTTGATGCGAAAGATTTCTGGTTAACCAAAATTCTGAACCAGCCAAATCCCCTTCAAACCGAATACCATCGGTGTGTTCTCTCGATAGAATTTCTTTAGATCCATACTTTGAAGGGAAGCTTAAATTCAATCTTTCTTCACCTTCGCCATACAAATGGAACTCGCGAGGTAAATCACTTCATTGGGCGAATTCGCGTCAACTTTCAATGTCAGGTTTTTTCTCTTGTTTTCATCCATGCGTGAGTATTTCAAATCTGAGTCGGCATACTTCCAAGCTTCGTCCAATTGCTTTTTAACATCATCTGCTTCTTTTAGTTTGCGTTGCGCCTTGAGGCTTTCATAAAGCCCGGTCAGCGCAAAACCATTTTTTGGCCAAGTGGTCAAGTCTTCGGTATAGATTTTTTCAGCCCCGACATAGTCACCCGCATTCATCAGCACGTTGCCCAACAAGTGTCGTACCGAGAAAAACCAATCGGGTGGTTCGTTGTAATTCAGATTGTCTTCAAGTACAATGGCTTGCTTAAGAAGTTCAGTTGCTGTTTTGTAGTCACCTTTTTTGGTCATCAACTCTGCCTTCAAAACCTTTGAGGCGATTTTACAAACCTGGTCTGCCGGATTGATTGCCCAAATAATAATTTTCTTCACTCCCTCGGAGTCGGACAATCTATCCAACGAGTCCAATTCAGTTTGCGCATCATTTAGCTTGTTCAAGTTTGCAAAAGCCATTCCTCTGGCGTAATGCCAAATGGCCTTTGGGTAGGCCAAGTCTTCATCCGGTTTAGGGGCTGCTACTATTTTTTCCCATTGTTCAAATTTTACGAGCACATGAAGGGGAATGGTTGTGTAATGCAAAATGGTTTCATATCCGGGCTCACGAAAATATTTCTTATCCAAAATACGCACAGTCTTGTAAGCGGCTTCAATTGCTTTTGCGCCTCGGCCCTCAAACGTAGCAGTTGCGGCCAGAAAATGATAGTTGTGCGTGTAATAGAGTTGCGGGTACACGCCCTGCGAATTGCATTCGGCAATATAGATGCTGTCGGCCACCACCGCTTCTTCATTGGCGATCGTGCCTTCATGATAGTCTCCCGTATTAATGTAAATATGCGAGGGCATGTGCACCAAATGCCCTGCTGATGGCACTAATGTTTTTAATCGTTCGGCACTGATCAGTGCTTTTTCAAGATCAGGCCCCGCTTCAGTGGCGTGTAGATAAAGATGGTTGGCAAGCGGATTTTTGGGATTGATGGTCATCGCGCGTTCAATTACTTGTAGTAGCTCGGGTGTCCATGGTTGAGGTGAGCCTCCTTTTCGCGTAAAAAAATTCCAGGCATGTAAATTCATGATCGATTCTGCATACAGTGTGGCCACAAAATCATTTTCCGGAAATTGAGAATAGGCTGCTTTCATAGAGGCAGAATATCCTTCGCTATTGGTTGTGATTGAATCAGCAGGAAACTTAACTTCAATTGCTTTGATGATGGCTTGCTCCCAAGCGGAAGCATTTTGACTGAACCTCACAGCTTTCTGCACCGCCTGTTTGATTTCATTAACGGCTCCCATATTTTGGCCACCCGAATTATAGTTGGGCCCCAGCACATAGGCGATTCCCCAATAGCCCATGGCAAAGGTGGAGTCCTGACGGATGGATTCGCGAAACGATCGCTCTGCTTCGGCATGGTTAAATCCATTGGCCATGATGACACCTTGATTAAAAAAAAGTTGAGCGTACTTAGATGGCGTGGTGACGTTCACTTGATAGTCGCCAATGTTCTTGAGGACCGGAGCCTCAAAGCTTGGCTTCTTGTCAGCACATGTTGTGAACACTATAAGTAGTGATATGAAAATCAGTGTCGTTTTCATAGCAATGGGGTTTGGTAGGTTTCGGCAACTCTAAGGTAACAAATATATAGCGGGATGGAGACTGAAAATTTTTATGCACTGGGCAAAGTAAAAATTATGAAAATAGTAATGGGCGGGATGACGGAGCATCAGAGAAGTTAATTAATCTTTCAAAGTATTTTCTATTGCACATATCCGCCTGTTTTGGTCTTCTCGTTCGTCTGAATCGGAAACTAACCAAAACAAATTATGAAAAAACTATTACTTTCTATCAGGCTGGTGGTAGCCATTCCCCTAATGTTCAGCTTCACAAAAACCAGAGAGTAACAGTATCACTTTCTCAACGGCTGCACCTTAAAATACGTCAAACTCCTCCACAACCACTCCACTGGCCCGAATTGAAATTTGCTCAGCCACCACTTGCTAAAAATGATTTGTAAAATAAATACTATTAACGCCACTGATGCCCACACACTCGCGCCATATTCTCCTAGCAAATTAAAACCATAAGAGAAGAAGAGCAATGTGCCAATCAATGCCTGAGTCAAATAAGTGGTCAATCCTATACGCCCAACTTCATAAAAATTCATCAATCGCTTTTTTCCTTTTTCTTTTTGAAATTGTGTAACGATCAGCCCCACATAAATGGCAGCCAGCGCGGCATTGAAAACATCATAGACACTACCACCCAATAGAAATTGCAAAGGCATTGTCATTTCAATCTTCGCTAAGAAAATGATCAACGCCATCGTGCCAGCAAAGGCCACACAGCCTAGCAATGTCCATAGCCCATAGCGGATTAGTTTTTTGAAAAATTGTGTGTTCTCAAAAACTTTCTTTCTCCCTGCATACAAGCCTAGCAAGAAAAGACCTAGCGTGATGTATATTCTTCCCGATTCAATTTGAAAATCAAACTTTGTTTTGAGTTCATACAAATTGGCTTTTAGGATTTCCAAGTAGCTCCCTGATTTTAATGTTTCGTAATAAATTTCCAATGGCTTTTGATCGGGATTGAAGAAAGCGGAAGGAGTGGCAGATGGCGATATTACTTCAATGGTACGTGTTATGATAGAAGGCAAATTAAGAACCAACATCAACGCCAACACTAGCAAAAATTTATCGGGCAACTTGTAGCAAATCAACAATCCAAAACCCAGCACTGCATAGATGGTAAGTATGTCACCCCGATAATGGAGATGATGAACGAACCCAATGAGAAACAAAACAATCAACCGCCAAGCATAGCGAAAAAGAAATTTGGGTGAACCATCGCTCTTATCGAGTTGAATAAAAAAACTCATCCCGAAAAGGAAAGAAAAAATCATAAAGAACTTTCCTGAAATAAAAATACCAATGACACCCTGTACAATCATATCGGCCAAGTTATATGCGCCAAAATTCTCGTGAATCTTTGGAGGCTGACCCGCATAGTATTGTTCAGTAAAGTGTACAAGTATGATGCCCAAGAGAGTGAATCCTCTTAGCACATCAATGACTTCGATGCGATTTGATTTTTCCTTTTGCGACATTCAAAGTCAAACGTAGTGTTTTAAGTTCTGTTGCAAAACCCCTATTAGATTTATTTTGAAACTCTCTCCAATCCTTCTTTCGCCTCTTTCAAGTTGCCGTCCATTTTCAATGCGGTCTCAAATAATTTTTTCGCTTCGGCTTTGTTCCCACGCTTCTCTTTGATCTGCGCCAAGCGCATGTTGGCACCAGCGTGCGATGGCTCGTTTTGCTGTGGCGTGTGAGTTAAGTATTTTTTCAAGCACTCTTCACCGCGATCTAACTTTTGGCCAGATAGCGCACTTGTTTTTCCCACTTGATAGATGGAAGTATAATCTTCTGGATTTTTCTTGAGCGCTTCCTCAAAAAGAGAGAATGCTTTATCATATTGCTTTTGCCCAACATAAAAATTTGCCAAGACAGATACATACCACTCTTCCTCTTTTGCCATTAGCAAATATTCCTTCTCTGCCTCGGCTGTTTTCTTTTCTGATAATAAAATATCCCCTAACTGTCTGTGGCCTTCTGCTGGTTTTAACTTAACTAGTTGGTTGGCAACTTCTTTTGCCTTCTCAATACTTCCGCCCATAAAGCCCGGTGCTTTGGTATAGTATTGAATCAGAGAAGTACGGGCACCAATATTTTTTGAGTCTCGCGCAATGGCATTTTCCCAGGCTCTTTTCATTTTTGGTGCTAGCATACCTTGTTTGAGCATATTTGAATTTTCTGCAATCGTCCCGTAAGTGTTGCCAAGCCAAGAATGATAGTCGGCTACTTTATCGTTGGCGTCCACCGCTTCTTCAAAAAAATCTTGCGCATCATCATACTTCTTTTCCTCAAAGGCAACTCGGCCTAAATAATACTGAGAAGCAGCATAGTCGCCATCTTTTTCGCCTATGGGCGCTAGCATCTTTTTTACTTGATCGTACTTACTTTGTTCAAAAAGAGTTTTGGCTTGTTCTATTTTGGTTTGGCCAAGCGCACTAATGGAGAGCAACAATAAGGCAAAGGCAAGACGGAAGGAGCGGTTCATAGTTTCGTATTTTGTTGTATAGACTGGAAAAATAGCACAAAGGTTGTCTTTCCATTAAAATAGTTTACCGAAAATGACTTAATAAGAAGATAACCTGAGGGCTTTACGAGATTGATCGTTTGTGTTTAGATTGCGTAAAATATCAAGCCATGAACAAATTCTACGCCTTTTTATTGTTAGCTGCAATAACCTCTGCTTGTACTCCTAAAAAGGAAGTTGCTCAAGCCAAATTTAAAGAAGCCGTGGCCAAACATTTTGATGAATCGCTCAAACCATTTTATCATGGAGTGGCTTCAGGCGATCCGCTGCCCGATCGTGTTATCATCTGGACCCGTGTAACACCCGCAGATTCCGTTGCTTCAATAAATGTAAAATGGGAAGTAGCCGAAGATGAAAAATTTTCTTCCGTCTATAAGTCAGACTCAATAAATGCTTCTGCTTTGCGCGATTACACGGTGAAGGTGGACGTAGATGCCCTGAAGCCCGATCACATTTATTATTACCGATTTACTGCATTTGGAAAAACTTCCATTGTGGGCCGCACCAAAACCGCACCTGTCAATGCGAAAGATAGTTTGAAGTTTGCCGTGGTCAGTTGTGCTAATTATGAGTGGGGCTATTTCAATCCTTATGAAAAAATAGGTAACCGCGAAGTGTTGGATGCCGTGCTTCACTTGGGCGACTACATTTATGAATACGGTGTGGGCAAGTACGGAGATACTACTATTGGGCGCGTGAATATTCCTGCTTATGAAATCATATCATTGAAAGATTACCGAATTCGTTATTCATTGTATCGGTTAGATAAAGGACTGCGAAGAGTTCATCAACAACAACCGTTCATTTGTATTTGGGATGATCACGAGATTGCCAACAACTCGTATGTGACTGGCGCGCAAAACCATCAGCCCGAAGATGGTGATTATGAAAAGCGAAAAGCGGCTGCACGCCAAACATACTACGAGTGGATGCCCATCCGCGAAAGCGCAGAACTCTACCGCTCTTATTCTTTTGGCCCGCTGGCCGATGTGATCATGCTGGACGAACGCCTTGCTGGCCGCAGCCCCGAGATCACTGACATCAACGACCCGACCTATAAAAGCGAAGAGCGTTCGATGCTTGGCGCAAAGCAGTTGGAGTGGTTTGAACAAAATTTAAAATCATCAAAAGCCACATGGAAGCTAATTGGCAACCAAGTGATTTTCTCGGATGTGTATAACAAAGGAGTGAACCCAAAAATGCAACGCAACTTAGATTCGTGGGACGGCTTCCCCGCAGAGAAGAAAAAAATTGTTGACTTTATCGTGCAAAATAAAATCAAAGACATCATCATCACCTCGGGCGATACGCACGGCTCGTGGGCCATCGAGGCGGCCGTTGACGTGGATAAAAATTACAAACCTTTTGCCGTTGAGTTTGGCACCACCAGTGTATCTTCTGCCAATGGCGATGAGTACAAAAATATCGACACCGTGAAAATAGCCGAGCAAGCCTTGATGAAAAATAATCCGCACATCAAATATTTGAACGACCGCGATCATGGTTATTTGCTGCTCACCCTTTACCCAACCAAAACCAAAGCAGAATGGTATTATGTGGAGACGGTAAAGAAACCCGAGACCAACGAATACTTAGCGAAGAAGTTTGAAGTGGCGAAGGGGAGTACGAAGTTGAAGTGAAGTTAAAAAGTTCAAGGTTAAAAGTTAGGCGGCCTGGCGAGGCGCCACTGGGCTGTCCACTACAAGTCCGGCCACGCGCTTCCATGCCCGCTTCGGGCTTTTCGTTACCATCCCTGGCCGAGAGTTCGTGCTTATCACAAAGGTATCAGCTAAGAAAATAAATTTCTGTGCCTCCTCCGTGGAAAGTAAACCCTTACACATTTGTGTCGTTGTGCCTTAGCAGCAAAATCATTACTTTTAAAAAATGAAAAAACTCCTTCTCCCAATTGTCTTGTTGGCTTCATTGCAATTTGGATTCGCGCAGGTTGTGGGAAAACAATTTCCCGACATGGT
Organism: Cyclobacteriaceae bacterium; assembly: GCA_046155095.1. Lineage (GTDB taxonomy): Bacteria > Bacteroidota > Bacteroidia > Cytophagales > Cyclobacteriaceae > ELB16-189. Next base: position 51,832 of record JBJXEB010000023.1, read on the forward strand.
TACCGAAACAGTGGACGATAAAAAAGTAACGCTTCCGCTCGATACCAAAGGGAAATACACCCTGCTCGGGCTGGCGTACTCTAAAAAATCCGAAGATGAACTCAACTCTTGGTTGCAACCTGTGTTCGATAAATTCGTGCGCAAGCTTGATGGAATGATGGCCGGCTTGGGCTATGATGTGAACGTCTATTTTGTGCCCATGTTCACAGGCATAAAAGCAGCTGCAGAGAAAACCGCAAAAAGAAAAGCTTTAAAAAACATCGACCCACAATTAATGCCCTACATCCTCTTTTACAGAGGCGAACTAAAGAAATACAAAGAGGCACTCGACTTTGAAAGACGTGATATTCCGTATTTCTTCGTACTTGATCCTCAAGGAAAAATCGTTCACGCAACATCAGGCGGTTATACTGATAAGAAGATGGATGCAGTGGAGGAGGTGATTGAGTAGGGGTTTATGAAAGCATCTGTTAATCAATATCTTCATTGTTTAATAAAAGGCTTCAAGCTACATGCCACAGGCTACAAGCTTGCAGCGTGTAGCTTGAAGCCTGCAGCCAAAACGATATGATCACCCAAGAAACCATTCAACAAGCACACGAGCGCATCAAGCCGTACATCCATCACACACCTGTATTGACGAGCGAGAGTTTAGATGACATGGCAGGTTGCCGATTGTTTTTCAAATGCGAGAATTTTCAAAAGGTAGGAGCCTTCAAAGCAAGAGGTGCAATGAACGCTGCCCTCTCACTTACCAGTGAGGAACAAAAGAAAGGATTGGCCACGCATTCATCAGGTAACCATGCGCAAGCATTGGCACGTGCAGCAAAAATTTTAGGGGTGAAGTCATACATTGTGATGCCGCGCACCGCACCCGAAATAAAAAAGCGAGGCGTGAGAGGTTATGGCGGGGAAATTTTTGAATGTGAGCCAACTCTGCAAGCGCGAGAATCAACATTGGCAGAGGTAATCAAAAAAACAGGAGCAACAGAAATTCATCCGTTCAATAATTATGAAGTGATAGCGGGCCAAGCAACGGCTGCAAAAGAATTGATTGAAGCATCCAGTCCGTTGGATTTTATTATAGCACCTGTAGGCGGAGGCGGATTACTCAGCGGCACGGCTTTAGCGGGAAAATATTTTTCTCCTAAAACAATTGTCATTGCAGGCGAACCTGCTGGTTCAGATGACGCCTATCGCTCATTGCAAAGCGGTAAGATCGAACAAGCTCAATCCAACACAATTGCCGATGGGCTGCTTACTTCACTAGGCGACAAAACTTTTCCCATCATTCTTGAAAACGTAAAAGAGATCATCACCGTCACCGATAAAGAAATCATTGCCGCCATGCGCTTGATTTGGGAGCGGTTGAAAATAATCATCGAGCCATCGTGTGCCGTTCCTTTTGCAGCCGTGCTAAAAGATAAATCTAAATTTTTAGGAAAACGAGTAGGGATTATTCTTTCGGGAGGGAATGTGGATTTGGAGAAGATGGGAAAGTTGTTTGGTTCATAGTAAAACTACTCTACTCCCATCCCCTCCGCCTTCCAAGCCTTCATCCCTCCCTCCAACTCATACACTTCCTCATATCCTTTTTCTTTCAAGATTTTTGCAGCCTTGGCGCTGCGTATGCCGCTACCGCAATAGACAAATAATGGTTGGTGTGCGAGTGTATCTAGTTTAGCAGAGAAGGCATCATCCCACACAATATTTTTTGCGGAAGCTATTTTACCGTTGGCCACTTCTTCTACGGTGCGCACATCTAGCAAAATGGCATTGGTAGTTGATTTATACTTCGCCTCAAATTCTTGTGGAGATAAAACCGTTTCGGTTTTCTTTTCTGCACAAGCAATCAGTACTAAAAGAAATAGATATTTTTTCATGGCTCACTTTTTTAGGCTACAAAGGTATAACTTATCTATTTTCATTTGCACTTCATCGTGCCTTAGTGACTTTGCAGCAAAAAGACCTACTTAGGAAACTGCCCCTTGTCCATCCCCGGCAAAATCCGCAATGCGTTTTTGTAGTAAATCTTTTTCAAGATATCATCGGGCAGGCCGATGCCGTACATCCGCCAGAAGGCGTGGTAGCGTTTGTGGTAGGGGAAATATTCGTCTTCCGTTTCCAACACACGAAAGTACGTTTCATATTCTTCGGGCACCCAACTATCTTTTCCAAACAACACACGGTCTTGGTATTTGGTAAGGAAAGCTTTAGCAGCACGGGGTTGTCTTCCTAGTTCGGCAATCACCGCACCAATCTCCGTGTACATATTGGGTAGTTGATCCATCAACAGACCTAACTTTTTTAAATCACTTCCGTACCAGCCCAAGTGCGCATTGATGAAAATAGTTTTCGGATGCTTCTTAAAAATACTTTGTTGCTCAGCAATGATTGTTTCCCATTTCAGCGAATCTGTATCATGCCTGCGGCCAGGATGCAGTTTCAATTCAAGCCAGCGCTCGTTCTCTTTGTCTATCGGTTGCCAAAATTGTTTGGGGTCTGCTGCGTGAATCAAAACAGGAATACCCAACTCACCACACTTTGCCCACACGGGGTCAATGCGCGGGTCATCAATATGGATTCTGTTTCCTTTGGAGTCTTTATTGAACATGCCTAGGCTCTTGTAAATTTTCAAGCCCTTCGCGCCACGTTTCACATCTGCTTCCAATTGTTTGACAGTGCGTGTTGTCCACTCGGGTTCATCTATCGCGGCAAAATCTACATTGGTAAACAAGACAAAGCGCGTTGGAAATTGCTTTTGAATATTCTCAATAGATTTTTCCAAATGATCGCCACTGCTGCGAAAGCCGCGCCCGCTCAAGTTCACCATCACACCCATGTTCAACTTGTCCATCTCTTTCACAAGCCCGCTCAAGTCGGCCGTGTTCATGTTGCCTTGGTGGTTGTGAATATCAATGAACGGAAACTTCGATTTGGTCAAATGATGCTCCTCTACTTTCAGTGAAGAAGGCGGGTTGTACTCTTCAAAATCCATTTTCATATCCAACGCTTTCTCTTGTGCCAGTAGCGGAACTGAGAAAAGGGTAAAGCAAATCACGATCAATCGGTTCATGGCAAATTATTTTGGCTCAAGGTACGGCTTTGGTCAATTCTTGGTTATAAAAAATTGTTAAGCGGTAGTTAAACCTTCGGGCGGCCACACTATCCAAGAGCAAAATCGTCACAAATGAAAAAGCTAACTTCCTTCGCTCTCTTCATCGGCATCGTTATTCTCATTTTAATTGGAGCAAAGTCAGCCTCGGCTCAGCGCATCATCGTCACACGCTCCACCGTTGTGATCCCTGCAACAAATAATTCTATCGCCTACACCAACGGATATTGGAAATGGAGCCCGCGCTTTCAAAAATATATTTGGGTGGCGCATCCACGAGCAAGGTTTCGAGTGCAAAGAGGCTATCGCGTCCGCATTTAAGTTTCTATAAAAATTGTTGGCAGCCTGCCCCTGCGAAACGCAGTGGGGCACCGGGCTATCCGTTACAAGTCCGCCCACGCACAATCCATTTCGCTTCGGGCTTTCCACTTCTATCCCTGGCTGAACACTACTGCATATATTGTATGAACCTCTGCGTACATTTCTTTGTGCCCTTTGCGTTTAAAAAATAAGACTAAATAAAGTGGCTCAGTACGTGACCCCTCAGGCTTGCACATGCTGAGATGGTAAGCCGATTTAACCTTAGTAGAAATTATTTGCAACACTAATTCCGACCTTATTACCTTATTAAACCTCATCATTCGTCTAAAATAAAGTAATAAGGTTTTGCGAGTATTTATCTATTGTTTGTTTTCTATTAAGGTTAAAGCCTAAGCAATCAGAAAAGATTTTTCCGCGCTTCAGCAGCCGTATTTTTTATCAGCATCAAAACTTACTAACTTGCTTGCCTGATTTGAATATGAATGAAAAAACTGATTTACTCTCTGCTACTGCTTTCATCTATCTCATCGTTTGGCCAAACCATCGACCAAGCACTGGATGTAGCGAAACGAAAAATCGCTTCCAAAAATTTTATTGAAGCCAAGGCCGAACTCACCAAGTTGGTAGAGGCCAATCCAAAAAACAAAAATGTCTTCACGCTACGTGGCCGCGCACGCATGGGCTTACAAGATTATTACGGAGCCATTGGCGATTTCAATTTCGCGCTAGAGATCGATTCTACTTTTGCTGATGCCTTTAATTACCGCGGAGAATCCAAAATCAATTTGGGCGATGACGAAGGAGCAATTGCTGATTTGAACAAAGCCATTCGGTTTAATGCCAACTATGAAGAAGCCTACACCAACCGCGGATTTGCCAAATACAACAGTGAAGACTTGCAAGGTGCTTACTTTGATTTTTCTAAAGCATTAGAGCTTGGCCCCGTAAATGACGACAAATATTTTAATCGCGGTATAGTCAAATCAGAGCTGGGCGAATATGTAAGTGCGATTGATGATTACAGCAAAGCCATCGAACTTGATAAAAACGATGCAAACCTTTACAATTATCGCGGGGTGGCTTTTTACAACACCACCAACTTCGACAAGGCCATTGTCGATTATGACCAAGCCATTAAACTCGATCCCAAAGATCCCTTGAAATATGAAAACCGTGCGCTCGCCAAAAGCGCGAAGGAAGATTTGAAAGGAGCATTAGAAGATTACAATAAATCATTGGAGCTAGACAACCAGGATTCAGAAACGTTTAACCTACGCGGTGTACTCAAGCACACCATGCAAGACAACGATGGTGCTATTGCCGACTATACCAAAGCGATTGAGCTTGACGCCACCAATCCCACTTACTTTGATAACCGTGCATTGAGCAAAACCACCAAAGAAGATTATGCAGGAGCCGTGGACGATTACACATCCTCCATTGAACTGTATCCCAACGATCCTGAAACATACTATCAACGCGCGTTGGTAAAACTATCCATGAACAACAACTACGATGGCTGCCTGGATCTAAAGCGTGCCGAAGAGCTTGGCTCGCCCGATGCGAAAAGTGCGATCAAGAAAAATTGTAAATGATTGGCCAATCTTCAATGATCCGATTTTCAATGAGCCAATTTAAGGATGGCAACTTAAAGTATGTTCTATCAAGCATTGGCTAATTGGCTAATTGACCGCATTGAAAATTATAGTCATTCTCAACGGCATCTCACGCAAGAAGAAAAAATTCTACTCAGAAATTCTTCCTTTGCTTCAAAAGAAATTTGAAATCATTGTAGAAGAAACTTCTTATGCTGGCCATGCAGCTCAATTGGCCACGGAGGCATTAAGTAAAAATTACGATTGCATCCTTGCCGCTGGTGGAGATGGCACGCTGCACCAAGTCATTAACGGAATTCTTAGCGCAAACGCAAATCAAACAATCCCATCTCTTGGATTAATTCCTCTTGGTTCAGGAAATGATTTTGCTACAACTTGCAGGTTATCTTTCAATGCCTCTTCAATAGTAGAGCTATTGGAGGCCAATCAACCTAAGCCAACTGATGTGGGCAAAATTTCTTGCCACGATGAACAGGGTAATGCGATCACAAAATGCTTTATCAATGCATGCAGCGTAGGCATGGGACCTGCCACCGTGCAGCAAATGGAGAAATCGCCTAAGTGGTTGAGCTCTGATATTCGGTATTTAACCTCTATTCTCCATACTTTTTTCAACCACCAGCCAGCGCCTTTAAGCATCAAAATGGAATCGTGGGGGTGGAGTGGTAAGGCACGCGTGTTTGCAATCGCCAACGGAAAATCGTTTGGCAACAAAATATTTATTGCGCCTGATGCCATACAAGACGATGGATTTCTTAACTCATTTCTCGCAGGCGAAGTGCCTTTGCTAAAATTCCTTTTATTTCTGCAATCGCTCAAGCAAAAGAAAAAAATCGTGGACGATAAAATCAGCTATTCGTTAGCGAAAAGAATAGAACTATCTTCTACTGAAAAAGTAATGCTAGAGGCGGAAGGGGAATTGGTAGGGTATCTTCCTGCAAGAATTGAAGTAATGCCTTCTCGCATTTTATTCTTTCGGTAAAATAAAAACCCTTCGCGTCTAGCGGACGCGAAGGGTTTTTTTAAAATGCTTATTCCTATTTTTTCACCACCAATGTGCCAGCAATAATATCATGCAAGGCTTGCTTTTTCTCTGTAAATGCTGCCATGATGTAGCCGATTAGCAATATGATGCCAGAAACAATCTTGCTAACATTCCTGATCAGTGCTTTTACGAAATCAAGTTTGCCGCCATTCACATCAGTAACGATTAATCCAAGCGCTAATTTACCAATAGTAGCTTGGTACTTGGAAGATTCCATCAAGGTGAAATAAAGAATATTAACAACCTGCCCAATGAGTCCTACCGTACTAAATATTGCCATAGCCTTTGCTATCATGGCAGTTGGGTCCTCCGAATCTATTGCAGACGCTCCACTCGATATGCCAATACCAATGGCAGCTAAAATCGGAGCAATCACAACAAATTGAAGTACGCCAATAATGATTCCATCAATAATGATGGCCACAAATCGCAGCCAAAATCCAGCATAAGTTTTTTCCATAGGTTTGTTTGTTTAGGTTAGTTAAAAGTAAACAATTGAATGTATCAAGCAAACATCAATTGTGTATTTTTACAATAAATTAATCTCACATTGAACACAAGACTCCACCAACTCTACCAATCCCTCGAAGCACAACGTCTTCAACTGATGGATTCAGTAAAGAATCTCTCGCCAGAAAAACTCAACCAACAGCCAGAAGGCAAGTGGTCTATCAATCAAATCATTGCTCACATCATCACAGCAGAAAAAATGTCGGTGATGTATTTGACCAAGAAAATCCAAGGCGTTAACGAGGTAGAAAACAGCGGGCTTTTTCAAGAACTGAAAATGATGGGGCTGATTGTCAGTCAGCGATTGCCATTTAAGTTTAAAGCCCCCAGGGTAGTGGTTGAAAACACTTCTGCCTCCACCGACTTAAAACAATTAGAGCAAGAGTGGAACTCAGTGCGCGATGAAATGAAAATGCTCCTCGAAAAAATAAAAGACGATCAAGTAAAGCGAATGATCTACAAACACGTGAGGGCCGGCAAACTCAATATTCAACACGCGCTTATCTTTTTTCGCGAACATATCATTCATCATCAGCCGCAGATTCAAAAATTGCTTTGAAGGCTTTAGGCCGCAAGCCACAGGCTTCAAGCTTCAAGCTGCTTGGCCTAAGATGTAATTGTTCTTTCCTAAAAAGGAATATTGTTCTACTTTGGCTTTTCTTATCCTCTTTCTATGAAAAAAATACTATTCACACTTTGCCTCTTCTCTTCCATTGCCTTTGCACAACCCAAACTACAAAACCCTGACGAATTCTTGGGTTATGAATTAGGAGATCGTTTCACTCGCCATCACAGAATGGTAGAATATTTTAAACACATAGATGAAGCTGCGCCCAATGTCCAAGTGCAACAGTATGGCGAAACATACGAGCATCGTCCGTTAATTTATGCCATCATTGCCTCACCTGATAACTTTAAAAACATAGAGCAAATTCGTCTGGATAATTTGCGCAGGGCAGGAATGGCTGAGGGAACGCCCTCCACCAAAGTGGCCATTGTGTGGTTGAGTTACAATGTACATGGCAACGAAGCCAACTCCATGGAAGCCTCCATGAAAACAATTTATGAATTGGTCAATCCTGATAATTCAAGAACAAAAGAATGGTTGAAGAACACCGTCATAATCATGGATCCGTGCATCAACCCCGATGGGCGTGATCGTTATGCAAACTTCTACAATCAATATGGAAATTCTCCTGCTAATGCAGACCCACAATCTCGTGAGCATGCAGAACCTTGGCCACGCGGCAGGGCGAACCATTATTTGTTTGACCTTAACAGAGATTGGGCGTGGGAAACACAAATTGAATCACAAGCGCGTATCAAAATCTACAACCAATGGATGCCACATGTGCATGTTGATTATCATGAGCAGGGTTATAACTCACCTTACTACTTCGCGCCAGCCGCAGAACCGTATCATGAGGTGATCACCAATTGGCAACGAGAATTTCAAAATGCAATCGGTAAAAGCAACGCGAAGTATTTTGATGAGCAAGGTTGGTTGTACTTTACCAAAGAGCGTTTTGATTTGTACTATCCTAGTTATGGCGATACGTACCCAACCTATAGCGGGGCAATTGGCATGACTTATGAAAAAGGAGGCATCGGTGCGGGGCTTACTGTCACTACTCGTGAAGGCGACCCACTTACATTGAAAGATAGATTGACCCATCATTTTACTACGGGCATGTCCACCATTGAAACGTCTTCGGTTAATGCCAACAAGCTTGTTGATGAGTTTGAGAAATTCTTCAAAGACAATGTGAATGCGCCTAACGCTCCATATAAAACGTATGTGATCAAAGCAGAAAACAATCAAGACAAACTAACGAAGCTTACCAACTGGCTCGCGAGCCACAGTATTCAGTTTGGCCACGCAACGGCAAAGCCTTCAAAAGGATTTGATTACCAAACGCAAACAATAAATAATTTCAATCTATCAGCAGATGATATTGTTATTAACATCCATCAACCGAAAGGTAGGTTTGTCACCACCATTTTTGAACCAACAACTAAGTTGACCGATTCGCTAACGTATGACATCACTGCGTGGAATTTAATTTACAGTTACGATTTAAAAACATATGCACTCAATGAAAAAATCAATGTTACTAAATCGTATCAACCAAAAACTGTTTTGCAAGACGCTATTTCAGCAAAACCATACGCCTATCTTTTTACTTATCAAAGTTTGAATGACGTAGAATTTCTGGCTGCTTTGATGAAAAAAGGAGTGAAGGTGCGCAAGGCCATGAAAGTGTTTACTTCAAGCGGTAAAAATTTTGAAGCAGGTACATTGATTGTAACTCGTAGAAACAATGAAGGTGTTACTGATTTTGATAATGTCGTTCAAAGCACAGCCAAAAACTTGGGTAGAAAAATCCATACAACCTCTACTGGTTACTCCGATAAGGGCGCAGATTTTGGTTCGTCAGAGATGAGTTACATCAAAGCCCCGAAAGTTGCCTTGCTCGGTGGCGATCAGACTTCTTCGTTAGATCATGGGCAGGTATGGCATTTCTTTGAGCAGCAAATCCATTATCCTATTTCTATTGTTGGCACGGATTATTTCAAAAATATTGATCTCTGGAAATACGATGTGTTTATTGTGCCAGATGGCAATTACAAATTTTTGGATGAGGCCACGTTGTCAATGATAGAACGCTGGGTGAGCGATGGTGGCCGCTTGATTGTAATGGCAGGTGGCAATTCCTCGTTTGCCGATAAGAAAGGATTTAGCTTGAAAGAATTTGCCAGTGATGATGCGAAAACAAAAGCAGAGAAGGAAGCCAAAGAACAAAAAGAAAAAGAAGGCCCTGTGAAGTATGGAGATGCCGAAAGAAAAGAATTGAGCAACTCCATTTTCGGTGCGATCTATAAAGTAAGCTTAGATAAAACACATCCGCTCGCATTTGGACTTGGAGATTTTTATTACTCGCTGCGTACGAGCGAACTTCATTACGCGTATTTAGAAAAAGGTTGGAATGTTGGTTTGCTAAAAGGAAAACAAAAACCATTGATCGGTTTTGCAGGAACAAAAATCAATAAACTATTGGAAAATACATTGGTGTTTGGTGTAGAAGACAAAGGCAAAGGGCAAGTGGTTTACTTGGTTGACAATCCATTGTTCCGTTGCTTTTGGGAAAACGGGAAGATGATTTTTTCCAATGCGGTGTTTATGGTGGGGGAGTAGAGGTACAATGTTATTGGCAGGTACCTCAATTACTTAATAAGCTATACAGTTCTTTTTCAAATTCCTTGTCCGCCAAAATGCTTTGATGCGTAGCACCATTTATTTCGAAATAGCTGTCATCTATTTTCAGTAATTTCTTTAGTTCAAGAGCGGCCTTATGAAGGAAAAATAGTGCTTCTAAATATTTGTCGAAAAACTTTTCGCGAAAGAGTGCAATACAAATCTAAAAGAGATAGAAGCGGAAAGCCCGAAGTGAGATGGAATGTGTGGCGGACGGACCTGCAGCGGATAGCCCGGTGCCACTACACCTCGCTTGCCAGGCCACCAAAGATTTGAATTAACTCATTACCTTGCAGTTAGTTTTTAAATTTTGAAAGTATGAAGTGTATCATTGCATTGTGCCTGTCTGTATTTTTGGTTGGTGATCTTTTTGCCCAAAAGGGTATTCGCGAAAGTTGTGCGCCCACTGCGCCAATTGTGGTAGATGGCAACCCTGATGAGTGGGGCACGGAGTGGATGCTGGACCCTGACGGAAAATTTCTTTTCAATGTGTGCAACGATACGGACAATCTTTTTATCCGCATTAAAATATCGGATGACTTGACGCAACGAAAAATTGCTTTGTTTGGCATGTATGTGAAGCTGGATGTGAATGGAAAGAAGAAGGGTAAGTTGGGCTTGAAATACCCTGTAGGGAAAGATGCAAATGAGTTGAAACAAGAGCAGCCTCCGTTTCCACAAGATGCGGCTGGCAGAGCGATGGCGAAAAAGCAATTGCTGACTGAAGTAGAAGTGCTGGAGTTGTTGGGCTTGGCAAAGGAAAACATCGTGTCGAGCCGCTTAGGTTTGATGAACGGCATTGAGGTATTGATGGTGGCCAATGACGAAGGGCACTATGTTTATGAATCAAAAATTCCGTTCAAGGCATTTCGTATAGATAAAACAAAAGTGCCAATACTTGGTGTTACAATAGAAACAGGCAAGATGAGTCCTCCGAAAACTCCTGCTGCCCCCCAGTCGGCAGGAAGACAAGGTGGCTTTACGCCAAATAATTATGGTCAGTACAGCCCCATGATGGTGCAGGAATATATGTGGGCGGGGGTGAAGTTGAAGTGAGGGTTGATTCTACCAATGAATGAGTTTTTGTAGTATTATTAGTATTGTTTATTTTTAACATTAAATCTAATGTTATGAGTTCATTTACTATTACCCTTCACACTCCTGAAAGTGAACAAGCGTTCTTAGAATTTGTGGAAAGCCATTTAGATATTGAAGTATTCCCAAACGAACCATCTTTGTTAGATGCCAATGGTAAATTCCAACGCATCAATCTAGCCGCTGATGGATTGCCTGTCTCGCCTGAATACTTAGCATGGCGTCTAGAACGCTCTATGGATTCTGTGAAGATTTCAAAAGAAGATTTCTTGGTAGGCGTTGAAAAAAGAAAAGAAGAATTTTTGAAAAAATGAATCCTACGCCCTATCGGGTAACGCATGAGTTTGAACTGGATTTTTGGGATATTCAGGAATGGCTTTATTCCAATGAGCCTATAGCTAGAACCAATAAAATTTTAAGTTCAATACTCGAAAAGTTGGATCATATAAATCAAAATCCTCTCCACTTTCCCGAACACAGTCAAAAAGATATTGCAGGCAAGCCTCTCAGAAAGGCTGTTCATTTTAATACCTACATTATTTTCTACTGCGTCCATAGCGATCATGTTGAGTTTCTATCAATTTTCCATAGCAGTAGAGACAGAAATATATAGTTAATCAGCTACAGATTGCTTTATGGTTACTTTTCTTTTGCCCATTATCGAATGAGTCGCTTGCCATACAGTCGTGCTTCCTCAACAGTAAAGAGAGTTTCATTTTTCGATTTTAAGGCCGCCTTTTTTGTAATGCCTGATAGCTTTCTTCTGGCATAGAACGTATTTCTTTTTTTTAGTTATAGAGCTTTAAAAATACACCTATGATGTCTAAAGAATACTTTTTTGAGAAAATAAAAGAAAATTATCTTCAAGATAAGACCCGTCTATATGAGTTGGGTAAAGAAGAGTCAAACATCCTCAATTTAAGCGCTGCGATCGTAAGAGATTTGTATGCAGAGATGGATTATATCCAAAAAGAAAACAAAAGGCTACTCAACGAAAATATTAATTTAGTAGATCGTTGTGACGAATTAGAGGATAGGATAAAAGAATTAAAGAAGAAAAACAAAGAGGAGTATTAATCTACGAATCTTGATCAACAACGTCAAAGGGAATAGTTCTACTTACTCTTTGCATACCGATGACACTCCACCAAGTGATCATTCACCAACCCACACGCTTGCATGTGCGCATAAATCACGGTGCTGCCCACAAATTTAAACCCGCGTTGAATCAAATCTTTGCTTAGCGAATCGGATTCTTTGGTAGTGGCGGGTACTTCTTTCAAAGTCTTTCGCTTATTCACAATCGGCTTGCCATTTACAAATCGCCAGATGTAACTATCAAAGCTACCAAACTCTTTTTGCACCTTTAAAAATTGCTTGGCGTTGTTTACCGCAGCATAGACTTTCAAGCGATTGCGCACAATGCTTGGATCGAGCAGGATTTTCTCCAATTTTTTTTCAGAGAAGCGCGCCACCTTCGCAGAATCAAAGTCGGCAAAATTCTTTCGATAACCTTTGCGCTTTTTTAAAATCGTAGACCAACTTAGACCTGCTTGCGCTCCTTCTAATATCAAAAACTCGAAGTGAATGCGGTCGTCATGCACAGGCACGCCCCATTCTTCGTCATGGTATTTTTTGTATTGATCGAAACCGAGGCACCAAGGGCAACGAATGAGTTCTGTCATGTGCGTAAAAATACAAAATAGAAAATATGAAAACTACGAGGTACGAATTACGAAGTACGAGGTCATTCGTACTTCGTAATTCGTACCTCGAAAATCCTAAGTAGTGTTTAAGAATAAAATGTGTACCTTCCATCTCTCATTCACACCATGCGACTATCTTTTTCCATCGGATTGGTTTTTTTATCCCAAGTAGGGTGGTCGCAGTTTAGGCCGCATCTTCAAACGATCAAGTACGAAATACCAGCGCTTGCCACCGTCAAGCCTTCTACTATTTCTTTTTTAGGGATGCATTCCGATCTTTCCCAAACGTTTAAATTTCAATCTCCTTCACTTGCTTCTAGTTACAATTTGAGTGGCAAAGATCAATCGCACTCCTCTTCATGGATCAGCAGCGTAACTTCGCAGTCGTATGGTAACGGAAAATTCGGAACGTATTATTATTGGGATGTACAAGGCAACTTGCAAGGCACTCGCGGGTTCATCGATATTTCAGGGAAAAATAAAAGAGGGCTAAAGTTGTTGTTTCCGTGGAGGTAATTAAAAGTATGATTTACAAAGTGCGAAATACGAGATTGTAGAATGTTCACGGAAGAATTTGCCCCCAAGAATAAGAAACTCTCATCCAAAGAAGCACTTGTCAAAATCCAATCTTACTGTGCTTACCAAGAGCGATCGCACAAAGAAGTAAAAAATAAATTGTATGAGTACGGCCTCTATTCCAGCGAAGTAGATGAATTAATTTCTACCCTGATCGTAGATGGATTTTTGAATGAAGAACGTTTTGCCAAAGCTTTTGCTGGCGGGAAATTTAGAATCAAAAAATGGGGGCGACTTAAAATCAAGCAAGAGTTGGAAATGCTTGGATTGGCCAAAAGGAACATTGCCACTGGCTTGAAAGAAATCGACTCTTCTGATTATTCTAAAACTCTGAAATCATTGATCAAGAAAAAAGCCTCGCAGACAATTGAATCAAATCCATTCAAAAAGAAAAACCTAGTTGCACGATTTGTGATTGGCAAAGGGTATGAAGCGGAGAAGGTTTGGGAGATGGTGAAGGAGGTTGTTGAATAGTTTCCTGTTGCCCGTTTCTAGTAATAGTGCGTTAGCCAACCAGTAACTGGAAACCAGTAATGAATTAAAACGCCACTACCTCCGCTCCTTTTGGGTTGAGTAGGTAGGAGTTCACCAGATTTTGCACTACTCGATTATCTTTTCCAAGCTTGATAAAATTTTTGGCAGATTCCATGTTCCCAATGGATTCGTTTCTATCAAAAAACCCGAACCCCAAATAATTTCCGTTCTCCACCAACACCAAGGATTTCTCTTCTGTTTTTCTCCCTTGTCCAATGATCGCCACCGATTCGCCTACTTCAAAAAACGAGTCGATGGATTTTTGTGCGCGCTTGTTGTATTTTTTCACCGATTCAATTCCTTGGCAAGCACCTTTGCAAGTACCCGATTGGTGACTGAAGCAAAGTCCCTTTGCTAATTGCAATCCGCTCAACTTAGGGCAGAGGTCAAACTCTTTTACTTTCTCCCACATGAAGTTCCATGCATCGCCTTTGGAAGTAAAAGTTATCAACGGCTTCGTGCCTTTCTTAATAGCGTTCACACAAAAGCGCAAGTATCCATTTCTATCTTCATAGTCAAATATTCCCCACTCCTCAACTTTATATTTTTGTGCGAGATTATATTTCGGCCATAGTCTTCTAATCTCTTGCGATTCTAAAATCAACGCGATCAATTCACTACCTGTCAGCTCATAGGTGATGTGATGGATTTCATTGCGGATGTTGGAGCGGTTCCATTCTCTTGCTTCGCCAGTAAAATGACCAGCAATTCTTTTTTTGATATTTAAAGCCTTACCTACGTAAATAACCTGCCCGTGTGAGTCCAAAAAGTAATATACGCCAGCCTTTGCAGGAAGTTTGTCAAAATCTTCTTTTGGTAAATTAGGTGGAAGAATGGTTTCGCCTGAATTTCTTTTCAAGGCTTTCACGATCACGCCAGTGGTGTCTCGCTGAAGAAGAATCGAAAATATTTTAGCAGTTGCCTGTGCGTCTCCACTTGCGCGATGCCGATCTGGGATGTTTATGCCAAGGCTTTCGGCCAATCGACCTAGGCTGTAAGATTCTAGTCCTGGAATTATTTTTCTGCCGAGCCGAATCGTGCAAAGTTTTTTTGTTTGCCAATTGACGCCAACGCTTTCAAATTCTTTTTTTAGAAAGCTATAATCAAAATGAGCATTGTGCGCTACGAATACCCGATCTTTCAACCAATCGAAAATTTCTTGGTAGACTTCTTCAAAGGTAGGTGCCTTCTCCACCATTTTTGTAGTAATCCCAGTAAGTCCAGTAATGAAATACGGAATCTCTCTTCCGGGATTTAAAAGTGTTTGAAATGTATCAGTAATGTGCGTGCCATCATGGTGGTAGATGGCCAATTCTGTGATGCGGTGATTAGCAGCGTAGCCCCCCGTGGTTTCAATATCAACAATGGCGTACATAGGAAATACGAAGGTACGGTTTGATATGTGCAACTAAAAGTGGAAATTGAAATCAAATTTTAAACTATGAACTTCATCCTCCGCTTTCTCTTAAATGGCTTTGCCGTATTACTTACTGCCTACTTGTTGCCGGGTGTAGATGTGAAAGATTACCTGACCGCCCTGATTGTGGCTGTCGTGTTGGCTATTGCCAACGTGATTGTAAAGCCTATTTTGATCGTGCTCACTATTCCTATCACAGTCATTACCTTGGGCTTGTTCTTGTTGGTGATCAATGCCGTCATCATTTTATTGGTTGATCATTTCGTGCCTGGCTTTTCGGTAAATGGTTTTTGGTGGGCGTTGGCTTTTAGTTTAATCATGTCTGTTTTTAATAGCATTGTATCAGATATTTTGAAGGACAAGAAAAGCTAAACGATCATCTTAAAGTATTCGTATCTTAGTTCGCTAATTCAATTAAGTGAAAACCAAAATCACCATTACCGCCTTTCTACTTTTGCTAACCTTGGCTGCCATTTATTTCTTTTGGCCTGCCAATAAGATCGACTACAATACACAAGTCAAGCCCATCCTTAACAAAAAATGCATTGTTTGCCATGGAGGCGTAAAACGTGAGTCGGATTTTAGTTTGCTATTTCGGCAAGAGGCATTGGCCGTGGCCGAATCAGGGAAGAAGGCGATTGTGCCGGGAGATCCAAATCATAGCGAACTGGTCAGACGGATCAATGAGACCGATCCTGAAGAGCGAATGCCTTATAAAAAAGAACCGCTCTCCAAAGAAGAAATACACATCCTTACCCAATGGATCAAAGAAGGTGCCGAGTGGGGCGATCATTGGGCATATTTGAAAGTTGAGCAACAAAAAATTCCAGAGGCATCTGCTTGGGCAAAAAATGATGTCGATCATTTCATTGAAGAAAAATTTGAAGAGCGTAACCTATCATCTGCACCAGAAGCCGACAAAGCTACTTTGCTGCGAAGATTAAGCCTTGATTTGATCGGGCTTCCACCCAACTCGTCAAAAGCAAAATTGTTTTTAGAGAATAGCGATTTAAAAGCTTATGAAAAATTAGTCGACTCACTGTTGGCCTCTCCACATTATGGTGAGCGCTGGGCTTCTATGTGGATGGATTTGGCGCGCTATGCTGATACGAAAGGCTATGAGCGTGATGACAGTCGCTCAATATGGCGTTACCGCGATTGGTTGATCAGGGCATTTAATAATGATATGCCTTACAATCAATTCATCACCGAGCAATTAGCAGGCGATTTACTTCCGCACCCTACCGATGCCCAATACATTGCCACCGCTTTCCATCGCAATACCATGACCAACGATGAGGGCGGCACAGAGAACGAGGAGTTCCGAACTTCTGCCGTGCTCGATCGAGTGAACACCACTTGGGAAGCCATGATGGGAACCACCTTCGCCTGTGTACAATGTCACAGCCATCCGTATGATCCGTTTCGGCATGAAGAGTATTACAAGTTCATGGCCTTCTTCAACAACACGCGCGATGAAGATACGTATGCCGAGTACCCTTTACTTAGACATTTTGATAATAAGGATAGCGCTGAATTATCTTCATTAAAAAATTGGATTCAAAAAAATGTATCCAATGAAAAAGCTGAAGAGGTAAACACGTTCGTGAAAACATGGCAACCTGCTATTAACTCTATTCAAGCAGATCAATTTACCAATAGTGAACTCAGCGACACCAAGTGGTTGATCTTTCGCAATAATGCCTTGTGTCGATTGAAAAATATTGACCTCGCTAAAAAAGACCAACTAATTTATCGATCGATGAGTTGGAAAAATAATGGAACATGGACTATTCATTTGGATAAGCCGAACGGCCCTATCCTAAAGACAATTTCTGTTGGAGATACAAAAGGGCAGTGGGTAATTTCTTCTTTCGATTTTCCAGCGGCTACGGGAGTGCATGATCTTTATTTCACTTACGTAAATCCTAACTTAAAACCTGAGGGCAGCGGAATGATGTTCGATTGGTTTCACTTTACCAATTCATGGGCACAAAAAGATAAGGCAACATATTCCAAATTCTGGAGTTTACTTATAAAAGAAACACCAACTACTCCAATAGCAATCGAGAACCCACCTTCCCTTCATCGCACTTCACAAGTTTTTCAGCGCGGCAATTGGCTAGTGAAAACAGATACAGTTCAACCCGAAGTGCCTCATAAGTTAAATCCTTTCCCCAATGAAGCACCAAAAAATAGATTAGGGCTTGCGCAGTGGATGACGAACAAAGATAATCCGTTGGTAGCGCGTACGATTGTAAACCGTGTGTGGGAACAGATTTTTGGAACCGGCTTGGCAGAGACATTGGAGGATATGGGAACACAAGGCATTCCACCTACGCACAAAGAATTGTTGGACCATCTCTCTTGGAAATTAATGAACGACTATCAATGGAGTTTGAAAAAACTAATTAAAGAAATGGTGATGTCCGCTACGTACAGGCAAGATTCAAAAGTAACGCCCGATCAGTTGGAGAAAGATCAATTCAATAAATTTTATGCACGCTCTTCGCGTGTACGATTATCGGCAGAGCAAGTGCGCGACCAAGCATTGGCAGTAAGTGGTTTGTTGAGCAACAAAATGTACGGCCCCAGTGTGATGCCGTACCAACCCAATGGTATTTGGCTTTCTCCTTGGAACGGCCAAAATTGGCAGAAGAGCAAATCAGAAGACCAATACCGAAGAGCTCTTTACACTTATTGGAAACGTTCCGCCCCCTATCCTTCCATGATGACATTTGATGGAGCAACACGCGAAGTATGTACGGCCAGACGCATCCGCACCAACACACCGCTACAAGCATTGGTTACGTTGAATGATTCTGTTTATGTAGAAGCCTCCTATCAATTGGCGAGAAGCATGCAACAAAAAAGCAACGATGTGCCACAACAAATTTCCATTGGCTATGAGTTGACCACTGGGCAAAAAATTACTCCACAAAAATTAGCCGTGCTGGAAAAATTGTATCAACGAGCACTCAGCAATTACCAAGGAGGAACAAAAAAATTGGTGAGCAACAAAAAACCAGAACCCGAACTGCCACAGACAAAGGCGTTGAGTCTGGTCGCGAATGCGTTGTTGAATTTAGATGAGTTCGTGACGAAGAATTAAATGATGAATTAAAAGTTGAACCACATAGGCACATAGGTACATAGGCTTTCACATAGTTGGTTGAATCTTTTCTATGTGTGCATTTACTATGTCTCTATGTGCCTATGTGGTTCGCAAATAGGCTATGAAAGAATCTTTAAAACAAAAAACCCTCCAAGCCCAACACCTCCAAAACTTGGAGAACCTCACCCGCAGACATTTTTTGCGAGATAGCGTCAGCGGCCTTGGAGCGATCGCATTGGGTTCTTTATTCGGCAGCTGCAATCCATTTCAAAAAGAATCGGCCGTTCCATTTCTTTCATCCAATCCACTCGCGGCAAAAGCCCCGCAGTTTATACCCAAGGCCAAGTCAGTAATTTATTTGCACATGGCGGGTGCGCCCTCACAGTTAGAGATGTTTGATTTCAAGCCTGACTTACAAAAACTTGATGGTCAAGATTGTCCGCAGTCATTATTAGAAGGAAAAAAATTTGCATTCATCCGTGGAGTGCCAAAAATGTTGGGGCCGCAGGCGAGCTTCAAACAATATGGTGAATCAAGAGCGTGGGTATCCGAACATCTACCACATTTTTCTACAGCCGTAGATGAAGTAACATTTTTAAAAGCTGTGCAGACAGATCAATTCAACCACGGCCCCGCGCAGTTGCTCATGCACACAGGCAGTGCGCGCTTGGGTAGGCCGAGCATGGGCGCGTGGGTCACGTATGGATTGGGAAGTGAAAACCAAAACCTGCCAGGCTTTGTCGTGTTGACATCTGGTGGAAAAAATCCTGATGCAGGAAAAAGTGTTTGGGGCAGTGGCTTCTTGCCATCCGTGTATCAAGGCGTGCAGTGCCGTTCAGAGGGCGACCCTGTTTTATTTTTGAAAGACCCAAAAGATGTAAATCGCAATTTGCGCAAAGCATCCATCGATGCCATCAACGAAATCAACCAATTGAATTACCAACAATCAGGCGACCCCGAAATACTCTCGCGCATGGCGCAGTACGAGATGGCTTTCAAAATGCAAATCTCCGTGCCAGAGGTGATGAACATCAACGATGAGCCGCAGTACATCCACGATATGTATGGCACAAAACCTGGTCACGCATCACTCGCCAATAATATTTTGCTGGCAAGAAAGTTAGTAGAGAAGGGCGTGCGCTTTGTGCAGATTTTTGATTGGGGATGGGACAGTCACGGCACCGATTCAGATTTGGCCATCGACATAGGCCACATCAACAAATGCCGCTCAGTAGATAAAGCTATGACCGCTCTCATCTTCGATTTGAAACAGCGCGGCCTCCTCGAAGAAACGTTGGTCGTGTGGGGCGGAGAATTTGGTCGCACGCCCATGCAAGAAAATCGCGAAGGGAAAAAGAACCCCTATAAAGGCCGCGACCATCACACCGAGGCATTCACGATGTGGATGGCGGGCGGAGGAATAAAAAAAGGATTCACCCATGGCGAGACAGACGCCATCGGCTACTCCGCCATCAGCGGCAAAGTCACACCGTTCGATGTGCAAGCCACCATCTTACACCAGCTCGGTTTCGACCACGAAAAACTCACCTACCAATTTCAAGGCCGCCCATTTAGACTGACCGATGTAGCAGGCAAAGTGATACACGATGTGATTGCGTAATTTTTTTAAAGGCGGCTTACCCACCGAAACTTTAGTGAAGGTGCGGCCTGCCACTCGAGGCGAGGTGGCACCGGGCTATTCGTTTCAAGTCCGTCCGACACACAAATCCAACGCACTTCGGGCTTTCCACTTCTATCCCTGGCCGAGGGCCCACTTCGCCAACTAGTTTGCATTTAGTCAAAGTATTTGCGAACTCTTATGAGCACTGCGGACACAAGCCGGACAAAGTAAAATTCATTTCGTTCACCTTGTATTTTTTTGGCAACTTGAAAGTAGGCTCTACATCATCAAGGCAAGTTACAGACTTGCACTTTTGGCAGCTAAAATGGATGTGATTATGATTGTGCTTTGTTGAGCAAGTATGGCAATTAGCATATTTCACTACACCATCTACGTTTACAATTTTATGTACTAAACCCTCGTCCACTAAGCGTTCCAGGACACGATAAATCGTTACTCTATCGCACAATCCTTTTGTAGCAGCCTGTATTTCAGTATGCGATAACGCAACTGTTGAGTTTGTTATCAAATTCTGTATCTCGAATTTGGAAGTGGTATTTCGGATCGCTTTCATGCAATTAATTTTATTGCAACATTGTTGCAGTTGCAAATATAAGTATTATGTTTGCAACATTGTTGCATTAATGAATAAATTTGTATGCGGGTAACTTTCCTTTTCTTTATCATTTTATTTCCAAACATAACCTTCGCACAAAATTCCCTTTCAGGTACCATCACTGATGACCAAGAAAAAAATCCACTTCCTGGATCTTCCATCTACATTCCCGATTTAAAAAAAGGAACGATCACCGATTCGCAAGGCCGCTACTCGCTTACCGATTTGCCGAAAGGAAAATTTTTAGTCGAGATAAAATTCATTGGCTACGCCACAGTTGTTCAATCTATTCAAATCGAAGGAGCAACAGAATTTAATTTTTCATTGAATCCCGTGGCAACGGAACTGAACGAAGTAGTGGTAACAGGCATGAGCCATTCCTCAGAATTAAAAAGCAGTTCCATTCCCATCAGCACATTGAATGCTCAACAACTGCTTGAAAATTCTTCTTCCAATTTGATTGATAATATTTCGAAGAAAGCGGGCATCAATCAACTCACCACAGGTCCAGCTATTTCAAAACCCGTTATCCGTGGCTTGGGTTATAATAGAATCATCACACTAAATAATGGTGTGCGGCAGGAAGGCCAACAGTGGGGAGACGAACACGGAATTGAAATCGATGAGTTTTCGGTTGACCGTGTGGAGGTGATCAAAGGCGCGGGCAGTTTGATGTATGGTAGTGATGGCCTTGGTGGAGTGATTAATTTCTTAGCTCCCAACCCCGAAGCAATAGGAACAATAAAGGGCAAATGGGTTTCAAATTATCAAACCAACAATGGATTGTTTGCCAATTCGATCATGAACTCTGGAAATTTGGGCAGCATCTATTGGCTGGCGAGAGCGAGCAACAAAACAGCGAAGTCGTACATCAATGCGTATGATGGGCGAGTTTTCAATTCCGCTTTCAATGAACTTGATTTCAATGGCTTTTTTGGCATCAGCCGCAAGTGGGGCTATTCGCAAATCAATTTCAATTCATTTGATCAGTCGATTGGATTGGTGGAGGGAGATCGAGATGCTAATGGAAAATTTATTAGATTAAAAAATGTAAATAATGTTGTTGAAGAAGCAACTGCTAATGATGATGAACTCAATTCGTATCAACTATTTGTACCCAAGCAAAACGTAAACCATTTTGGTTTGTCCAATACAACCAATCTATACTTAGGTGCTTCTCGATTTCAATTGAACCTAGGCTACCAACGCAATCAACGAAAAGAATATGGCGATGTGATCAACGAAAGCGCGAAGAGTCTTTATTTCGATCTAACTACACTCAATTATAACTTAGTTTACTTTTTACCAGAAAAAAAGAGTTGGCAATTTTCGCTTGGCACTAGCGGTATGAGTCAGCAAAACCAAAACAAGGGCGTTGAGTTTTTAATACCTGAATATCGATTTTTTGATTGGGGAGTATTCGGCTTTGCCAAGCGCCACATCGGTAAATTCGATTTTTCTGGAGGACTGCGATTTGACCAACGAAAAATAATAATGGATGCGCTGTACCTCGATCAAGAGGGCAAGCCAACAAACGATGTCAATCAAACAAAAAAATTCAGCGCAGCAGAGTTATCGTTTTCAAATTTTTCTGCTAGCGCAGGTGTCACCTACCAAGTATCTAAGCAATGGACAGCCAAGCTAAATGCCTCACGCGGATTTCGCGCACCCAATTTAGCCGAGCTGGCATCCAACGGAAGGCATGAAGGCACACTGCGTTATGAATATGGAAATGCTCAACTCAAAGCTGAAACTTCCTTTCAAACCGATATTGGCATTGCATTTAGTTCAGATCATATCTCGGCAGAAGCTTCCCTCTTTCAAAACAATATCAGCCATTACATTTACACTGAAAAACTTTTGGCTAAAAATGGAACGGACAGTATTCCCGATCCAAGCCAACCAGTGCCAGCTTATCTTTTTATACAAGGCGATGCACAATTGACAGGCGGAGAATTTTCTATTGATCTCCATCCACATCCATTGGATTGGCTACATTTTGAAAACAGTTTTTCATTTGTCAATGCTCTCAACCAATCTAAAGCGAGCATTGACAGTTCTAAATATTTACCGTTCATTCCACCAGCGCGCTACCAAAGTGAGTTGCGTGCAAACTTTAAAACAATGTGCAAAGTATTTTCCAATACATTCTTCAAAACAGAATTTGTACACTACTGGGCGCAAGACCGAGTGCTGTTAGAAAACAGAACGGAAACAACCACAGGATCTTACTCGCTGGTAAATATTGGTTTTGGCACTGATATTGTTTCGAGAAAGGGGAATGCTTTATTTTCGATTTACATCAGTGGCAATAATTTGTTTGATGTGGCCTACCAAAATCATTTGAGTCGTCTTAAATATGCCGCGGAGAATCAAATTACAGGAAGAGCAGGAGTCTTTAATGTGGGCAGGAATTTTAGTTTTAAAATTGTAGTGCCGATTACTTTTAAGCGCATCGCTAAAAACTCTAATAGTACTGTCAGACTGAGCCTGTCGAAGTCGGTTTACATAGCACGAAGAACAATAAAGAGGGTTCGACAGGCTCAACCTGACAGAGTTTTTAGAGATGTCCTTTAAGAAGACTACTTCAGTTTCATTTGAGCAAAATAAGGATGCTCTGGATTTACGATCAATTCTTGTCGATGCGGATGGATTAGAACATCCATGTCTTCAAGTGGTATTGCTCCAAGTAGAGGCTCGTTATCACCTGGCAGCACCATTGCATTTACAGAGCACCTACGGTTTTTGAATCTCACCTCTAACGGCCCTACTACATCGTATTCAACAATGTGACCATTGGCCAACTGACCTTTTCGCTGCTCTAAAACTGGAAGTTTTAATTGTTCCTGAATATTTTCGTTGATACACATATAAACACTGCCTGTATCCACTAACATATTAACATGGATACGCTTGACCTCATCTTCTCCTTTGATTTTGTTACGAACCAGCGCGAGGTCATCACCGTTTATCAGTTCAATATCAGCGTACACGAGACCCATAAAATTTTGGTATTATTAATTTAGAACATAAAAATACAAAAACATGAACTAATAACGTATTCAACGTTTAGGCAATAAGTCAGGTAATCAGAACGGGGGGTTTTCTTATTTGTTCTAAACCCTTTATCTTAACAGCACATGAAGTTAACCGAATCGCTCCAACATCTTAAAAAATTCACGTACGCTCTTCATCCCTTGAGCGTTGAAGAATGGAATGACTTCGCCTCTATCTGGCATGAGGATGAGGCCAAACGAAAAACCATTCTTACAGCCAAAGGTGAAACCGAAAAGAACTTATATTTTATTACCGAAGGCGTACAGCGGGCTTATTACCTAACAGCCGATGACAAAGAAGCAACCATCGTTTTCACTTATCCCTTTTCCTTTTCAGGTGTGGCCGATTCTTTTTTAACACAAACACCATCTAAGTATTTTTTTGAAACGCTCACGCAAAGCACATTTCTGAAAACAAGCTATTCACAAGTGGCCGCATTGCTTGATCGCTACCCAAACTTTGAAAGATTTATAAGATTAGCAACTGCATACGCCCTCAAAGGTGCACTTGAGCGACAAGTAGAACTCCAAACGTTCTCAGCAGAGCAAAAATTCACTACGCTACTTACACGTAGCCCGCAGGTATTGCGATTGATTCCACACAAGTATTTGGCTTCTTACTTGGGCATTGATGCGGCTACGTTTAGCAAATTGCTCTCTACTGTTCGGGTATAAATCTTTGTGTAGGCAAAGATTTTTGTTGTTGGGCTGCCTCACCTTTGAGCCAACAAAACAAAAACAACTTATGAAAACACAAAAAAACGAGATCCTTATTAACGAGCTGTTAGATCAGACAGAAACTATTTTGAAAAAGGCTATTGCCGAATGGCAATTGATTCCACATTATAAGTTTGCGCTGAGGCCATCGCCAGAAGGGTGGAGCGCCAATGAATGCCTGCAACATTTGAATAGTTATGGCCGATATTATTTACCCGCTATTGAGAAATCCATTGCTCAAGTAAAGAACAGTAATCCTACGGATGAGTTTTCTTCAGGGTGGCTGGGGAATTATTTTACCAAACTCATGCTGCCGACCAAGGAGGGCAAG
This sequence comes from Cyclobacteriaceae bacterium, assembly GCA_046155095.1. Taxonomy (GTDB): domain Bacteria; phylum Bacteroidota; class Bacteroidia; order Cytophagales; family Cyclobacteriaceae; genus ELB16-189. The sequence continues at coordinate 76,479 of JBJXEB010000023.1, forward strand.
CTTTCAAAGAAAATGAAATCACCCAAAAACCACACACCAAAAACAATAATCGAAAGCCATATCGTGATCACAGAGTTCATTGATCAGCAAGAAAAATTGTTGCAGCTATTAACGCTGGCCAAGAAAATAGATTTGAACAAAAGCAAAGTGGGGATTTCCATTGCTCCTTTCATCAAACTGAAACTAGGCGATGTGTTTATGTTTTTGATTGCGCATATTGTTAGGCATACGCAACAAGCAGAAAGGGCATTGGGGAAGAAGAGTGAGGTGATAGAAGCTCAAACTTTATCATTGGGATAAAGCTATTTGAACTTCTATTTCACGCTAAGTCAGCCAAACTTACTTTACCAAAAATGGCTTGAGATCTTCTAATTTAAGAATTCCTTCGTAGTAAGCCTTGCCAAAGATGACTGCAAAGATGCCCATGTCGTTGAGCTTTTTGATATCATCGGCACCGCGAACGCCACCGCTGGCTAATATTTGTAAATCTGGGAATTTGTCTCGCACTTCTTGATAAAAAGAAAAAGCAGGGCCTTCTAGCACACCATCGCGGGAGATGTCCGTGCACTTGGCGTACTTCAATCCTTTGTCATAGAAAAATTGAAGATGGTCGAAGAGATTGATGTCTGATTTGTTTTGCCATCCGCGAAAAGCGACTTTCTTGGTTTGTATATCCGTAACATCCGCGCCAAGCGTCATCTTTTCCCTTCCGTAAGAAATAATCCAAGACGCGAACAATTCTGGCTTTGCTATCGCAATACTGGAGGCAGTAATGTAATCTGCTCCATAATTATAAGCATTGCCAATGTCGCCATCGGTGTTGATGCCTCCTGTAAAATCTAATTTCAAATCGGTGTAACCAGCAATTTGTTCCAACACGTGAAAGTTTTTTGGGCTGCCTGTTTCTGCACCATCCAAGTCCACCAAGTGCAGTACTTCAATGCCATGGTCTTCAAAACGCTTTGCTAAGTCAACTGGATTTTCTTCATAGGCTTTTTCACTGGCGGGGTCGCCTTTGCGCATTTTTACTACTCTTCCTTTGCGAATGGCGATAGACGGGATTACTTGGATCATTACGAAAAATTAGTATTTAAAATTATTTTGCTGTGAAGGGAGCGGCCACCAATGTCTTGTCCCATATAAAAATAAGCTCCATTTCTTCGCCCATTTTTTCTATGGAAATAGTGAACTGCTCAAACTCTTTATCTTGTAAAACCACTGGGGCTTCAATGGTCAACGCATCTTTCTTCGCATCTCGCGATACTTGGCCATCGAATCCTACACCCCAACCCGGGATATCTGAATTGAAAATGATCTTCCAAGTCTGCTCACCTGGGATTGTCCAAAGGCTATAGTTTCCTTTAGGCAACGACTTTCCACCAAAATCTAATTCTGTATTGGTTTCAAACACGGTGGCCTCGTTGGCGCCTGTTCTCCATACTTTGCCGAAAGGGACAAGGCCGTCTTTGGCAAAAATAACTCTCCCCTTTTTATTGGGGCGGTTATAAAAAACATGCACCTTCAAACCATTGTTTTCAAACGCCACATTAGACTCTGGGCTAAATGATTTGGTATAGATGGTCATGTAATAAAATAGAAAACCACCAATTAGCAGGGCTAGCACACCTAGGATTATTAAAAACTTCTTCATGTGTTAATTAAGGAAATAGATTCCTATTTAATATTTAATGTTCAATTTGCAAATAATTAACGTTATCCATTTACTTTTGGCTCATAAACATTTTTGACTATGGCAGTTTTTGGAGTAGTTATCGCCCTTTTTATACTTGCAATTGTTTCTATCTGGCTTTTCCCCAATAGCAAAGTAAGCGACAATGAGCATGATGTGAAGCATTGATCGGTCAATGAACATCTGCGTTTTTTGTGGCTCGTCCTCTGGCACGGATGCTATTTATGCCACTGAGGCAAGAGAACTAGGTAGGCTGATTGGCACATCAAAATCAACACTTATCTATGGCGGAGGCAATGTGGGCCTCATGGGCATTGTGGCCGATGCCACGCTAGAAGCAAGCGGTGAAGTAGTAGGCGTGATCCCTGATTTTCTTTTGCGCAGGGAAGTGGCTCATAACGGACTGACCCGCCTAGAAGTAGTAGAGAGCATGCATGAAAGGAAAAAGCGCATGGCTGATCTATCGGATGCTTTTATCGCTATGCCTGGCGGCTGGGGCACACTAGATGAACTGGCCGAAATACTAACTTGGAAGCAATTGGGGCTGATCCACTCGCCCATTGGCCTTCTCAATATCAATTCTTATTTTGATCACCTCATGGCTCAAATGGAAGTGATGGCTAGAGATGGATTTCTGGGTGCCGACAGTCTCCGTTCCATAAAGGTTGCCCAAACACCTGCACAACTTTTAACCCAGTTGGGGGTAAATTCCGTTCCATCTGCTTAAGCTTCGTTAAAAATTCAGTAGCTTTCACAGTAGCTTTGGAAAGTGTGAACTTGGTATGCTAAAAAGGATTTTCTACTTCTTTGTCTTCTTGCTCCCTACTCATTTCTGTTTGGGGCAACAAATCCTTGGATTTTCTTTGCCAGAAGGGGTTAGTCGGGTAGATATTCCCATTGAGATTCATAACAACCTAGTGGTCGTACCGATCATTATCAATAACCAATTGCCACTGAAGTTTATCATTGACACAGGTGTGCGAACGGCCATCCTCACCGAAAGAGTGTACAGCGATATCTTGAATCTATCGTATTCACGAAAATATACTCTTTCTGGCCCAGGCGGACAAAAACTGGTGGACGCCTACATCACGAGCAATGTTACGCTTGATATGCCAGGTGTGCATGGACAGGGCCACTCTATGTTAGTGTTAGATGAAGATTATCTTGAACTAAAAAATTCTATGGGCACGGAAGTTCATGGCATCTTAGGTTATGAATTGTTTAGTCGCTTTGTAGTGAAAGTAGATTACGAAGCCAAAAAGTTGACGCTCATGTTGCCCAATAAGTTTAAACCTAAGAAAAGTTACGATGTACTGCCAATTACTGTAGAAGATACTAAGCCTTTCATACACGCCAAATTACAAGTAAACGATACCACCACCATAGATGCTAAGTTTTTGGTTGACTCCGGGGCAAGTCACGGACTTTTGCTAGAAGCCAACTCTGAGCCGCATATCACAGTACCAGAAAAAAACATAAAAGCTATTTTGGGCAGAGGCATTGGCGGAGTAATCACAGGAAGAATTGCGCGTATCAAATCAATCAAGATAGGGAAGCATGAATTGACAAACCTCATCACGAATTTCCCTGATGACTATGCCTACTCAGATACACTGCGCAAAGATCGATTCACCTTTCGCAATGGGTCTATTGGTGGCGATTTACTGAGCCGCTTTACGGTGATCTTTAATTTCCCTGGCGAGAAAATGTACATCAAGAAAAATGCTTCTTATAAAAAGAAGTTCTATTTTAATTTAAGCGGGTTAACGGTTCGTGCCATTGGTGCTAGGCTACGCGAGTATGAAATTTCTGATGTAAGAGAAAATACGTCTGCACAAAAAGCGGGTGTCTTAAGAGGAGATAGAGTCCTATCCATTAATGGGGTTAACCTAGAAGAATACGAATTGAATAACGTAAACAACTTATTCAATTCTAAGCCTGGCAAAAAAGTAAGAATGGAGATTTTGCGCAATGGCGAGAGGCTGAGAAAAGAATTTGTTCTGGAAAGTCAGATTTAAATAGGTAGTGGACATTTGGCACTAGGTGAGTCACTCCACACTATTTAGCATTTCCCAATGCCTAGTGCCCAATGCCCAAAATGTGCCTCAACTGTCCTTTTCTTTTTCGATACACAAGTTTCAGATAATCTTGCGCCTTGCGGTATTTCATTGAATTGGTCAAGGCTCTGTACAACAACTCACCTGTCAAATTAGATTTCAGCACATAATTCAATGGTCCATAGTTTACCATTCCTTCGTAATTGGAATTTTTAATAATAGTGATGGGTATGTGTTTGGTTTTTCTTCGATTAGCGAAGGCTTGCACCGAGAGGTTGAGTTCAGATTTTCCAATATTATCGTCAATGACAATAAAAGACGGGTGAAAACTGCCTAAGCATTGTAAGCTGCTTTTTAGATCGAAAGCAAATTGAGTAATTATTTTTTTGCTTTTCACCTCTTGCAGACGCTCAAGCACTCGACCTAACTCGATGGGATTATTTCCCACCATCAAAACCTGAAGGGATTCATTGTTTTCAATACTTGCAATCATAGACTACATATTAACGGTAAATGGATGGTAAAGTTCATTGGTTAGTAACCATTCTAGGAAATCATTTTTAAGAAGATAACGCCACTTTAATTTCTTTAGGTTTATCTTCGCTAAAAATGATTATTCTCAAAAAAAATTAAACAAACTTGAAGCAAGTTATCGTTATTGGTGGTGGACTTTCTGGCTTAGTGGCAGCTAATTGCTTGGCCAAGGCCAATGTGGCAGTCATCTTGATTGAGAAAAAGGAATACCCATTTCATCGAGTATGTGGCGAGTATATTTCCAATGAGACCATCCCTTTTTTAAAGTCGCTCGACTTATTTCCAGCGCAATTCAATCCACCATCCATTACACGTTTGCAATTGACATCTGTGAATGGTAGAGCTGCCGATCTTGCTTTGGATTTGGGCGGATTTGGAATAAGCCGATACACATTCGATCACTTTCTTTATGAGAAAGCAAAACAACGTGGCGTTATTTTTTATTTGAATACAGAAGTCGATTCCGTTCGATTCAACGAAAATAAGTTTGAAGTAAAAACAAAAGACAAAACTTTTTATGCTGATGTCGCCATTGGTTCTTTTGGCAAGCGATCGAAGATGGATGTTTACCTAGAGCGAAGCTTTATTCAAAAACGTTCTCCCTATGTTGGTGTGAAGTACCACATCCACGCACAGCACCCCAACGATTTGATTGCGCTACATAATTTTAAAGATGGATACTGCGGCATCAGTAATATCGAAGATGGGAAAAGTACGCTCTGCTACCTCACACATCGTAACAACGTGAAACGATTTGGCAATATCAAAGCGATGGAGGAAAATGTGCTGTATAAAAATCCTTTCTTAAAATCTATTTTTACCAATTCAGAATTTTTGTATGAGAAGCCCGAAGTGATCAATGAAATATCTTTTGAAACGAAAAGCCCGATTGACAATCATATCTTGATGAGTGGAGATGCGGCTGGTATGATCACCCCACTTTGTGGCAATGGCATGGCGATGGCTATACACTCCGCAAAAGTTGTGAGCGAACTAGTAATTGCTTTTAGCAACGATAAAATCACAAGAGAGCAACTTGAAAAACAATACGCACAAAAATGGCACTCACTTTTCACCAACCGTTTGTGGGCGGGCAGACAGATTCAAAACTTGTTTGGAAGTGAGTGGACTTCTAATCTTGCGGTGAATCTAGCTAGATACTCGAAACCCGTAGCCAATTTTTTGGTGGGCAAAACTCATGGAATAGAGTTCTAAAGGAAGGTAATAATTCTTTCTATATTTGTGTACACTCCACACAAATGCAATCCATAAAAGTCTCCGTTGACGCTGTTGTCTTTGGCTACGATCCTGAGGAGGGTGTTTCCGTTTTGCTTATCACCAGAAAATTTGAACCATTCCAAAAATTCTGGGCGTTACCCGGTGGATTAGTTAAGGAAGAAGAATCGCTGGAAGAAGCCGTTAAGAGAGAACTGAAAGAAGAAGCAGGTATTGATGTTACCTATCTTGAGCAACTTTATTCATTCGGCAAACCAGACCGCGACCCACGCAATCGAGTCATCTCGGTAACTTATTATGGATTGGTAAGGCCAAAAGATTTTCAGATCTCTGCACAGACGGACGCAGAGGATGTGGCTTGGTATAACATCAAAAAGCTTCCGCGTTTAGCTTTTGATCATAAGCACATTGTGGACACAGCCATTAAGCGCTTACGCGGAAAAATTGCCTATGAGCCGATAGGCTTTGAACTGCTGGATAAGAAATTCCCTTTCTCTGACTTAGAAAAGTTGTATCAAGCTCTTTTGGATCAAAATCTGGACAGGCGCAATTTTAAAAAGAAGATCATGGCTTACGGTTTTCTGGAAGAGCTGGGTGAAAGTATTCAACGCGGTGCTGGGCGGCCTGCCAAGTTGTACCAATTCAATAAAAAGAAGTATTTCGAGCTGAAAGAGAACGGTTACAACTTCGATCTTTTCCTCTGAGGATCAACCCATTGATTAATTATTGTATTTTTTACGCAAATAGATTTGTAAAATCGGAACTTTTCCATTTATATTTGCGTATATATTACACAAATAGGAACTAAAAAAGAACAGAGATTATCACCTAAACACATTCGTAAATGAAAACAATCGGGGTCATTATCGCTCGCTTTCAATCACCGTATCTGCACGAAGGTCACAAAGCACTGGTAGATTCGGTTCAAGAGAACCACAATAAAACAGTTATCGTCCTTGGGGTTTCGCCCGTGCTGGGCAGTCGCAAAAATCCGCTAGATTTTCATACACGAGAAAGGATGATCAAAAAAGAATATCCTGAAGTAGTGGTGCTTCCCCTCTCCGACCACCCATTGGATAACAAATGGTCACAAAATCTGGATGGTTTATTGAGCAATTCATTTCCTGGTTCTTCATTCAAATTGTTTGGCAGTCGCGATAGTTTTATCAAATATTACTCTGGTCATTGTGAGGTGGTGGAACTTCCCGAGTCAGGCTCGCATAACGCTACTCTTATTCGCGAAAAGATCAGCGACAAGGTGTTGGACTCAGAAGAGTTTCGTACGGGCGTGATTTACGCTTACTCTAACACATACTTAAAGGTTTATCCTACGGTTGACATAGCAGTATTTAGAAACAATAAAACCGAAATGCTGCTCGGCAAAAAAGAGATCGACAACAAGTGGCGACTGCTGGGTGGCTTTTCAGACCCGACAGACGACAGCTTTGAAGCAGCGGCAAGGCGTGAGTTGACAGAAGAATGCGGTGCAATAGAAATCACCGAAATGAAATATGAAAAATCTTTTCGAGTGAATGACTGGCGATACCGTTCTGAGGCAGACAAAATCATCACAAGCTTGTTCTCCACTGATTTCATAAGTGGCGATCCCGCTGGGAGCGATGACATTGCCGAGGTAAAATGGTTTAAGTTAAATGAAATTCAATCAATGATCGATCAACAATCCACAGCAGAGGAACACACTCCGCAACTTTCTTTACTACTAACAAAATACAACACAAAATAATTGATTATGGAAACGCACAATCTTTTGTTACTCGCAGACGCTTATAAATATTCTCATTACAAACTATATACTTCTGGCACAACCAAAATCTACTCCTACTTAGAAAGTCGTGGAGGTATGTTCAACAAAACTGTTTTTTACGGACTTCAGTATTTTTTGAAAGAATACTTGGAAGGGCAGGCATTCACCAAAGAAAACATTGATGAAGCGGAAGAAATAATGAATGGTGTATTTGGAAGAAAGGGAATTTTCAAACGAGAAAATTTTGATTACATCCTTGATAAGTACAACGGTCGATTGCCGATACGCATCAAAGCTGTGCCAGAAGGAACTGCCGTGTCTGTAAAAAATGTGTTGATGACGATTGAGAACACAGACCCAAACTGCTTTTGGCTAACTAATTTTTTAGAAACACTATTAATGCAAGTGTGGTATCCTTCCACGGTAGCCACGTTATCCCGTGAAATTAGAAAAACAGTAGAGCACTATTTTGAATTGACAGCAGATGACACCAGTAAATCATCTATTGATTTCGTACTGAATGATTTTGGTTTCCGAGGAGTGAGTTCTGTAGAAAGTGCGGGCTTGGGTGGTTCTGCCCATCTGATAAATTTTATAGGTAGCGACACAGTATATGCTTCTGCTTTTGCCAAGAAGTATTACCATGCTAAAAAAGTCTACGGTATGTCCGTACCCGCTACCGAACACTCTATTATGACACTGAAAGGCGCAGATGGAGAAAAAGAAATTTTTGACCACGTGCTAAACGCCTATCCAGATGGCATTCTCTCTTGCGTGAGCGACTCTCACAACATTTTCAATGCGGTTGGCGAATTGTGGGGAAAAGAATTTAAAGAAAAAATCATGCAGCGCAACGGCACGTTGGTGATCCGTCCTGATTCTGGTGATCCTGTTCAAACACTACTGAAAGTATTTGAAATGCTATTTGACCGTTTTGGATTTACAATTAACAGCAAAGGGTATCGTGTGTTGCCCAAGCAAGTGAGGGTGATTCAAGGCGATGGCATCGACTACGAATCCATTCAATTGATTTATAAAACATTGACAGCAAAAGGAATCTCCGCAGAAAACTTGTTACTTGGCATGGGTGGGGCATTGCTACAAAAAGTAAATCGCGATACGCAGAAGTTTGCTCTTAAATGCTCTTATGCCGAAGTGAATGGAGAAATAGTAAACGTACAAAAGTCTCCTACGGAAATGAATGAACGGGGGGAGTTGGTAAAATCCTTCAAGTCCTCTAAGGCAGGAAGGTTAAAATTGATTCAGACAGAAACGGGATTGAAAACGGTAAGCGAAAACGAAAGAGGAGAAGATATTCTAGAAACTGTCTTTGAAAATGGTGAGATCAAAAAAACGCAGACCTTTGAACAAATACGCGAACGCGCTTCCGTCAACAACTTTATGTTAGCCTAACTATGGAAAACACAATTAAGATTTACGCTACAGGCATTGCCCAAAATTTAGGAAAAGCGATAGCTGCACAATTAGGGCTTCCATTGTACACCACACACACCGAAAAATTTTCGGATGGTGAGTTGTTTGTAAAATTCAATGAGAGCATTCGCGGGCAGATTGTTTTCTTGATCACGAAAATTAATATGCCCTATGAAAATTTCTTTGAGTTGCTGATGACCATCGATGCGGCACGAAGGTCATCGGCCAAAGAAGTGATCTTGGTGATCCCTTATTTACCGCACAGCAGGCAAGAGCGCAGGGACGGACAGCGCACTGCCATCTCTTCGCGCATGGTGGCCGACATGATCCAACTCATGGGCGCAGATCGATTGATCACATTGGATTTACATACGAATGCCATCGAAGGTTTTTATAAAATCCCGGTCGATCCGCTTTCTTCGCTACGACTTTTTTTGAGTCACATTCAGCAATCCAAGATGCAACACTTGTGTTTGTGCAGTCCCGATTTCGGTGGCATCAAGCGGATCAAGCAATACAAAAAAAATCTGGAAGCAGATATGGTGGTAATCAATAAAGAAAGATTGAAAGCTAATACGGTTGCCAGTATGGAGATCATTGGCGATGTAAAAGACAAAAATGTAATCATCATTGATGACTTGGTGGATACCGCAGGGACGTTGTGCAAGGCCGCTGATCTATTGATGGAACATGGCGCGCTTTCGGTAAAGGCTTATTGTACGCATGGCATTTTGAGTGGTGCAGCCTTAGCTAATCTCAGTCAATCAAAAATTGAAAAGCTTTTTATAGCCGATACGGTGATCGAAAAAGTAGATCATCCCAAAATAGAAATAGTCAGTTGCGCGCCTGTATTGGCGACTGCCATTGAAAATGTAATTTCTAACAAAAGTTTAAGCCAGCTATGATTACCAGAGCTATCGAAAATTGTTTGCGCAATGCAAAAGAAAAAAGATGGGAGAAAACGTATTGGGCTTTTGACATTCATGGCACCCTATTAAAACCCAACTACAAGCGAGATGAAATCAGTCGTGAGTTTTATCCTCACGCCATTGAAGTCATGCAGCTACTTACCAAGCGAAAGGATATTGTAAAAATACTTTACACCTGCTCGTACCCACACGAGATTGAGCAGTACATCGAATACTTTGCGAAGCACGGAATTCATTTCGATCACATCAATAAAAACCCAGAAGTGGCGGATGGCGGCTACGGATACTACAATGATAAATTTTATTTCAATGTGTTGATGGATGATAAAGCTGGGTTTGATGGGGAAACGGATTGGGGGGAACTACTGAGATTGCTCAAAGTATAAAAAGGGTTGTTAATGCAATTGAACCACATAGGAGCAGTAGAAACATAGAAATACACACATAGATGAAATTCAAATAATAATACAAACTATGTGTCTATGTGTTTCAAATTAATCGAAGGCGGAATTTTACAAAAAATATAAACTTAAAAACTATGTTCGGACTTAACTTCAAAAAATTTGACTCCATGACGTATGTCATGCACAGCGTAAACGGAAAAATGAAACGCGAAGGGAAAGCACTTTCTTTTTTCTACTTCTCTCCTGTATCCACCATTGTGGCCGTTCCGTTGGGCAGTCGCGATATTCAATTTATTTTTAATGAGACCACACGTGATTTTCAAACCATTACCATACAAGGGCAAATCACGTATGTCATTGAAAATCCAAAGGCATTGGCTGAGTTATTTGATTTTACCCTCGCTGAAAATAAAAGCAATCAGACAGAGAATTTTGAAAAACTGAATCAACGCATGAACAACGAAGCCCAAACGGCAACTTCATCATTCATCCAAGGGCTTTCCTTAAAAGATGCGTTGCGGAGTGCGAAAGCCATCAGCGATCAGATTTCAAATGGATTGAAATCGTCTCACGCCATTAAAATGTTAGGAGTGGAAATAGTGAGCATCGATGTATTGGCGGTGCGCCCTACACCCGAAATGGCAAAAGCGTTGGAGACAGAAACGCGTGAGGCATTGCAGAAAGATGCCGACCAAGCGATTTATGGACGAAGAGATTTTGCCGTAGAGCAAGAGCGCAGGATTAAAGAAAGTGAACTCAATACGGAAATAGCCGTGCAAGAGAAACAAAAGCAAATCAATGAAAAGCAGTGGCAGATTAAAATGATTGATGCCGATAAAGCGCGCAAACTGAGGGAAATGAAAATGGAGGCTGACTTAGTCGTAGAAGAACAGAAAACCAAGCTGACGGAAATTCAAGCTGCTAACGATAAGCGGATAGCTGATGCAAAAGGCTATATGCTCGAGAAAACATTGCAACCGTACAAGGAACTGGATTGGAGAATCTTGATGGCCATTCAACCAGGTAGTCTATCTGCTATGGACAATATTGGTTTTGCTTTTCGCGAGTTAGCTGAGAATGCAGACAAGATCGGAACGTTGAACATCACGCCCGATCTATTGGAGACGGTGATCAAAAACCAAAAGGCAAAGTAGGCGATCATGAAATTTGAAAATGTGATTGTGGTTATTGGTAAAACCCGCTTGGAGCAATTGATTGAGCGATTCAATACGAAAGCACAAGCGCGGTTTTACATTGAGCATGCAGGTGGAGATTTTGGTGAGTATGAGGTGGAGCACGAAGAATTTCATAAGTCACTAAAAGTAGTTTCTCTTATCGCCAGCAAACAAGCGAAGATGAAAATGATAGAGCGGAAATTCCTTCCCAATTTTCTCTTTAGCGATCGCGATGTAGTGGTAGCATTGGGTCAAGATGGATTGGTGGCAAACACGGCTAAGTACATTAACGGGCTACCGCTATTGGGTGTAAATCCTGATTTGAAAAGAAACGATGGTGTGCTATTGCCTTTCTCAAAAGATACATTTGAGCGAGGACTGGCCTCCGTATTTTCAGATCGGTATAATCAAAAGCAAGTGACGATGGCGCAAGCTGCCACGCAGGATGGGCAAAAGCTTTTGGCTTTCAATGACTTATTCATCGGGCCTGCTTCACATACTTCGGCCCGTTACAAAATCAGCTATGGAGCTCATTCAGAAAATCATAGCTCCAGTGGGCTGATTGTATCAACTGGGGCTGGCTCTACGGGGTGGTTGAGTTCAGTTGTAAATATGTCGAACGGAATTCAATCTTCTTTTTTTAACGCAGCCAAAAACAGCTTTTCAAAAAATGAAATGAAAGGGAAGGGATCAAAATCAGCAAAAGCCGAAAGGCAAATAAAAATGAATTGGGAAGAAGATCGACTCGCCTTTGTAGTGCGTGAGCCTTTTCAAAGCAAGCATTCGCAAACCAATTTGACAGCCGGATACATTGTAGAGCAAGAGTCGTTACAATTGGAATCACACATGCCTTTCAACGGAATTGTATTCAGCGATGGTATCGAATCTGATTTTTTGCAGTTCAATGCGGGGTGTAGATTGGAGATAAGTATTGCGAAACAAAAGGCGAATATTGTGCAGTCTTAAAATTTTATTCCAAACGATTCTTTACAAATAGGTCAATCGACTTTTCGATTTGACTTTTTGTGTCATCCCACGATTCGCCATTCAACATTTTTGGCATTACTTTTTTATCTGCCATTTCGCTCAACTGCAGGCCCTCAAGAATAAGTCGGGATGAAATGAGCTCTTGAGGATATTTTTCATGGTATAAGCTCATCATTTGTTCCAATGGGTATTCTTTCAGTAAGTTGGCAATATCTACGAAATCCTTTTTTTCATAACGTGCCAATTCGGGTGAACATAAAAATGTGTTGAACTTCATCGGGATAATTTCTTCCTTGGAGGCCAATCTTAGACCATCATCAATTAGCGCGGGCCGTATAAACGTAGCATTCCAATCCAAAATATCAGTCTTGATATCGTTTATGTAACAGGCTATTCCTTTGCAAAGGGAACTGCTTATCATTCTTCCTTTTGCAAAATCGCCTTGAAATTTTTCATGAAGTTCTGTTTGTATTTCTTCGTAATCATTTTTTTTGTCTGAGAACAAATCAATATCAACAGAAATGCGATGGCCAAGCTGAAGTGCTAAAGCAGTGCCACCTACCAACCGATGCGATTGTAGGGTTTTCATTTCCATAAGCACCTGCAGAATTTCTAACAGGGGAGAAGAAACGGCTTCCTTTCTGAGCATTTGAAATCGGAGTAGTTCAATTTGAAGATAGCTCTGGCAAGCAATATCGAGTGGTTGGGCAAATTTTCATTAGTAGACCGCAAAGCGTTTTTGACGAAATCAAATCCATAGTAATTAATGATTGCAAAGACTTCCTCTAACGTGCCTCTATCAAAAACCCGAGTTATTATCCACTCTGATGAATTTTGAAAATCATTCTCAGAAATTTCCACATCCCAAAGAGTTCGCTTAGATATTGGTGGAATTGTGTGCATAGCGTAAAATTACGGAACTATTTTGGGAACTTGTATGCTAATTTTAAGAGTCTCTACAAGATCAATAATTTGGATTGCAACCTAACTTAACGATATTCGATTTTAAATGTGACTTCAAAACCAATGTATCTCCTCTTCCCCGGTCGCCACCACTTACTCACACAATTTCAATTCGATTACCTAAAAGAGCTTTTGGGCAAACCGCTCAAAGAAACTCTTGACATCTATGGTAAGGTCATTGGCAAAGATGAAAAAATCACCGCCATCATTTTTGCTGTAACCTCTGCCAACCACAGCAATACGCGTAGAAATCCGTTGCCCTTTTATATCCGCGCTTTAGCACTGGAAGAGTTTGGAAAGTCACTTTCTGTTCCTTGTTTTATATACGGTATAGATGATGTGGGCAACGTAGCGAATTTTTCGAGCTACACATTGAAGAGAATCAAACACGAAAGTGAAGGAGCATTTGACTTAAAGACTGATAATACCTTAGTGATTTGTTCCACTCCCGTATTGGAGATGTATGAAAAAGAAGATTTTAAAATTTTACCCGCTGAGCTAATTGACCGAAAAACGTGGAAGCATAAAGCTCCACTGCCGTGGGATATTGTTGAGAACATTGCTTCAAATGCAGAATGGCAAACCGACAAGTCCATTTGTAATTCAATTCACAGTTCATCATTTGATATCTGGACAAAATACCGCTTGGGCTCAAAAGTGCAGATGCTCTTTCGTGATAAGATGATCAGCGATGATGGCGACATCACCACCACCCGCGACTACAACACCTATGTGCGGCAGATGGATGAAATCGCTCTTTTAAAATTTCAAGAGACTGCACCACATATTATTTCAGGTCGCATTGGCGATATTGGTTGCGCGGTTGGTTCGTGGATCAAGCTCGCCTGCAATGACACACGCCTACACGAATCTGATTTTTACGGTATAGAAGTAGCTCGCCACCTCTTTGATATTTGCCAGCAGCGAAAGCACAATGGAGAATTTAAAAATCCATTTGTCTTTTTTTCTCAGCGCAATGCGGTGACTGGTCTTGTGTTTGATAAAAACTCGATGAACACCATTCATACTTCTTCGCTAACGCACGAGATTGAATCATATGGAAGCCGAGCTGATCTGCTATCGTTTATCAAAAACCGCTACGAAGAATTGGCTCCGGGTGGTGTATGGATCAATCGCGATGTAGTGGGGCCACAAAACAAGAATGAAGTTGTTTTGATGAAGCTCAATCAAACCGATGGGCGCAATGATGATTTTGATAAGACGTTTTCTACACGTGAAGAATTAGCGCGTTATCTTACCGGTCTCTCCACCTACGGCCGCTTTCTTCGCTTCGTGCAGGATTTTCGCAGGCAGGAAGGTTATCGATTAAAGTTTGAAAAAATTGAATTGAATGGATCTCATTATTTCAAGCTGGAATTGAAAGACGCATGTGAATTTATGAGCCGCAAAGACTACACCGACAACTGGCAAAGTGAAATGCACGAGACGTTTTGCTTCTGGGATTTTGATGAATGGACAGCTCACTTGAAAGAAGTCGGTTTCTCTATCTCAGAAAAATCGCACGCCTACACCAATGAGTGGATTGTGAAAAATAGATTGGAGGGGAAGGTGGAATTGTTTAAGGATTCAAATTCCCTTGAAAGAATTGCTTTTCCGGTAACCAATATGATTTTGTTGGCGATGAAGGAGTGATGAATAGTGTCTCCAAGAATTTAGGCGTCAAGACACTTGTACAAGTGCTTGACGCCTGAAAATGGAAACTTACAAATAAAGCGTACTTCTTAAAATCTATTTCACCATAACTCTAATCCCCTCTGAGTGACTGGCAAACTCGGGTGCATACATACATTGAATAGTTGTCACGCCATTGGAGAAATCTCCTTTTTGCGATACGCGCAAGTCGTATTCAAATACAAACGTTCCCTTCGATAAATATCCGATAAAGAAGTTGGTGGCAAGGTCACGGGTGCTTTCATAATAATACAAGCCATCTTGATAGCGATAGGTGGATAAAGTCGATACGGGTTCAAACCCTGCCGCACGCATGTCTTTGAGATGAACATATTCCATTTCGCGATCCACGCGAAGTTCGATCCTTACTTTCACCAGGTCACCAATTTGCAACGGTGACTTTTCAGTAATTGGAGTAAGTACAGGGCCGCGATCTGTGTTTTGTTGCTTAAAGAGTTCCTTCTTTAGTTTTAGAGGTGTTTCGGCTGGCGTGATCTTGTCGAGTTGTTCAAAATATTGCCAGTAGGCTGCGCCCCATGCTACACCATCGTCACTTTTTGAAATAGTAATCTTGCCCATATCGGAATTCACCGCGGTTGCCTGCCATGCAGTTTTGAAATAGCCTGTGCCAGCTTCCACCTTTGTATCTTCGCGCTTCGTTGGGTCAACCACTTCATTCCCAACTTTTATATCCACGATTTTTGAATTAGTTAACACATCTGTTCCCCTTCGAAGAAGCGCATAACATGCTTCAGTGGTGGCCTTCGTGGTTTTCCAATCTTGTGTTTGCTTTTGCTTGAGCAGCCAAACTTTTAACTCTTCTACAGATTTCAGATCGCGAGCTACTTCATCATACACTTCAATCATCAGCGCTTGTGTTTCGATGGGTGCCTGGTACCAGTAGTAGCCATAGTCATTTTTCCAATACATACCCATTTCTTCTGAACGAAGAGCTCGTTCACTAAACGACTTGATCATGGAGAGTGGCGTGGTCTTATCGTCAAAACGATGCAAGGCGAGGCATGCCATTCCTTCTACATAAAGGTTTTTAACAAGCCAATATTTTTTAGTCTGACTGAGATAATACTGAAAGGCTTCTTTTACATCATCACTTACTTTGATGTCTTTGAAGTAGCTGCGAGTATAGAGATAATGGATCTCGAAGTAACTAATGTGCTTTTCTTCCAAAACAATTATTCCTTTTTTGGCTTGTGCCTTCAGCCGATCGTAATCATTTTTTATTTGACGATCCAGATAGCCAATTGCACTGGTGACCATATTCCAAGTACGCGCCTCTTCCCGTACTGATTTTACACCCAACACATCAAGATGACCCATGCCACTGACAATGTGTTGCGTCATGTACCGATCTTCTGGGAAACCCGGGAACCAGCTAAACCCACCACTTGCGTTTTGGGCTTTTACGATTTTATCTAATGCCCGCTCTTGCTCATTGGCCATTCGATTCAGATCGAACAACAAACCGACATTACGTTTGCGCTGTGATTCATCTTTGGCGTGCAATACCCATGGTGTCTCTTCCAGTATAGCTGATTTTAACTCTTGATTTTTTTCGAGGTTTGAAAGCAACGCATCGGGTTGAATATTCTTCCAAGTATCAAACACTTGTTTGATGCGTGGATTGGAATTTGCGATATGAGCGGCAATGCTATTCGCGTAGAACTTACTAAAGGTTTGCTCCACGCAATCGTATGGATACTCCATTAAATAGGGCAATGCTTGAATCGCATACCACGCTGGGTTTGAGGTAAACTCCAATGTGTAGCGATGATGACGAAGTGTTTTTGATTTATTGTTGAGCAATTTTTCAAATTTAAATTCCTTCGTTTGTTTACCACGAATAGGTAACGGCAATGATTCCGTAAGCAGCATTCTATTGGTGACCACCGGAATGGTCATCTCCTCTCCATCTGAAAAGTTTCCTGCCTTAGCAACCACACGGTAGGTTATTGCTTGCAAGCCTTCGGGGATTTCAATGCTCCACTCTAGGTTGGTGCTCTGCCTTGACTTTAATGTAAAAGGTTTTGTATTGCCTATGTTCTTCACCAAATCATTTACTGACTTCATTGTGAGGGCATCAAAAAATTCAAGTTGCGCCTGACCACTCAGTTCTGTTTCAACAAGACTGTTCACTTTCACTTGGAATATCATCTTATCGTTTTCACGGAAGAATCGTGGTTGGTTTGGTACCACCATTAAATCTTTTTGTGTTACCAAATGATTAATGATTGAACCTGACTTTAAATCAGGAGTATGAGCAAAGCCCAGCATCTTCCATCGCGTTAATGCTTCAGGAATGGTGAAGTTGATAATGATTTCTCCATTCGCATTGGTTTGAAGATGTGGATAGAAGAAGGCTGTCTCGTTAAAATTGGTGCGCACTTTTATTTGAGAAAAGTCTTCTTTTACCTCTGGCTTAGGTTCTGGTTTTGCAGCTTGTTGAGTGGCTGAACTTGAGCCCTCAAGGCTTTCTTTATCCATTTCGGGTGCCGCTGCGGCCGTCACCACCACTTCGCTTAATGACATTTCGTCCTTCGCCATTTTATTCATTTCACTTCGTGCTGCACCCGCACGAAAGCGCATGCTTTTATAGTAAGATTGATAGAAACTATAATCAAACCAATTGAAGGTATCGAAGTAAACACCATCCGGTGAACGTTCATGGTTTGGATTCCAGTAGCGCGTATATGCTAAAAGTGATTTATGACTAAATCCATTGTTGCTATCCCAACCCAATTGCGAATAATGCGAGCCAAAGAAATTGGCATACCAGCTATTGCTTCGGAATTCATCCAATGACTCATCATATAAAGTAGCTACCATTTCGGCTGCTATCTTTTCGGCCGATTTTCCTTTGATCAATATTTTCCATTGCTCCTGCTGACCGGGTTGCAGTTTGTCGCGGAAGCTTTCGAAAGAAACATCCAGTACCTTATTTGAGTATGGAACTGAAATGGTTGCGCTCTCTTTGTATAGCCGATTGTCTTTGATGAAGGTGTAATGTACTCCTACATCACCACGATGTTCTTCACGAATGGGAATCTCAAACAAGCGTTGTTCGTTGCTGAGTGTAATCCATTCTTTTGACAGCAATGTACCATCGCGTTCGATTTCATACAGGACACGTATTTTCTTATCAAAAGTGCCTGTAGTAAATACGGCTTTTTCTCCTGGCTCCACCACCATTTTAACCGGTTGAAAATAATGAACTTTGGGTGTCGGAATAGTTTTATCAGACGGTGCAAAAACAGTAAAATAGCTCACCTCTTTTACCTCCTGCCCAGTTGCGTCCAGCGCTTTTATCTCCAATACATATTCACCCGACTTCCATTGATTGAGATTTTCAAGTGTGAATGTCTTTTTAGAGCCTGTATCAAAACTTAAATTGAAAACTTCTTTGGAGCGCTCCCATTTGAATTTGTTGGTTTCATCTTCAAACAAATCCACAGGAAAGAATTGATAGTATTGTTCGCGTGTATAGAGTGCGCGATCTGCCTGCGCCCACTGACGGGCACGAAAAGCTTTTACTGGCGATTTCAGTTCGTAAATTTTTACATTTCCTTTGGCAGGTTCAAATTGGCCTGCAAGGTTAGTAGTTGAAATCGAAAACTCTTTTGCCGCGGCTGTAAGCTGATCTTTATTGATGTTACCAATGTACACACCAACTTGTAGGGCTTTATAGGCTACTGAAATAACAGTAGAGTTGCTATGTGTTTCCCCATTGATGTCGGTTACATCGGCATAGATCGTGTAATCGAAAGTGGGATCAGAAGAACGGTCCACACTCTTATCAGCAATGGCCTGAAAGTCAATTTTAAATTTACCTTGTGCATCAGTCTGAGTAACTCCATTGGTAACTTCCATTTCGGGTGCGGACGGGTAATAGCCCCAACGGCACCACCACCAGTAAGGGAAACGTGCTGCTCTCACTACTCTGTAACTTACGCTGGCTCCATCAATGTTCGCTCCGGAATAAGCACGAGCAAATCCTTCCGCAGGAATCATATCACCCAAACGGAATGTGCCTTTTACAGCCTCAAAGCCCACTTCAAATTTTGGACGCTTGTATTCTTCTACTGAAAAGTAAGTCGCACCTTTACTATAAGTATCTTTAATACTCATTTGACCGGTTAGGCCAGTGGATGGTGCCGTGAAGATTCCGCTGAAGGTTCCATATTCATTGGTGGTGACGTTTACTTCACCACGATCCTGATGGTTTACATCGAAGAGTGTAACGGTAGTGCTAAACTTAGTTTTGATGGCCGAAGTTTTACCATCTGTATCAACCACCAACCCTTTGAAGTAAATCGTTTGCCCAGGACGATAGATGGCGCGATCTAGGAAAAAGAAAGTTTGCAGATGCTTTTCGGGTTCATTGCCTTTATACTGGCTAATGTTGCCACCATAATATTCATACCGATCGATTGGTGCTGTACTAAAGCGATCTTCGCCAATACGAAAATCAACAGAGAAATTTCTACGATTGTCATCTTTAACATAGGGGATGACGAAATATCCTTTACTATCAGATTTGAATGAACTGATCTTAATCAATTCGTAACTCTGTTTTTTATAATTGTATTGATTGGCGTAGGCATCTGCAAGTACATTCGGTAGCGGTTCACCGCTTTGGCGGTGCAACATATAAAACTCACTATTTCCATCTTTTAATGTTCGATGGATGTGACTGATATTGGTGACGCGAGTAAAAGCATAAGCCAGGCCGTTGGTAGCTGTGATAAAATCTGTTCGATGACTAAACAAGACCATGTACTCCCCTTCAGGCAACGCATCGAGCTTTACTTCAATGCTGTGCTGTTGATAGTCGTGGTCATCTGGAAGAACAAACTTGCCTGACTTAATAGGCGCTTTAGAAACAAAATATTCGATAAATTTCTGTTCTCGATCTACCTGATAGTCCTTCTCCCATTTTTTTCGCTGCGTCCGTACTTCTTCATGATTCGTTTTGATGATCCGATAATGTAGATCAGTAAAGTTTCTGTATTGTACTAAGCCGCGAAAAACCTCCCTAGACACATTGTTTTCTTCGATGGAAGCACTGATGGATTTGGTCAAGATATCTTCTTGCAGATTCTCGCATTGAATGGCACCATCAGAATTTGGAAAACGTTTTTTGGCAGCTTCACAAATTTCAAATGCTTTTTTGTAATCCCATTTGTGATCATCCGATTGAAGCGGTTTGTAGAGAGGAGCTTGCTCTGCATAAGTCTGTGCGAGCAGATAAGTTACGCGAGTAGAAACGGGATGATTGATAAATTTCCTTTCGAGTTGTTCCAATGCCTTGCGGTAGGCTTCCTCTTTGTTAGCCAGAATTAGATTCTGCTTGACAAACAAAAGTCTTTTCATATCCACATCTACCAAGGCTTCAGGATCTTTATCGCTCAAATGGAATTGAACTAAATCCTGCAACAAATGGATCCCGAAAAACTTCATTGAAAAAGTATCCTTTGACGTAATTGGAAGTTTTACAAACTCATTAGCTGCCGAAAGGTATTCTTCTTTGTCGAGTACAAAAGCATAGACAGGCCGTGTAATCGAAGCCTCTTCTCCAGAAGAAAAATCAAGTGCACGATGTGCCAGAAAATCATATAAGGTAGCGCGATAGCTTCGACCCAGCTCGTTTCCACGATGAAGCACTTCTTCATAAAATTCGATGGAAGTTCCCTTCGAACGATCCGATTCTTCCAATGAAAGTTTGTATTGTTGAAACGTCTCTTCAATGATTTTATTCAAACTCCAAGTTTCGATATCATCTTGCTTAACATTGGTCAGTTCACTGCGTTCACCAAAACGATGACGGTTGTTTTGATAATATTGCCAATACATTTCGGCCAACATGGAATGCAGCACTGGCTTCGTAGGGAAAGTTGCTGCTTGCGCTTCCGCTCTAAGTCTGTTCAGATTTTTAACGAACGCATTCTCTTCTTTATAATCCGTAAACTTGAGTTGGTGAATAACGGACTTTACGAGTTGACCAGCGTTTTGTTCTTTTTTTGCCTGCTCATAGATTGTGTTGACCGTTTTTAAAGCAGATTCTGGTAGTCCCTTGTTCTCAAATTCTTTGGCCTCTTGCCAGGCCTTTTCATAATTATACGGGGTCATTGTAGTTGGTTTTTGTTGGGTACATGCCGATTGAAAAGCGAACGTGAGCGATAGAATTAAAACGATATTTTTCATAAGCTTTATTTTAATAGCTGATGTTACGCACCGACTGAAGGCGTCTGACACCTTCAAGGTGTCTTGACGTCTAGCCTCTGCGTTAATAACCTCCATACCTTTACAATAGCGACATGAATAAAAGTCACTTGTTAAAGATGCACAAGTTTGGAGATTTCCATACTGGTCGATATGAAATACTTGTAAAAGGCAATGCAGAGTGACTTGCTCTGTTTTAGACCCATCAGTTATGGATATGAATCAAAACTACGATGCCAGAGTAATTACCAGGTCAGAACCTTTAAGAATCTTTGGTAATAAAAAAAAGCCCGGATCGACAGAGCTTTAGATTGAATATTTGTACCCGGGACGGGAATTGAACCCGTACAGCTATTACTAGCCACAGGATTTTAAGTCCTGCGTGTCTACCAATTCCACCACCCGGGCATGGACAGTTAAAAGTTATCTGTTAATAGACCTTTAACTTAAAAATAAAAAAGTGTGAGTCATCTCACACTTTTTAACGATTTGCCATTAACAATTAACTGCTAACGGAACTGAGCGGGAAACGAGACTCGAACTCGCGACCCCGACCTTGGCAAGGTCGTGCTCTACCAACTGAGCTACTCCCGCTTTTTCCTCTGCTTTTACACTTTGGGACTGCAAATTTAAGCCTGAATACTAAATTTCCAAATCAAGCTTTGTCGGTCGGGTGTGTTCTTTCTTTAGGTTTGTCAAATTTTGCCTGATTATATGATTCTGACCTGCCTTTTGAGATGGATAAAGATTTGAAGGCCTGCCCTTTCAAAATTTTAGCCTGATATAAAATCTGGCCGATATGATGAGGATAATGAGCCAATTGCCTTTGAATGGCCTCTAAAACTGTTTGACCTTCGTTGCGGATGTAGATGATTTTGGATAGGTCGGTAGGCTGAAGATTTTCTAGGGCGTTGAAAAGGCAAGCCCAACCTTTTTCCCATGCCACCATCATTTCTTTTTTATTGGAATATGCCTGATCAAATTCTGCCTCGCGATTGCGCCATGGTTTTTCACCATCGGTGGTCATGAAATCGGTAAAGCGTGAAAGCATGTTGCCGCTGATGTGATGAACGATTAGTGCAATGCTATTGCTGGTTTCGTTGGGTTGTTGCAGCACTTCATCGTCAGTAAGTTGATCGATTGCACCCTCGCCTAGTTTTTTGTAGTACTTAAAAAACTTGGTGGCGCTTTCCAGAAAGTTTTGTTCAACTGTTTGCATACTTTTACTCATACTTCAACGACTCCACGGGATTTGTCCGTGCAGTCTTTAGCGAATGAAAAGCGACTGTAACAAATGTAAAGACCAGTGCTGCCAAAGCCACCCAAGCAAGTAGTAAATAGTTAAGCGAAACTTTGTAAGCAAAATTATCCAACCAAAATTGGATGCCGAAATAAGATAGCGGAACGACAACAAGACTTGCAATAATCACCAGCACCATTACATCTTTATAGAGTAAGTAGATGATGGTGGGCACATTCGCCCCATGCACTTTTCTAATACCGATTTCTTTAGTTCGCTGCGCGGCAGTAAACGCAGATAGACCCAACAATCCCAGCAGTGAAATGAAAATGCAGATGTACGAAAGACCAGAAAGAAGTTTGTATTGCATCTCATCTTCTTTGTATTGGTTGTTAAATGTTTGATCCAAGAAAAAATATTCAAAGGGATGATTGGGATCAAAAGTTTTCCACTTATCCTTTACGTACTTTACGGTGTTTGGTAGATCTCCTTTAATCTTTAAATGGAGAAACCCACCATCGTCCCATGCCTTGGTGATCAGCACAGGTTCAACGGCATTGTGCAACGAGCTAACATTAAAATCTTTCACGATGCCGATAACTCGCCCATCTTCTGTATCGTGAAAGAATTTTACTTTTTTGCCAACAGGGTCTTGTGTCCATCCCATCAGTTTAGCTGCCGTTTCATTCACTACAAACTCGCGACTTCCTTTTCTCTTTGTGTCTGGCAAAAAATCACGACCCGTGATCAGTTTCATGCCCAATGTTTTCAAATAATCATCGCCAGCGGAAATAATAGTAAAGGATTGCTGCTTCATGCCATCCTCTCCCTCTGCCCACATCACAGAGCGACCACCATTCGCATTTTTGCCCATCACTTCGTAGGAAGTGGTAGCAGCAACAATGTTTGGGTTTTGAAGAAATTCGTTTCGAATGGCAATGATTTGTTTTCGCACGAGTGAGTCTTGAATGGGCAAGATCAATACATTGTCTTTGTCAAACCCCAACTCATGACTACGCACATAGTTGATTTGGTCTTGCATGAACAGTGTACAGACCACTACAAAAATCGAAATGGCAAACTGAGCAGTGATCAACACTTTGCGCAATAAATGACTTGATTTCCTATTTTTAAATGACCCTTTCAGTGCCGTAAGTGTGGGAATGGAAGGAAGATACAGTGCAGGGTACAATCCTGATAAAATTCCAATAAAAAGGGTGACGGCAATCGAGCCGAATAAAAGTAGCGGATTGCTGAAGAAATCAAGTGTCAAACTTTTTTCAATAAGCTGATTGAAGGAAGTGGCGCTCAGCAAGAAAAATACAAACGCAATGGCAAGCAGCAGAGAAATAAAAGCCAGCAAAACAGATTCCGTTAAAAATGAAATCACCAAGGAGCTTTTTGTGGAGCCCAATGTTTTCTTCATGGCAATTTCGCCAGCCCTGCGTATAGATTTTGCTGTTGACAAATTCATGTAATTGATACATGCGAGTAGGATGATGAATATACCCACACCCGTGAAAGCGTACAGATAAATGATTTTGCCGTGCGGTTCATCGCCATCAAGGGTAGAGTGAAAATGAATTTTGGCCAGCGGTTCAAGTATGGGGGTAAACTTACCTCCCACTTGGTCACCAAATGGTTTAAAATATTTATCGTTGATGGCACTAAACTTTGAATAGAAATTTTGTGTGTCATAATTTTCTGGCAATAGCAAGTAAATGAAAACATCGGGGTTCCAAAAGCTCTCCGATTTGATCTGTCCTTTTTCCAATGCCCAATCGCGATGACTGGCCAATCCCGATACGGCCATATCAAATTTCAAGTGCGTATTCTTTGGAACATCTTTAATGAGCGCAGTTACTTTCCATTGCTCTCCATCGATCACAAAAAATTTATCTATCGGGTCTTCATCTCCAAAATACTTTTTCGCAAATGATTGTGTCACCACCACCGTATTCGGTTCTTTTAGGCAAGTAGCAGGATCTCCTGAAATGAACTCATGCGTAAACACAGCGAAGTACGTGGAGTCAGTACGGATAATATCTTCTTCAAAGAACGCCTTCTCTTCTCCGTTTTTGTTTTCATGTTTTACGAGAGTATAATCCCAAGTGTTAGCGCGCACTACCTTTTGCACTTCAGGAAATTCCTCTTTTAAAATATTTCCCAACTCGCGGGCAGAACGTGAACTATGGAAATCAGCACCCGTTGCCATCAGATGTCCGCCCAACCGATAAATCTGTTTGTGGTTGACATGATACTGATCATACGTGAGATCGTTTTGCAACATCAACAGCAAGAGAATGCTCACAGCAATGCCTAGTGCAAGCCCAAGTATATTCAGCACAGAAAAAAATTTGTCTTTAAGAAAGACGCGGATCGCAAACTTGAGATTGGTAAGAAGCATAGAGCAGGGGTTTGAAATAAGACTACTCGTACAATGTGAAGAGGTTACGAAGATAGACTAAAATTTTGATTTTGTTTTGGGCGTGCCCCTCGCCTGCCCTCGCACAAACCAACACGCGCTCGGGTCGCGCTATCCGTTACAAGTCCGTCTGCGCACAAGCCAAACACACTTCGGGCTTTCCACTTCTATCGCTCACGCAGAAACCCGTGATGTCAACTTATCAAAGGTGCACCAAAAAATTAAAGCCTCCTCCACATTGGCCTCGTCAAGCACGTTGGCCCACCGCCACCTTTGTAGCTGATTTCTTGTCCGTCATATTCAATCACACTACAACCAGCTTCTAGCAATCTTGCTTTCGTTACATCATTTCCCTTCACCATCACACATTGACGAGGAGCGATGGCCAACACATTGCAACCCATGCTTTCAAATTCATGGTCAGGCACTTCTACAAAATTATATCCGCGTCTGATCAACTCCTCGCGAAAAACAATCGGCATCAACGGAGAATAAATAACTGCTAAATCTTTATCTACAGGGCTAAAGATGGACATCAAATGAAAAACATCCGATGGCCCTTTGTAGTGAGGCAATTGAACTTCCATGACTTCAATGCCATCGGGGCTTAGCAACGTACGCAATTGACGAAAGCCTTCTGCATTGGTGCGATACGTTCTCCCCACGGCCAACGTTTTTTGATCGAGCCAAGCCACATCGCCACCTTCTACGGTGCCAGGAGATTTGATCTCGCCTAAAATGGAAATGCCTTGCGCTTTGTAGGCTTTTACAGCAGCAGCTGGTTCGTTTACTCTTCCTGCTTTGCCCATCGTGCATAAAATCATTCCCTTGTCGGTGGCAATGCTCGCATCACGGCAGTAAATGGAATCCATCGTTACGGAAGCATCTTTTTCAAAATGTTTTATTTCGGTGTTGTTCGTCCGCAAGATTTTTTCGAAGTGATGGTATTCGTTTTGCGCGATCAAAAAATCGGGCTCACTTAAAAAATTTAGTTCTTTCCATTGTTTGGCGATGGTAGTTTGATCAACAAAAGCATCAGTCGCTTTTTTGATAAATACACTTTGCAGTGTGCCGTATTCGGATTGGCAGGTGAGGTTCATTTTATTTAGTTTTTTACTCTTCATTTGGTCGCAAGCCACAGGCCACAAGCTTGCAGCATGAAGCCTGTAGCTTGCAGCAATTAACCTCTCTTCATCTTACTCCACCCATACAAAGGCACTCCTGCCATCAAAAGCAAAAACCCCCAATACACGGTTTCTTGTCCCGAGCCGCCTACTGCCCACATGGAATAAATAAATGCGAGCAAGGCTACCGTCAACTTCACGCCATTGTTCCATTTTAATTGGTTCGACCTCATCGCTAAGATTGCATACGACACAGCCGAAAAAAGATATGGCACTAGCACCGTCATAGCAGAAAGCAGGATGATAAATTGATAGGTGTTGGCAAGGCTGCGACTAAAATTCATCAGCATTAGAAAAGATACCAACACGCTGGAGCCAATGATGCTGATCACGGGCGCACCAAATTTATTTTCTTTTCCGAATGCAGCAGGAAACAATCTATCAGCGGCAGCAGCAGCGGGAGTTTGTCCTTGTATCAATATCCAGCCATTAAGTGCACCGAAAGTTGACATCACCGCTCCGCCTGCAATTAAGTATCGCGCCCAATCGCCCCACATACTTGCGGCTGCATCGGCAAAGGGGGCTTTTGAATTTTGCAAAACGCTAGGAGAAAGTACGCCCATGATTACTACTGTGCCGATAATGTAAATGGCCGTTACTGCCAACGTTCCATACAACGTGGCGCGAGGAATTGTTTTCTCAGGATTCTCTACTTGACCAGATGGAATGGTAGCACACTCTAATCCCATGAAGGCAAACAACGTGAGCGTGGCCGCAGAGGTAATGGCACTGATATCTGAATTGCCACTGCTATTAAAAGGCAAATAATTTTCTGTGTGAATATAAAAGAGACCACCTACTGTTACTAAAAGAAGTGGAGCAATTTTTAATATCGTGGTGATCACTTGAACCACACCCGCCTCGCGAATGCCTCGTGTGTTGATCCACGTTAAAAACCAAATCGTAGTTAGCCCCACGCCAACGGCCAAGTAAGGGTTCGTGCCAAGCTCAGGTACAAAAACAGTTAAGTAACTGAGGTAGGCAACAGCAATGGCGGCATTGGTGCACCAAATAGAAATCCAATAACCCCACGCGACTAAGAAAGCGGCAAAGTCGCCAAGCCCTTCGCGTGTGTAGGCATAAGGTCCGCCATTGGCAACGGGCATGAGTTGGCTCAACCAACTATAGACGAGAGCTAGACAAATAGCACCAGCTCCTGAAACTAACCAGCCGATCAGACTAATGCTACCAAATGAGGAGAGAGTGGCAGGCAACATGAACATGGCGGAGGCAATCATGTTGCCCATCACCAGTGCGGTACTGGTCCAGATGCCAATGCGATTGGTAGAGGAACTGTTCATTACACTCAAGCAACAGAATTGGATGCGGAAATCCAAATTTCTTTCTGATCGTAACACTACTTCAATGGAAGTGAGTACTTACGTAAAACTCCTTTCTTTGCCACGAATTCACAAAATGACTTTAGAAATCTGTGCATTCGTGGATAACCCTTTAAACAAGGTGCTTACATTTAATCAATAATAAACCATCGGAGAAAATAGGGAGGGGTGGTCGAAAAATATTTAACTTTGTGATGCTAACTAATCAATTATGAAAGTTGTTGATAATGAAATAATGGATTGGGAGAAAATCAAAAACCTGTATCCTGATGAATGGGTAGTGATAGGAAACCCCCTATTTGATGGCATGAAAATACTAAAGGGCACTGTTTTAGCTCATCACTCGGATAAACGCGTAGCTAGCATCGAAGGCGGTGAAAGACGTAAAGGTTTTGAAAAATTTACCTTAACCTTCACAGGGCAGCATCCAACGAATTATCATATTGGTTTGTTAAGAACAATTGAAAAATAAATTGGAAGTACAAACTTACCCTTTTGAGTGGCTCGAAAAGAGCAGTTTGATGGTTGTACACATCGAAATCAAGGGTGAAAGTATTTTGCCCTTTTTGTTGGACACTGGTTCTTCTGACACTTATCTTGACAAAAACATTTTGTACATTTAACAAATCAACCTCAAAGAATCCATTGGGCAGGTAGAGGTAGAAACTGCCAATGGCTGAATAGTTGCCGATGTTTTTAAAATAGATTCTATTGAGGTTTTTGGCACTCATTTCAAAAATCACTCAATTCAAATCATTGATTTTATTGCCAATGGTATTATCTCCAACTATTCGGGTATCTTAGGTATAGATATTCTAAGGCAAAAAAATCTATGCTTTCACTTTGATAAAAACACACTTACTTTTTCATAGTTAGAAAAACGGTCACTATTTCCACATGGTGTAAGGAATATCTATAATGTTTTGGAAATCTTATAGGTCTAGCCTACTCTAGGCCAATTTGCTTTTGCAGAATATTCTTTTGAAACCAACGTTTGTAAACCGGATCAACAAAGTGAACGCCCTCACTTCCTTCTTCAATCAGTTCTTTCTGTAATAGTGATTTTTTTATTTTCAAGACATTGGCCGAAGTGCCTAATCGATACTCGTGCACAATTGCTTTTGAGCTTAGGCCTTTGTGGATGTTTTCGGCTACAGCCTTTAAAAAATTATGTTGTGCATTGGTGAGTTCTTCGGTGTCTCGTGTGTACAGCAATGCATTTTGCTCGAGCAACGTTTCCGCAGCTCTTTCTACCGTTTCGCGGGTTACCGATTTAGCGCTTGATACCCATACCAAATAAGAAAGCTGTTGAACGTAATACGAATGGTCGTCTACAAAAGCGGCAATCACGTCCGCTAATTTTTCTGAGATACTTTTTTTTGTCGCTGCAAATTGTCTGCTTATAAATTTTATCCACTCGGTTCGCTCTATCTTGGGTAAATACATTACATCACCAAATTTGTAGAAGGGCATCGATTGCTTTTCAAATAGGGCAGTCATCATGTGTTGGCGACTTCCATATAGGCAATAGGTAACACGTTGATGATGCTGCCACTCGGTGCGGAGCCGTTTTTGGAAAAGAAGAGGTTCTCGAAACGAACCACAATTTTGAAATTCGTCTATGCATATAACCAAGTGAAGCTTTTTCTTTTCCGCAATCTTTTCCGGCAGGTTTAAAATCTCTTTATAGTGTTTCTCCAATTCCTTCCATTCAAAGCTGATTTCAAAATCTTGGGTGGGGTCAGTGCCAATAGATATTTTTGGGGTAATATGTTTTAAGAACTCTTTTCCATTTTGAATCCATTCATTCAATTTATTGGAGGAAGATTTAATTACTTCCGATGCAAATTGTTTGTAAAACTCATCTTCATTACGCACGCCAAGCAAATCAATAAATACGACCTTCGTATTCCGTTGGTGCAAGCTCGAGGCCACTTTTTTCACTAGCGAGGACTTGCCCCAGCGCCTTGGTGAAATAAGAATAGTGCTGATGTGATTCTCTAAATTATTCTTAAGCCTTTCAATATCGGCTGTGCGATTGGTAAAGGCCCCTGAGCTTACGGTTTTGCCGTATAAGAATGGTGAATCCATGCTTAAAAGTAGCTATTTTTCACAGCTTACCAAAAGGTAAGTTACCAAATGGTAAGTTACTGTTTGGTAAGTTGAGATGTCCTCGTTAGGTTGGGAAGATGGATTATTCTAATTCTCCTCGCCCAAGGTTGGTGTTCTTCACCAACTTGACTTCAAAATCTAATTCTCATTTACTACATCGGCTATCAATTCATCTGTATCATAGTGCATCCTGTTTGTTGGAGAAGAACTCCAACAAAGGCGGGGAGCTACTATTTTTTTCATTTGCTTAGTTTTTTAAAATTAATGCCTACTCTATTCGGTTTTCAGCTTTCCCGTTTTTATTGATTTATATTTTTTTTGCTGCCATACCGCCAATAATCAACCAAGTTGCCTTGTATTTTTTCCAAGTATGCGTGAACTTGTAGGTTTCTTTTCGAACGACTTCGTTTTCTTTGTTTGTCCAAATTTCATCAACATCATAGAATACGATTACCACATTACCAATAGCATTTACTGCTTTTTTGTATAATGTATAGCTAAATTGTTGCGTAGCATTTTCATGCAAAACTGCAATCCAAGCCGCTATTTTGGCTTTGTTAGAAACACCATCACCAAAACTTGGATAGCCTATAAAATCATTATGCCACAATTTTTTATACGATATCGTGTCGCTTTTTTGGACATATTCCCAATACAATTTTTCCATATTCCACACTTCGTTTTCAATCGTTTCTTTAGTCTGTGCTTCTGTTGAAATGATGCCAAAAAATATAAAGATTAGGGATAGTATGATTTTTTTCATTTTGATTTCATTTTAATTTTGTGCCTATACTAATCGGTTTTCGGCTTTCCGTTTTATGTTTTTTTTATAAAAATTAGAGAAAATACTGAGGGGTGTCGTTTTTCCTCATTTCAACAAATTAATATTAGGCTTTATCAAATAGTTTTCGTGAAAGTTTCAAAACTATTGCTCTTGGTGAGAATCTTACAGAGTTAGCCAATAGATAATTCAGAGTTCCGTGTATGGCAACGGTCTTGCCTTTCATCATTGAAGCATAACCATATTCGGCAACTTCTTTACCTGTTGGCAATTTTTTACCTTTAAAAAGTTGGCTTTCGTCCATTGCAGCCTCGGCTTTGAATCCAGTTTCAGTCGGACCCGGACAAAGAGCTGTTATTGAAATTCCTTTGTCGCTCACTTCATTGCTAACCGCTTCGGTAAAACTTAACACATACGCTTTTGTGGCACAATATACTGCCGCCATGGGTCCAGGTTGGAACGAAGCCGTTGATGCAACATTCATTATTTTACCACTTCCCCGTTTAATCATATCTTGAAGATATAATTTTGTAAATAATGTCAAAGTAGTGATATTCAAATTAATCATTTGCAGTTCTTTGTTCCAGTCCCTTTCTGCGAACATTCCAAAGTCGCCAAAACCTGCATTGTTTATCAGGTAGTCAATTTGGATATTTTGCTTGTTCGTTTCGTCATATACTTCTTGGGCTGAGTTAGTCGCAGAAAGGTCTTTGCCTATTGTGTAAACAGAAACTTTATATTGACTTTCTAACTCTGTTTTTAGTTCGTCCAATTTTGATTTGTTTCTTGCCACCAAAACTAAGTCACCACCTTTTGAGGCGTGAATTCGAGCCAATTCTAATCCAATTCCATTGGATGCTCCTGTAATCAATGCTGTATCTTTCATTTTCATTTTTTTTTAAAAATAATTGTTAATTCAATTTGGTTTTCAGCTCGTCCCTTATTTTATAAATACAGGCTTCGAATTTCACAAAGCCTGCATTTACACCTTTGGTGTCATACCTTTTAATTTTTTTGCCTACTCTATTCGGTTTTCGGCTTTCCCGCTATTTATTATTTCCTATTCCAGCTCAATACAATTTCGGTAATCAATAAAGGTATTGCCCAACAAAACCAAATGATAGTTACTCCTCTTTCTGTAAATTCTGGAACCAATGATTTTACAAAATCTGAATTATTTAAAATGCGAAAAAAGAAGAACCCAAGGGTTACTACATAGCTTCTTATCATCCATTCTTTATGCTGAGCTATGCGTCTTTTCATTATTGAAATGTAAGCCATCAATGCTGTAGAAATCCAGGCAAAGGCTAAACCCTGTAAACCAAAAGCCCAAGAAAAACTTATTTTGTACCCACTCGTCCATGCTAAATTGGTTGCTGATATTGTACCGATTAAAATGGCGATGAGATAGATACGCCCAAGCATTCTGTGTGTCTTGATGTACTTGGCTCTAAATGACGTCCAAAATTGAAACGGACCAATTATCATGGCTATAAGCCCACATGAGATATGGAAAATTAATGGCCATTTATAATCCCAAAATCTGCCATAACTTAATTTATCAAGACTGAAATAGGGTAAAATTTCTTGAAAAGTAACTTTACCAACATAGAGGATAAGAAGTAATGCAAAACCAAATTGTAAATAAGATTTTGGTTTAAGCTGGGTTGAAAGATTTAATTTTTCCATTGTTATGATTATTTTTTTGATTGCCTACCGTATTCGGTTTAAGGCTTTCCCGTTTGTTTGTAGAATAAAAATAGCTCCACAAATCGGTAGATATGACGAAGCAAGGACAGAAAGGTGCTAGGCGAGGACGAAAGGATGGAAATATTTATCGGGGAGGCTAAAAAGTAGTTCGTGGGGACACGAATCACGGAAGGGGTTTTAGAAATCTTACAGGTCTTGGCAATCCTACAACGTCCTCATATTTTTCAACAGCACTTCTTTCATACCATTGCCTATGGGAATTTTCTTTTGCCCAATTAGCACATGCTCTTCCGTCACTTCATCTACATGCGCTATATTAACAATGAATGAGCGATGAAGGCGCAAGAAAAGTTTAGCGGAAATTTTTTCTTCAATCGCCTTCAAGGTAATGGTTAAAATGTATTCTTTATCCTTGGAAAAAATATGGCTATAATTTCTATCGGCTTCTATGTATTGAATATCAACCAGCATAATCTTGGTCATCTTTTCTTTCTGCCGAACAAAAATACGATCACTTAAGATAAACGTGGGCTCGTCATCTGTTTCTGTGGAAGCCACGGTTCCATTTTCATCTTCTGCCATACGGCTGATGGTGAGTTCTATAGCGCGTTGTAAATCCAATTGCTTAAAAGGCTTGGTAATAAATGCATACGGCTTAGTGGCCTTCGCCCTATTGAACGTGGCATCGTCCGCATTGGCCGTTAGATAGATGATTGGCACACTTCCCTTTCGTTGAAGTTGCATGACCGTTTCGATGCCATCTATTTTGCCTTTCAGGTTTATATCCAGCAGCACAATGTCGGGTTTGTTTTCTTGCGCATGCACCACGGCATCTTCGCCACGGGGCAAGATGCCGGAGACTTCGTACCCCAATGCAGCCAACTGCATCGAAATTTTAGCGCCAATAATCATCTCATCTTCTACAATCAAAATTTTAATGGCACTCATACTATAAATTTGGTTCTCTTAAAATTCAACGACACACTTGTTCCGTTGCTAGTCTCATACGTCAATGTGCCGTTTAACTGTTGCGTTAGTAAGTTGATGAGTTGTGTGCCAAAGCCAGTGCCTTTTGCTTTCTCATTCATGCGTTTGCCAATGCCATCGTCTGCGATTTTTAAAAGAAGTCCGCCATGGGTATCTTGTTCCTGGAGACTGATTTTTATCTCGCCTTTTTCCTTTTCAACAAAAGCATATTTCAGCGAATTGGTCAATAGCTCGTTGGTAATTAAGCCAATAGAAATGGCAGTGTCCACATCCAAAATCAATTTTGGCATATCGCATTCAATCTTCACGCGCCCTTCGGCATTGAATGAGCTGATGATACTTTCACCAAGGATAACGAAGTAATCACGCATTTCAATAGCGGCCAAGTGCTCGCCTTGATAAAGCTTTTGGTGAATGATGCCCATCGAATGCACTCGGTTTTGGCTTGCCAACATAGCCGATTGCACTGATGGGTCATCTATTTGTGCCGATTGCAATTCCAATAAACTTGATACCACTTCCAAGTTGTTTTTTACCCGATGATGAATCTCTTTCAAGAGCAATTCGTTTTCAGTATTTTTTGCGGTGAGTTGAGTTAGTGTACTTTCAAGGGTTATATTTTGGATATTAATTTTTTCTTTTTGCTCTTGTAAAATAGCGTTAGCTTTTTGTTTTTGACGGTTGTTTCTATAAAGAATAAATGAGATTAAAAGCGTACTTAACAAAAGTCCAATCACGGTATTAAATCGTATTTCATTTTTTGCATAAACCTCCGCTAAATTCAGTTCTTCAATACGTTGTTTTTCTTTGATTTCTAAAATTTTGACTTGTTTGTTTTTCTCAATATTAGTAACAGTATCTTTGGCAGCCATCGAAATTTTTAAATAATCGAAGGCTTTTATTGGATTCGTTTTTTCAAATATTTGAGATAAAATACTTGAAGAATTCATCATGACAAGATAGTTTTTGAACTGATTTGCTCCTTCAAGGGCTTTACTTGCATAGATTTGGGCAGAATCTAATTTATTTTGAACGAAATAAATCTGGGCTAATTCATTTTGAACTTCATTCGTAAAAAAGTCTAGTCTATCTTTCTCTGAATTTGAAATAATCTGCTTACAATAAGCGACTGCTCCGCCAAAATTTTTAAGTTTGGAATTAATTCGAGCGAGAATTAAAGTTGGATAACCCACTTGAAAAGGAAAATACTTTTTTGAATAATCCAAAGTTTCTTGTGCATAATACTTGGCAGAATCAAGTTTATCTACCCTTTCGTATTGTTGAGCAATCAAAAACATGGCACTCCATTGCGTAAAAGGGTCTGTCTCTTTGATTTTTGGATGAAAATAAGATTTCTTTGCCCATTTTAATGATTCTCTGTCATCGCCTAATTTTTGGTACAGCAAGCCCATCATATTGATACCAAAAACTTCACGAATAGGAGCATATTTTCTACTCAATTCCATCTGTTGGTAAGCTGTATTGAAGCCTTTATCGAAAGAAGACGTGATGGCATAAGAGAAGGAAAGGGCTTCTAAACATTCAATCTGACCAATTGTAAACCCCATCTTCTTTGCCAAATCTAAGCCTTCATTGGCTAATTCGAGAGATTTCTTAGCATTTGAAAGCGTATTGCTTCTACTCAACCAATAAAATGTGTGGACTTTGGTAGTATCATTAGTTTTCCCTCTAATGATATTTTGTAAACTATCCATTGCCGATTTTTGAATCGGAGCGGGTTGAGCTGATACCAGACTAGTAGAAATTAAAAGGAAAAGTATGGTATATTTTTTCATCATAAATTTATTGTAAAATGGATTAGACCAACCGCAGCCTATCCAACAAATCCTTTCGCCATTCCTTACTCAAAGGTAAGATTTTGGTTTTAGATTCGGCAGGGCACTGTACGATTTTGACCAACCCAAGTGTTCATTATTTAACAGTGTGAACGTGATGGATATCCAATAGACATTATTTAAGCAGTTTATTTGAATAGAACGGTTTTTGCTTTCATCAAAGAAACAAACCTCCTATGCCGCGATCATCTTCTTCATCTTCTTCATCTCCAGTACTAATTGCTATCATCCTCATCCTCACTTTCCCCATCTGGATTGGGTTAGGAGCAGGGCTTTTTGGTTTGATCATGGGTTTGTTCGGTGCCATGATCGGAGTCATCGCTGCTGTTTTTGGTGTACTGATTGGCATTATCGTTTTGCCATTCAAGTTAATTTTTGGCTGGGAGGATGGTTGGGGCTGGAGTCATGATTTCGACTTTCCTTTTTTCCATACCAATAATGGATTTATTATTTTATTGTTGATAGTAATTGCCGTGTTGATAGTGAGAAAGAAATCCAAATAGGCAGTAGGCAAAAGTGAGGTTTTCAATTTTAATCAGTGAGTATTATTAACTACTTAGCCCTTGCCTATTTTTCACTTGCCTACCCTTCAATTAATCTTCTGATTAACCTTCAGCGCTTCCAGATGATTGCGCAGCGCATCTTGCCAAGTTACATCGGCATCCCACTTAGGACCGAGAAAAATATTTCCGTATTCAATATTCCTAAAATAGAATTTATAAACAGGTTGTTCTGAGGGGATGGTTTTTATTTGAACTTCTTTGTCGATGATTGCAGCCGTAGGCATGGAGCGTGCAATCTGCGTGATGTCATAACCTAAAATATCTTTTGCCAATACACCGCGTGTATGAACAAATCGCAAAATAGTTCGGAAGCCTTTTGTGAACAAAGCATCTTCATCTACCAACGGATCAACCAATTCATATTTCACAGGAAAATTTTCTTTGAGGTAAGTTTCCAATTCTGCATCGTCTTTTTCATTGCCAAAGCGAGGGATGGCGGTTTTAAAAGATTTTACTTCGATGGAAAAATTTTCGTTTATGCGCCCCGAAAATGAATTGACTGTAATATCTGATTCGGGCAAATCGTTGATAAGGAAGTTTTGTTTTTTCAAGTTGCTTACCGCAAACCGATAAACAGTTTTCAATAATTCATTCAGGGAAGTATTCTCTTGCTTCCATGCAACGCTGGTTTTATCCACTAATTCTTTTGTGCCAATGAATGAACAGAAAATGTATTGATACCCTTTTTGATTTTTTTGCACTAAGATCAAAAATTTGATTCCGCGTGTGGCAAAGTAAGCTGCATAAGCCTTGCGTGTATCATACCCAGCTAGTAACCGTGCAATGTCAAAGTAAGCCACGGCATCGATGCCTGTTTGCTGAAAGAATTTTTGTGTTTCTTCTAGTTCGGCTTTGGTGAATGTATTTTGGTAAAGAACCAGAGATCGTGTAGAAATTAAATCGGTGGGGATGGTATTGGTGAAATTGAGCTTTGCTACCAGATCGGATTCTTCTTGAGAGAGTTGGGCGGAGGTGGTGAAGGCAAGGAATATGAATGGAAAGAAAAATAATTTCATTGGTTGTAATCTAATAAGGAGATAACGCGATTGATGGAAAACTATTGTCATTTTACAAACCTACAAAAATCCCCTCTTCATTTTCCTTTACGGGATAAGTTTGCAAGTCCCTCGACCGCTCGGCACATTCGCGCCCAGTTTTAAGATTGAACCGATAGCTGTGCCAGGAGCAAACTATCTCGCCCAAGAAATTCACTGTTCCTTTGTTCAATGATTCCCCATTGTGGGTGCATTTGTTCTCCACGGCAAAAAATGAATCGTCCCTCATCACTAAGCAAAGAGATTGACCACGAATGATTAACAACTGCGGAATATTTTCCCTCAGCCGCTTGCGAGCCTCCTCGCCCGATGAAAAAACTTTGATCCACTCCATATAATTTAGTTTGGCGTTGGGTTTCTTTTTTCTACCTTGAAAAACCTAACCTTAACTTCCAATGAAAAACCTTTATCCTCTTTTTATTTTCTTTCTGATCGCTTTTGCAACTGCCGCACAAGTCAACCCCAAACTGCAAGCAAAGATAGAACAACAAGCCAAAGACATCGAGCCTAAATTAATTGAATGGCGTAGGCATTTTCACGAATTCCCCGAGCTTTCCAATCGCGAAACAAAAACGGGGGCTTACATCGCGGCACATCTGAAATCGCTAGGAATTGAAGTGCAATATCCTGTTGCTAAAACAGGAGTGGTTGGTATTTTAAAAGGCGATAAGCCTGGGCCTGTAATTGCGCTACGTGCCGATATGGATGCGCTGCCAGTGATCGAGCGAAACAGTTTGCCATTTGCCTCCAAAGAAAAAGCGACTTACAACTTACGCGAGACGGGAGTAATGCATGCGTGTGGGCATGATGCACATATGGCTATTCTAATGAGTGTGGCCGAAATCTTGGCCAAGAATAAAAGTGAATTGAGAGGCACCATAAAATTTTTATTTCAACCAGCAGAAGAAGGTGCACCTCAAGAGGAAGGAACAGCGGGAGCAGAACTGATGGTGAAAGACGGTGTACTAGAAAATCCAAAAGTGGACGTAGTATTTGGCTTACACATGCAATCGTTATTGCCAAGCGGGCAACTCGCTTATCGTGCAGAAGGAATCATGGCGGCCATTGATGGATTAAAAATAAAAGTAATCGGCCGAGGTGCGCACGGTGCTACCCCTTGGGATAGCAATGACCCCATCATGATCGGTAGCCAAATCGTAGCGGGGCTTCAAACTATTATTAGCCGGCAAACCAATTTAACGAAAGCGCCTGCTGTTATTACTATCGGAAGTTTTCATTCGGGAAACCGTGGCAACATCATTCCTGAAATAGCCGAGATGGAAGGCACCATTCGCACCTTTGATAAAGAGATGCAAAAGATGCTGCATCAAAAAATAAAACTCACAGCCGAGAAAATTGCGGAAAGCGCAGGAGCAACAGCCGAAGTAACTATTCAAACGGGTTCTCCTGTCACATACAACGATCCAAAATTAACAGCGATGATGGCACCAACTCTTCAACGCACCGTTGGAATGGATAATGCCAAAGTAATTGCACCAACAACCATGGCAGAAGACTTTTCGGTTTACCAAGAGAAGGTGCCGGGTCTTTTCTTTTTTCTTGGCGCATATCCAGCAGATATGAAATTAGACAAGCCGCCCGTTCATCATACGGCTGATTTTATGATGGATGAAAAATCATTTATAACAGGAGTGAGAGCCATGTTGAATTTGACTGTGGATTACATGTACAGCTCCAATAAAATAGTTACGAAATAGATTTGTTGCATGAGTATCAAAGAAAAAATTATTGAAGCGGAAAAGCGGATTCGCCCTTACTTACGAGAGACGCCATTGGAGTATTCATATGCGATGAATAAACTGACGGGTTGCGAAGTTTATTTGAAGTTAGAAAACATTCAGATCACGGGCTCATTCAAAGCGAGGGGGGCATTAAATAAAATACTGTCTCTAAAAAATTCAACTTCTAAAATTGTAACGGCCTCCACAGGCAATCATGGTTTGGGTGTGGCGAATGCATTATCAGTAATCAAAAAAGAAGGAACGATTTATCTACCCAAGAATGCATCTTCCGCAAAAGTAGAAGCGATTGAAATGCGTGGAGTGCCAGTGGAATTTTATGGCGACAACTGTGAGGAAACGGAACAATACGTTCGCAAGCTTGCCGAAGATACGAATCAAATTTATGTCTCTCCTTACAATGATGAAGAGGTGATGGCAGGGCAGGGAAGCATTGGTGTAGAGTTACTACGACAACTTCCCGACCTCGATGCCGTTTTTGTTTCGGTGGGGGGCGGAGGTTTGATAGCTGGAATTGCTTCGTATTTAAAAGCGGTGAATCCAAAAATAGAAGTGGTTGCTTGCTTGCCAGCGAATGCTCCCGTCATGTACGAGTGCATCAAGGCAGGAAAGATTATTGAAGTGCCTGAGAAGCCAACACTCTCGGATGCCACCGCAGGAGGGATTGAAGCGGGTTCCATCACTTTTAAAATTTGTCAAGACTGTGTTGATACGTATGTCACTGTTAGCGAAGAAGAAATACTTACCGCTATGAGATTAGTGATCAAGCACCATCATCTTATCATTGAAGGATCGGCAGGCGTAGCGGTTGCCTCTTTGTTGAAAGAAAAAAATCGCTATCAAGGAAAAAAAGTGGCTTTGATTATCTGTGGAGGGAATGTAAGTGAGACTGTTCTGAAGGGTATGGTTTGTAATTGAATCCATTAGATAGAACACGGATACTTATGTAAATGCGGATAACCGCTGATTAAATCAGTGAAAAGATCCGTGGTGCTCGCATCAGTGTCATCCGCGTTCCAAAGAGAGGCTCTTGTCGTCAAATCTTTTTGAAATCAAAAAATCCTCTTACATTTATACCAGAGGAATTTTAGATGCCATGTTTAGGCATCGGTGCTTATCTCTAACATTAGGGAAGAAATTGGGGGATAAGCATCTTTCTTGTACATCATAGATGTGCATGCCCTAATAAAGATTTAAATTGACTTTAAATTTTTATTAGTTATGGCCAATAGTTCAGTAGCAATTCTCTCACTCCCCACCATCCAAGAATATTTAAAGACGGTTGATCTAATTCCATTGATCGAAGAAGGTTTTGTCTCCTACTCTTCTGGCAAAACTGTGGTGCCGCCCGTGGGCGAATTGCTTTTTGAAAACCCGCCAGGGGAAACACATATTAAATACGGATACATCAAACAGCAGCTATATTACGTAGTAAAAATTGCCTCTGGCTTTTACGAAAACTCAAAACTTGGTCTCAAATCAAGCCAAGGGTTGATGTTACTTTTTAGCCAACAGACAGGCGAGTTGCTCTGTGTTTTGTTGGATGAAGGGTATCTCACAGATATTCGAACAGTAATTGCCAGCATGATCACGTTGAAATATTTAGCGCCCACTAAAGTTGATTGTGTTGGCATAGTTGGCTCAGGCACACAAGCCAAGCTGCAATTGGAATACCTAAATCAAGTGTGCTCATGCAAAAATGTTATGGTTTGGGGACGAAATCAGAAAAGTACAATGACGTTTCAAAAACATTTTCAAAATAGCAACTTCAATATCAAAATTGCCTCATCTCTTTCAGAGCTTGCCACAACTTGCAACGTTATCATCACAACCACGCCATCGCATGAGCCATTATTAGATTTTTCGCAAATCAGAAAAGGCACACACATCACTGCCTTAGGTTCTGACACCTCAGATAAAATAGAACTGGATCCATCCATCATCAAAAATGCTGACATCGTTGTGTCGGATAGTATTCCACAAAGCCAATCGCGAGGCGAAGTTTTTCAAGCGAGAAAACATCAAAGCTTAGATGATAGTAAACTCCTTGAATTAGGATCACTCATTCAAAGCCCACAACTCGGCAGAACCAACAATAAACAAATCACTGTGGCTGACCTCACAGGCGTTGCTGTGCAAGACATTATGATAGCGACCGCCATTTTTAATCACCATAAATCTCTGCAAAATGAACATTAGAACTTTTGAATTAGAACGCGTGCAATCGCTGTACGAAAATACAGTGCCGATCAATTTAACCGAGAGCGGTTTTCACCCCTACACGTTGAAAGAATTACTTTCTGCCGAGCAAATTGAAATGCTTACCGAAACGGTTTTGGGGTACGGACAAACCAACGGCTCCATTCCACTTCGCAAAACCATTTCTGATTTGTACCCCAATTGCAATGAAGACAATGTGTTGGTCACGAACGGTTCTGCCGAAGCGAATTTAGTTGCGTGCCACACGCTGCTGAGTAAAGGAGATGAAGTGGCAATGATGGTGCCCAACTATATGCAGATTTGGGGAATTGTAGAGGAGATGGGCTGTACGCCAAAAAAATTCCATCTGCGAGAAGAAAATAATTGGCAACCTGATCTGGCGGAGTTGGAGTCGCTGATGACTTCCAAAACAAAAATGATTACCGTCTGCAATCCAAATAATCCAACAGGCTATGTAATGACGATGGACGAAATGAAAGGCATCATTGCCATCGCTAAAAAATATGACTGCTGGATTTACAGCGATGAAGTTTATCGAGGTGCCGACCTAGACGGAATCGAGAAACCAAGTTTCTATGGTATGTACGAAAAAGTATTGGTGAATGGCGGTTTATCTAAAGCGTATGCCTTACCTGCCTTGCGCTTGGGTTGGCTCGCAGGCCCAGAAGAATTGATTGCCAACACATGGGCTTATCATGATTACACATCTATTACGGCTGGAATTTTAAGTGATCGAATAGCCGAGATTGTTCTAAAGCCAGCGATGCGACAAAAAGTACTTACCCGCAACCGAACTATGCTGAACGAAAATTTGATAGCGACCAAAGAGTGGGCGAAGCAATATGAGGATCTTATTGAGTTTGTGCCGCCACAAGCAGGTGGAATGGTTTTTATGAACTATAAGTTCCCCATTAATTCCACAGAACTTTCTAATTGGCTACGATTGGAAAAAGGAGTGTTTATTGTAGCAGGCGATGTGTATGCCTTGGATCATCATTTTCGCATCGGCATTGGCGCAGAGAAAAAATCGTTGTTGAAAGGATATGAAATTTTGACGACTGCATTGAAAGAACGATTTGGGGTTTAGATCATAAAAATGAAAACGTATATTTATTACTCGAAACCAATTTAACTATGAGAAAAATCATTACTCTATTGCTACTATTTGTCAGCGTAAAAAGTTTCAGCCAAGCCGGATCAGAAATTTTACTTTTTGATCTAACAACTAAAAAAGGCAAGCTCATACTTTCCGATCCAAAAAACATTACTAATCACAAAGGGTATGACAACCAGCCTTCGCTTCATTCCAGTGAGCCGTTGGTTTATTATTCATCCTTTAATGACGATGGCCGCTCAGACATCAAGATTTACAACTACAAAACAGGCGAAACAAAATCATTAACTCAAACCACCGAACGCGAATACTCACCCACGCTTACCCCAGATGGTAAATTTATTTCGTGCATTATTCAGCGCGATAACGAAGCGCAAGATTTAGGGAAATATCCTGTACAAGGCGGACAGCCTACTGTGTTAATTGACAATTTGATTGTTGGCTATCACGCGTGGTTAGACCAAGATCGAGTTATGTGTTTTGTTTTAGGAGAACCACAAACACTGCACGTGTACAACATGAAAACCAAAGAAGACAAAATTATTGCAGAAAACATTGGGCGTTCGCTGCACCGCATCCCTGGCAAAAACGCCATGAGCTTTGTCAAGAAGGTTACCGAAACAGAGTGGTCAGTAATGCAACTCGATATTGAAACATTAGCCATTACCAAATTGATTGACACTATGCCTCAACGCGAAGACCTCTGCTGGTCGCCCAAAGGAAGAATCATCACCAGCGATGGAGCAAAAATTTATTCTATCGATCCCATCAAAGAAAAAGAATGGAGTGAGCTAGAAATAAAATCAGGTAGTGAATTATTGAAAGGCGTTACGAGATTGGCTATTAATAAGAAGGGAGATAAGTTAGTGGTGGTGGTTGCAGAGTAGTTCTTTGTAATCAGCTTAGTTGCTAGAATCAGAGACTTTAAATGTAGCTGTTGTGTTTCCCATAAGGCCATTTTTCGTCATTCCCTCAACAATAATTTTATATTCTCCCTGTACATCTGAAGTATAAAACTCTAATAGC
Organism: Cyclobacteriaceae bacterium; assembly: GCA_046155095.1. Classification (GTDB taxonomy): domain Bacteria; phylum Bacteroidota; class Bacteroidia; order Cytophagales; family Cyclobacteriaceae; genus ELB16-189. Next base: position 118,958 of record JBJXEB010000023.1, read on the forward strand.
TGGTGACCATCTTTTCCAATATCAATAGTGGGATTCCAAAACAAAAGATAACGTTGATCGGGCAATCGACTTTCGCGTTGCTTTTGTGTTTCATATTTAGGAGAATAGAACTCGCGTTGTGCTTGAAGGCCTTCATAGTTGAGCGTTACACCTTTCGGATTTAGTTGGAATCCCCCAAGGTCACCCTCATAAGTGGAGAGACTCACAATACCAGAAAAATTCATAGAGCCTAGGTACCATTTTTTAGTCATCACCTCTATCTTTTTTACTTTAAGCGGATTGATTGACATAATTTCGTCTTCATCAAAAATCGGAACGCCATCCAGCAACATTAGAGGGGTATCGCGAAAGGCATCTTTTCTTACATTGTCTAATACAATAAAATGAAATTCATCTTTTCGCTTGCGCACAAATATACCTTTTACATATTCGCGCATCACTTCTTCCATTACGGGGAAACGAGTAAAGGCATCAAGCAGGTAGGTCTCATCGGCTTTTCCAAAGAACGAAGTAGTGTCGATTTTAGTCTTAACTTTTTCATCTTCATTAGTAAAATAAACATCTTGAACTTGCATGGCAATGCTTCGCTCAATCAATGCATCTTTTAGCGAAGGGAAAAGTTTAAATGCAGGAATAGGGCGAACGGCAAACTGAGTAGAGAAGGGTAACTTGATGGTAACTTTATGTAGGCTATCAATTTTTGGATTGGTTTGAACATAAATTTTTGAGTACCCATTTAGGTTTTGTATTTCAAAAAGAACGTCACCTTTTTCATTACTTTGTGATGGGTAGAAACGCACTGCCTTGCCAGGGGTAGATAGGTAGGCCTTTATGCCACTCGCTGCAGAACCGTCTTTAGAAACAACAGTACCTTGAATGATGTGCCCCCGATATTCTGGAATAAAATTCGCGATTTTCTTTTTGCTATTCATCACACCGTTCCATTCAAACCTGCGCCATCCATGCGTAAGCATGAGATTATCAATGGCCTCTTTTGCTTCAGGTGTTGATTGAAAATAGAACGCTGGTGATTCTATCGTCCCCTTGAGATCAGAAGTAAGCCAAAAGTAGTTTTTTATGTTTCCAGTAAAAGTGGATATGGAATCTATCTTGAAAACAGAGATAGAAAGATTAGATTCTATTGCCGCTTCTTTTACAGTAGAAGTCAGGTCTACTTTAACTGGCTTTCTGGTTCCGTATTGTATTTGATCTGGCCGAATAGTAAGAGTTAGATTATTCATTGGTTGTTTAAAGTATAATCGTTCACCTACTGGATTTTTGGAGGCATCGAAGATTGTAATATGAGAAATCCCATCTTTTAGATCGCGTGTATTAACGGAGAACGTTGTTGATCCATTTGCAAGCATCCGAAAACTTGCATGCACTACCACATTTCGAGAATGAATAAGTAGATATGCTCCTTTGATGGCGGTGGAATCGGGCAGAAGTGCATTCACCTTTATCTTGATTTGGCTACTTCCGTTATCGGCTACTTCCATTGAATACCCATTCGATAAAACGGGAGGAAGCTGAAACGCAAGTGTTTTTCCAGCACGGTCACGAATAACAGCATGATAGCGCTGATTCTCCTTGGGTATAAAATTGAAACGGCCTATTCCAAATTTGTAAGGGGTGAATTTTGAGATGGTATCGTTCTGTTCATTGAAGACTGCGCCATCAAAGTCAATACCCATTGCATTGGCATCAATTACCCTGAATGCTACATTGTTCTTCACGCCAGCCAAAAGATTTCCTCCTTCAGGAAAAAATTGAGCGTCATGCGTGGCTGTATTAGTTTGTGTATCTCCTTCTGGGGCTCTAAAAGTATTGATGATACTGATGGTTTTATGAAAATAGAATTCAGCACTGGAGTTTTTCATCCAATGGGTGTAAGCGCGTACTATATAATTTCCGCTGTTGAGCGTGGCCGGAAGGTAGAGAGACCCCGACCCAAATCCATTCTTCATTTCTACTTTAGCTTGCAATACTGATGTATTTGTTCTGTCTACAAAATCTATATAAGCGACTTTGCTAACATCAGATGGTAAATGTGAGCTTGCATCGGTAAGATAAATTTTAAACCATACGGTTTCACCAGTCAGATAAGACGGGCGATCAAGATGCGCATATATCTTTTCTTGAAATGCTTGTAACTGGTACTGATCAAATTTTTTCAATATTCCATTAACATCTATCTGTTGGGCAGATACCGTATTAAGAAAAATGCCTAGGATGCTTGCAACGAATAGGAATGGACGTACGTGAAAAAATGCTTTCATTAGTAAAAAATTATTATTGCCAAAAAGACGGTTTGGTAGTTACACCATTTATTCTGCAATCAGTACAAGAGGCAATAGTGAATGAATATCCCGAAATACTTGGCCCAGATTGAATTACACCAATCAAAGTATTCCCTACGTTATCAAATTTGGGAATGTCGGCAACATCAACTGTATCTGATCTACAAGAACCGTACGATTTATAACTCCTTAAGTTAGCGGGCAAATCAGTGCTGTTAATAAATATTCTTTTACTTTGGGTTGAGCCAACGTCAAAGTAGCCAATGGCTGGAACGGTTGGGTCACTTACGTTGCGGATATTGCCAACTACTTTTCCTGGTTGTGGATCAAATAAGCTGCCCAATGTTTCAGTTGTTTTTTGAAGAGCTAACCAATAGTTATAGGCTTGCTTGCTAATGGCTCTTTGCTTTACCAAAACGCTATATTTTATTATTACTTTTGGAGAGCCCAGTGGGATCACTGTTACGGGAAAATTATAGACCGCATCATCCACTAATTGATTGGTAGAGCTAATAATAATTTTTTTTGAGGTTATTGTTTTCCAACAGCGATAATTATCTTCTTCTACAGGGATAGGCACTACAGAGCCATTGGCGACTTTGAGAATAGCACGATAGGCAGCTTCATTCTCATAAGTTTCTTCAAAAGTCCACACGTAATAGCGCGCGTTTCTTGTGTCGTCATGGGTGTTAAGTAAAATATCGATTCCATCATTTCTTGGATTAGCCGTCCATTTGAGCTCGTCTATTGGCGGGGTTATTTTTATCTTGGCGTAATCTGATACGTATTCGGCATTATCCGCTGTTTTGATGCGAAGCCTATACTCATTCGTATTGACAATAGTCAGTCCTGATTGTTGATAAAATCCATCACCTATTTCTTTAAGCGCGAAGCTACTTCCGTCACTCCCCTCCACACTTACTTTTGCTTTTAATTCAGGAGGTGAGGGTTTTTTGGATGATAGGCCTACAGCACGACTGAGTGTTATTTGTGCAGTTCCATCTGAGCCATCTAGCGAACCATCTACTACAAGATAATTTACTTCAGAATCAACAATGGGAGGCACGTATGCTTCGATACAGCCCGATGCGATGAATAAAAATGGCATCGCTATTCTATTTAATGAAAGGAAACCCGAATAAAAAAATAGCTTCATTGTAAAATATTTTTACTCCCAAAATGGTGGTTTAGACGTTACACCTTGGCAAGTAGTACAAGAGGAAAAGGTGTATTTGTATCCATACGTGCCAGGTCCTGGGGCCTTTGGAATTCTTTCGATCAAAGAATTTCCCACATAGTCAAATTTAGATAAATCCTCCAACTTAACAGTATCAACAGGACAACCATCATACGATTTAAAACTCTTTAGATTTGCAGGTATTTCTTTGCTATCGATAAATATTCTTTTTTGTTGTGTTGAGCCAACATCGAAGTAGCCAATAGCTGGGATGTTTGGATCATTTATATTATGAATATTACCAGCTACTCTTCCCGGCTGTGGATCGAACAACCCCCCCAAAGTTTCAGTTGTTTTTTGGAGAGCCAGCCAATAGGCATAAGCTTGTTTGTTAAGCACTCTTTGCTTCACCAAGATGCTATACTTAATTATCACTTTCGGTGAACCGATTGGGATTAGAGCCAAAGGAAAATTAGAAACAACATCATCCGTTAGTTTGTCCGTAGAGGTTATACTAATTTTTGTGGACGGCAATGTTTTCCAACAAAGATAAGTCTCTTGTCCTTTTGGTACTGCGGTTGGTAGCTCTGAGCCTTGTTGGACTATCCCTAAATTAAAGTAAGGTGCTTCGTTCTCGTAAGTCTCTTCATAGCTCCATGAGTAATAGCGTGAATTCTTTGTGTCATCATGGGAGCTAATAAGAATATCTATTCCATCGTTTCTAGGATTTGATGCCCATTTGACTTCGTCTATTGGCGGAGTTGTTTTTATTCTTATGTAGTCAGATACATACTCGCTGTTACTAGAAGTTTTAATATGAAGCCTATACTCGCTAGTGTTGGCAATAGCCAACCCCGATTGCTGATAAACGCCATCGCCTATTTCGGCAAGTGGATAGCGGCTCCCATCATTGCCCTCAACACTTACTTTTGAATTTAATTCAGGTGAGGGTGGCTTTGCGGATGACAGGCTCACTGCGCGACTGAGTTTTACTTGTGCAGACCCACTTGAGCTATCCAATGAGCCATCTACCACAAGATAATTTACTTCTGCATCAACAACAGGTGGTGCATAAGCTTCGATACAGCCAGTAGCGAAGATCATCAACAGAATAGAATAACGATAATGGCATTGAAATTTTCTCATGCCATTAAAATCTAAAATTATAAGTAATGGTAGGGATAGCCTGTGCAAAAATGGAAAGCTTATAGCCTTTGATAAACCCATTCTTTGAATTAAAAAAGACAGAGTAGGCATTTGCATTGCCCGCTAAATTATAAATAGCAAAGGTCCATGAGCTGTGCGCCAGTTTTCTGATTTTGTGGCTGCCCTCAATATTGATGGAGAAATCTACACGGAAATAATCGGGTATGCGATACGCATTTCGTTCAGAATAATATACACGCTGTGTTCCACCTACATCATACTTTGCAATTGGCAAAGTGATTGGCCTGCCCGTACTATATACAACATTTAATGACAGATTAAATCTTCTGTTAAATTTATAGTTGCCAATAAAATTGAATGCGTGAGGCTTGTCGTAACTACTTGCGTAATAATTGCCATTGTTAATGATTTCGTTTGAAAACTGTCCATTCGTCTGCAATAATGATCGAGAATAGGTGTAGCTAATCCATCCGTTTAATTTGCCAGAAGATTTCCTAATTAATAACTCGACCCCATAGGCTTTCCCCTTGGACTCTACTACCTCTGTTTCTAAATGGTGATTCAGGAGCAACTGTGCACCATCTTTAAAATCGATGGCTTGGCCGATTGTTTTGTAATACGTTTCCAATGAGACCTCTATCAAGTTTCCTTTTGGTCCTTTCAGATTTTTATAGTACCCGATAGAGTATTGGTCGCCTATTTGTGGGCGTACGTATGTATCACTAAGTTTCCAAATATCGGTAGGGGCAATAACGGTTGTGTTAGAGAGCATTTGAATGTATTGGCGCATTCGATTATAGCTGAACTTTACAGAAGAGTTATTTGAAAGCGTGTACCGAATGGAGAACCTTGGTTCAGCTCCATGATATGTTGAAATAGGTTTACCTGCTGCATATTTAACGGTGTCTTGGATGGTGGTTTCTTGTCTGGAAAAACCAGGTGCATAGGTAAAGACATCTCTTGATCCCAAATTTTGATAAAAGGAATAGCGTAGCCCTGCATACAAGGATAGCTTGGGCGTTACTTCAAAATTTTCTCCTATGTATGCTGAACTTTCTATTGCTTGTTCGTTTTGGATTTTATCAGGTATCACCTTCGACTCTGCTCCAAAGGGTTTGTAGTTTCCAGGCGAAATATCATAACGCAAAATGCCTGCCCCGCCTGTAAGTGTATGTTTTGAATTTAAAAAATAATTGAAGTCTGCTTTGGCGCTCCATTGGCGAATAGAAAAATCCAGCGATGCTGCATTGACAGGGTTAGCAGCACTCTCAACCATATACGTATACTGACTTGTAGTTCCTGTTAAAACCCCATAAAGTTTGTTGCTAAAAGCATGTTTCCATTTTAAAGAAGCATTCTGATCACTGTATTGATAAACGGTGTCGCTGTTAAGCTTAAATCGATCGCGGCTAGCATAAGCTGAAAAGTAAACACTGTTGCGGTCGTTTATCTTGTGGGTAATGCCTGCATTTAAATCATAAAAAGAAGCTGCACTGTTTCGTAAACCTTTTGAGTTGAGTAACCCAAGAATCCAATCTGAGTAAGTAGATCGAGCGCCAATTATAAAGGAAGTTCTATCTTTTATGATCGGTCCTTCAATCGAGAATCTTCCAGTAATGGGGCTAATGCCACCTGAACCTTGAATTTTTTTTGAGTTCCCTTCGCGCGTGTGCACGTCTAATACAGAAGAGAGCCTTCCACCATATTCTGCATTGATTCCGCTTTTATAAAGTTCTACACTTTTTAAAACATCCGGATTAAACGTAGAGAAGAAGCCAAATAGGTGTGAAGGATTATAAACAGTGGCATCGTTATACAAAATAAGATTCTGATTGGTAGCTCCTCCTCTTACGTTTAGCCCCACCGTTCCTTCGCCCACACTTTGTACGCCTGGTAGCGCCAATACCACTTTCATAATATCGGTTTCACCCAATGCGAGTGGCATTTGTTTCATTGTTTTAATATCCAATTTTTCAACACCCATTTGTGTGCCCGTAACACGAACATCTCGCTCGGATTCTACAAGTACTTCTTTCAATGGAGTAATGTCCTCCTCTATTTCGATATCTAATTTGCCATTGGCATAAAGCATGACTTTGCGTTGTGTGCTTTTCATGCCTATGCTCTTAACTTTTATCTCATGCTTGCCCTTGGGAAGGGTAAGAAAAAAACGACCGAATTGATCAGTGGCAGCACCAATTATTGGGTTCTCTACAAATACTGCCGCACCAATTATTGGCTCGCCCGATTTTATGTCGCTCACAAGCCCAGTTAGGGTAGCAGTACCCTGCAAGCCATTGGCTCTACTCCCAATAGTGTAAAGCTTCTCCTCTGCTTGTTTTTTTAATTTTTCCCTTCTCTCAAATTCAGAGTAGTCGAATATAGGTTGTTCAATTTTCGGGCCTTCAGTGGGACTGAAAAATCCAATTGGTAAGCTTGTGAACAATTGTCTTTCTTGAGTAATAAAAATAGTGTTGTTTGAGATGGCATAATGCAGCATACTACCAGCAAAGATTTCATCAAGTAAGTGGGTAACGGACACATCCAAAAAATCTTTATTAACCACAATAGAGTCTGTCCATGCTTTGTTATAGTAAAAACGGTATTTTGATTGCGATTCAATTTGATTTACTACTTGATCGAAGTTGGCTGATGAGAATTTCCCAGAAATCATGGGAACGTCTTGCGCATTTATTTGAAAGGGGAAATTCAGCAAAAAAAACGAAAGTAGTAATACAATATAAGTCTTCATTTTTCAATTAGATTATTATAGAATTCAACTGCCTTTATTATTGACATCTCTCTGCTTTTGCCAAATTGAAGCCCATTCTTATTTAAAAATTGTTTTACCTCCTTCTTCTGATCACCTGTAACACTTAAGACAGAATTCTTACTTTTTACAGCATGATAGATTCCATTTTTAAAGATGTAATACTTGGATTTTTCTTCAAAGCTTTGCTGATTAGCGAAAGAGGTCTTCTTTTGGAATACTTTGAATCGTTTTGCAAAGACTTTTACTTTGCCATTACAAAGACGTTCATAAAATCCACTCTGTAACGCATTATTCTGGATATTAAAAAAAGTTTGTCCATACACTGTAAAGTATAGCAGCTTTTCTTTGACCAATTGAATCATTGTTGAAGAATGGTAATATTCCACAATAACATTATCAGTAAGGGTATTGTAAAGCAGGCCAACATTTTCATAGATTTCACCATCATAATGAATAGACCCTACTATCCAGTTGTTGCTTAAAAAGTAAGGATGTTCATCTTCTATTTGTTGGTAATCAATGTAATCACCTCCATTATAAAATTGCCCTTGTCCTTTCATCGTTTGAGTATAAATCTCTTTTGCGCTTTCAATAGCGGAAATTTGCGCTGTATCTTTTAAGGGATTCTGGGAAAAAGTGACAGAAAGGAAAACAAGAGATGCTAGTAGCACCAAAAAAAATTTGGACATGACAGTTCAGTAAGGTTTGTGAATCATAATAGAAGTAAGCGAGATAATAGCCGTAAAAAATATGCCTTAATATACCTCAAAATATTTTCAAAAAACTAACCGTTAAAAAAAGTACTAAGTACCAATAAGACCCTAACATTCGTTCTGATTTTTACTTCTCACAAAACGCACCCTTCGCCACATACAATTTTTTAGATTCCAACTCCAGCAGTCCCTCGCGCACGGCTGGATCTTGCTCAATCACTTCGGGTTGTAAGTCTCCCTTAATAATCAAAATACCTCCTTCGTTTTCTCCAAAAGTTCCTTCGGCAATTACGTTACCTGTCCTTTTTATTTCTTTTAAGTAATCATCGTGTTTACCAAAAGTTTCAGGAGCTTCTTGTACATTAAACTTGGCAATGTTGGGAATGTAGCGGACGAAAGAATACATGGTCATCTCAAGTGGCTCCATCACAGCACAGACAGAACCAGCGCGTGGTGTGTAAAGCAGCATCTCCACTTTCCATCGGTTTGCTTGAATACCTGGATCAGCCTTAACCCACTCCGTTACCTCATTTATCGATGTGGAATTGAAAATAAAAATCCCTCCACCGCCTTCAAATGGCCCCGCCACTAGGAGATGACCCTCTTTCGCCATCTTGTTAATGTTGGCCATGTGGCCTTCCATGATTTTATCAACTTGCTCTTTTGGTAACTCCGCTTTGTCAGTGCGCTTATGGAGGAAAACGAAGACATAGGATTTTGATTGAGCGGATAGTGAACTATTCGTCAGTAAAAAGAACAAAATGCAAAGTGATTTTAGACACTTCATATAATAACTTGACAAACCTTCCTTGTCAACTGTCAATTGTTTTCTGCTTCCCAATAATCAATACCCCAACCAATATGAGCATCGTTCCAACAACTTGCCACACTGTAATTTCTTCACTTAAAAAGAAATAAGCAAGCAGGATAGTAGATACTGGACCTATACTGCCAACAATGGCTGCATTACCTGACCCAATGCGGTTGATGGAAGCTGTTACTAGATAAGAAGGGATCACCGTTGAGAAAATGGCCATCAAAAAACTATACACATAAACGGGTGTTGGCAAGTGCAGCAATGAAACATTTCCAAGTACGGCAAAATGCAACAACACGCCAACAGAAGCAAAGCTCATAGCATAGCTATTGAATTTTGATGCACCTACTTTGGGTATGAGACGTCCGCTGCCAACAATGTAGGCTGCATAGGTGAATGCGCAAATAAAAATGAGAACAGAGCCAAGTAAAAAATTTTGCTTTTGTGGTGAACTGAAATCAACCTCACCAAAAAATGCAATTGCTAAGCCGAAATAAGTAATGATCAATGCTAACCATTGTAGCGGCTTAATCTTTTGTTTGAATAGGATTGATGACATCAACAGAACTAGCGTAGGGTAAATGAACAAAATCAATCGCTCAATCCCAGCCGACACATACTGCAACCCGAGAAAATCCAGCAAGCTACTGATGTAGTAACCAAGGCAACCAATCAGTGCAATGTAGAGCCATTGTTTAGTAGTGAATTTTACATTGCTTGTTTTAGTAGAAGAAACAAATGCCGCCCCTACAAAAAAAGGCACAGAAAAAATCATGCGCCAAGCGAGCAGCGTTAGGGCATCAATGTTTGTATCGCGATAAGCAAGTTTTACAAATATGGCTTTGGTGGAAAAACATACCGCACCAAACAATGCCAGTAAGATTCCTTGGATGAAATAGTATTTTGGTTTTTGAAGGCTCAAAGCAAAGGTAAAGGTGATGCGGATTTCAGTGATTGACAAGTAACCAAAGCATTCTTAGTAAGTTCCAAATAACTTGTGAAAATCAAAACGAGAATTCTTTTGCTGTTTGAAATAAAGGGCTAAAGCCCTATCTACTTTAATCTAATGACATCACCAACGGCCTGAAGGCCGTGGCAACTCTCTAGCCTTTGTAAAAGCGTGAATTTAATGAGGGCAACTCCAGCTTTCATTTGCACAAGTTATTTTGATGGCTTTTCTTGATCATTTGAAAAGAGAAAAAATAAAAGTGTCTAGAAGCTGCTTGAAGCTTGTGGCCTGTAGCTTGAAGCCTTTCACAAAATCAACTCATCAACATCTCAATATCCTCTCTTGTCAACGCCTTCACTACATTCTCTTCGTTTTGGATCAGGTTTTCGGAGAGCTTGAGTTTGCGCTTTTGCAAATTGAGAATTTTTTCTTCTACCGTATTGCGCGTGATGAATTTGTAAGTAAAAACGGTCTTCTTCTGCCCAATGCGGTGCGCACGATCCATAGCTTGTGCCTCCACGGCTGGGTTCCACCACGGGTCGAGTATGAAGACGTAATCTGCTTCGGTCAAGTTCAAGCCTAATCCTCCCGCTTTGATGGAAATCAAAAAAACTTTTAGGTCAGGGCTTTTATTAAATTTTTCAACTTGCTCTTTGCGATCTGTGCTGGAGCCATCCAAGTAGGCGTAAGGAATTTTTCTGTCCTTCAGCATTTCTTGAATGATTCCTAAGTGTTTTACAAACTGACTAAACACCAAAAGTTTGTGCCCTTCCAACAAGGCGTTCTCGATCATGTGCGAAACATCTTCCAACTTCCCCGAACTGCCTGTATAGTGTTGGTCGATCATTTTTGGGTGATTGGAAACTTGGCGCAGCTTCGTCAAGCCCTCCAAAATAGTCAAGCGAGAGCTATTGATTCCTTCCTTATCAATCAAGTCAAGAATCTTATGACGATAGAATGATTTGATCTCTTCGTATTTCTGCTCTTGCTCAGTGGTCATATTCGTGTAGTAGATGTTCTCTACTTTCTCTGGCAGGTCAGTGGCTACTTGCGATTTTAATCTTCGCAGCATGAACGGACGAATAATTCCATTCAACTTTTTTGTCTTTGCTTCATCGCCTTTCTTCTCTATGGGCAACTGGTATTCCTTTTTGAAAAAAGTTTGCCCGCCCAATAGCCCAGGGTTAATGAAAGTCATCTGTGACCACAAGTCAAGCGTTGTGTTTTCAAGTGGAGTACCTGTCAAGGTAAGTTTGTAACGAGATTTCAACTGCATCACAGCTTTGGCAATATTAGCTGTTGGGTTTTTGATTACTTGTGATTCATCTAAGATAATGTAGTTGAAAAAGAATTTTTGCAGCTCGTCAATATCCAGTCGAGTGATCCCGTAAGATGTTAACACTACATCATATTTACTAAACCTACCCACATCTTTATTGCGGAGCGTGCCTGTGTAGGTCAAGATTTTTAAATTGGGTGTAAACTTAGAAGCCTCCATCTCCCAATTGTAAATGAGCGAGGTAGGCATCACGAGCAGCGAAGTCCCTGCAGTTCCTTTTTCCTTTTCTGATTGGAGCAATGCCAAGGTTTGCACGGTTTTACCCAAGCCCATGTCATCGGCCAAGCAACCACCCAGGTGAAATTCATTGAGAAAGCGCAACCAATTGTATCCCGCTTTTTGATAAGGGCGCAGCGTACCAGTAAACTGTGCTGGCAGCGCGTAATCTTTTATACCCGTGAATGATTGAAGGTTGCGCAGCCGATCACTGATATGCACCTTGGCCAAGTTGCCTTCTTCCAATTCGGTAACCAAATTGATGTGATGTTTTTTCAGCACGGGCTTTTCATGGTCGCCATGAGTTTCGCTCAGCGCGAATAAATCTCCGTACTTAACCAACCACGCTTCGGGAATAATCGCGATCTCTCCGTTGGGCAATTTGAATTCCACTTTCTTCTTCAAGATGAGCTTGCGCAAGTCCTTGAAAGAGATTTCATATTCACCAAAACGAATTTTTGCGTGGATGTCAAACCAGTCGATGCTTTCTTTTACCTCTAGCTCCATCACCGCCTTGCCGACAAAATATTTCTTGTCGCGGTTCTCTGGCTGGCTCACTTCAAAGCCGAGGTTTAACAGATTCACTCTGTTTTCATTCAGCCAAGAAAAGGCCGTTGCTTTTTCTATTGCGCACCTAAATCCCCGCAAGGGTAAACCTAGTTTGATTAATGTTTGTGCCGATTTCTTTTCTGATTCAATATTTCGCTTGATGCGATGAAAGATATACTCGTTGTCTTTCTTCTCTACCGTCACATTTACTTCGCCAAAAGCATCTCCCCGAAATTTATGTCTGCCATAGCGAAATGAAAGATCAAAAACAATTTTCCCCGCTTCATCGTCATGCGATTCTTCTTGACTTCCATCAAACAGAGTTGGTGAACTTTTCCCATTGCCCGTTGGCAGTTCGGAAATAGTTAGCACCGCATGAGGATCATATTCGTGCTTCGCAATCTCAAACCCATGCGCTTCAATATCATCAAACGAGGCAATGAGCGGAGCAACAAACCTATTATAATAAGTCTCCTCTAAATTTTTTGGAATCACCACGTGCTTCTTGTTCAGGAATGGCTGCAGTTTTTTCCCATCTACAAATTTTTCAAAGCCGTACAATTTTCCATTGAATACCATCCAAGCAGGTTGTTTGCAAATCAAGTACGCAGCAGGATTGGGTATCTCCACTTTTTTGCCATCGTGATTAATGGTTGGGTAATAGTTGGTCGCCTCTTCGCCACGCTGAAAATGAAATTGAATGGTGGCACGCTTTTCTAGCACTTCAAGTTTTCTCCAAGTGGGCTCACCATCATTGCCCATTTCATAGAGGATCTTGCCCTTCATTTTTTCAAGCACGGCCGCCCTGCGCTTTTCCATGTACGCTTCAATTTGTTCTTGCAGCATTTCATCGCCTTTCTCTTTGTGAAAGACCTTGCTGAAAAACTCATCGGGCTTCATTATTTTTTTCGAGAAATATTTGAGCACAGCATCTTGGTTCATACTATCCATCAGATCGATCAATTCAAAATCGCGCGTGTCCAAGCCCTTAGAAAACTCGCGCGCATTTTTGCCCGAAATGTTTTGATGCTGATATGTGAGCTTTCCCTTTTCATCCAGATGCACGATGAACGACTCTAAAATATAGCCGAGGTACTCGTGCTGGTAAAGCGAGTATATGATTTGAAAAGGCTGTGCTGCCGATACTTTCATCTCTATCCGCTTCTATTGAAGTCTGGGAAAAAGACCAAAAGAAAGCCACTTTGGCTATTTTCTGGCTTTTACAGAACAAGCGGACTTGCAAAGTAGGTAATTCAGGGCAATAAATTTTTAGCATTTCGGCCAATATCCTACACGGTCATTACATTGGCCGCGAGGCTTTGTTAACTGAAAAGATTTTTTTTACGCTTGACCCATCCACCAAAGTGGCGGATTGCTTTGATTTCGATTGGCCTATCCGAAAAGGTGGAATAAAATATCCAATTGCCTACTATCAAAAGTAAAGAAATTGATATGCCTGAGTAATGTCTTCTTGTTTTATTGTTACGACTACTTCGGCCTAAACTTCGATCCCTTAAAAATCTGTTGCGCATTTGCCACCTTCATCAATTTAGGCAAAGAAGTCTTTTGAGAATTTTGTTTGACATATTCGTTTACAATTTGCCAGCCCATCCACACTCCAATCCGGCCGGGGCATTGGTCGCCAATCTCTATCGTCTTCGGTCGTTCATCAATATATTTTTGTTTGATATTTTTGACATTGCTGTAAAAAACTTCTTTTTCTACCAAGTGTTTCCAAATGATGTCTTGGTTCTCTCTCGCTCCATCTATTTCTTTTGACGTATAGCCGATGAACACGCTATCTGGCACACACGGCAATATCTGCTTGGCAAAGTAATACGCTTTGCCGTAGGCAATCATGTCTGCCAAAACTGATTTATCTTCCACGTTCACTTCATTGATTCTACTATCAATGCCATAGAGCAACATGGTAGAAGGCACTACAAATTCTTTGGTGTACCGCTTTAGCATATAGTCATACATATTCGGGCGGTACTTTGCCCCGTTACCCAAAAAATAATCAAGGCCAACAATGATGAGTGTATCACTTATAAACAAGTCACTTTCCATTCCGGTTATCACCGTTTGGATTTTAGGGATTTGAAATTCTGGATAATAAAATTTTAGATTGGTAAAGGCTTGGGTAAATTCCTTTTTTAACTCACTTCCATCACCAAACACTTTTTTTGTTTCCATCAGCACCGTGTCTATTGCTGGGCTTTGGAAGCGATGGTATAACGCGTTGATGAAAACAGAATCATTTGGGTAGCCGCCATGATTGAAAAAAATATCCCTCATCACATAATGCCGTGAAAAGAAATCAACCAGTTGCTGCTTGGAGGTAAATGATACTATGGAGTCTTCTAGGTGTTCAATTTGCAATTCGATTTTGATGGAAGAGGTTTTAGGTTGAAAGGCACATTCTTCTTTGTCGGTTTTGCAACTGACAAAAATGAGTAAGAGAATAGCTATTACTAATATAGATTTCTTCATAGATGCGAAATACTGATTGATAGTTAAGACACAAAGAAACGCAAATTTCAAAGTAATAGTGTCTAGCGCAAACAAAGAAAATCAAGTCTTGGCGAAACTTTGTGCCTTTGTGCCTTCGTGGCAAAATCTATTAGAAAAAAAGCCGATCTTAGCTGCTTCAAATTGAATTCCATTTTCGTGAGCAATATCAAACACATCGCCATCGCTGGCAACATCGGTTCGGGCAAAACCACCTTGGCCGAAAAGCTATCTAAGCATTATAGCTGGATGCCTCTGTATGAATCCGTGGATCACAATCCATATCTCCGCGATTTTTATGAAGACATGACGCGCTGGGCGTTCCACTTACAGATTTATTTTCTCAACAGTCGCTTTAATCAAATTCGGCAAATCCGCGAAAGCAAAAAAACAATTATCCAAGACCGCACGATTTACGAGGATGCGCATATTTTCGCAGCCAACCTTCATAAGAGTGGTCATCTGAACAATCGAGACTATCAAAGCTACCTTGATCTTTTCAATTCAATGACAAGTTTCGTGCAACCACCCGACTTGTTGATTTATTTGAAGGCAGATATACCCAAGCTGGTAGAGCAAATACAAAAACGCAATCGCGATTTTGAATCTAATATCAAGCTCGACTATTTAAAAACACTGAACGAACATTACGAAAAATGGATCGGTGGCTATAAGCACGGCAAGCTCTTGGTCATTGACGTAAACAAAATCGACTTTGTAGACAA
Organism: Cyclobacteriaceae bacterium; assembly: GCA_046155095.1. Taxonomy (GTDB): domain Bacteria; phylum Bacteroidota; class Bacteroidia; order Cytophagales; family Cyclobacteriaceae; genus ELB16-189. The sequence continues at coordinate 134,194 of JBJXEB010000023.1, forward strand.
GGTTGAAGATTTTTCAATGATAGTCGGGAAGGTGGACTTGGAGTTGAATAGTTTGTTTGGATGATGTTTTTAAACCTTGGAGGTCTTAAAAAAAGTTCGTTAACTTTACAATCGTTATGGTATCTACAAGCCAAAAAAATATCTATACAGAACAAGAGTACCTTGAACTGGAAAGAAAAGCGGAATACAAGAGCGAATTCTTCAAGGGTGAAATCTTTGCCATGGCGGGGACATCGAACTCCCACAATATGATTACTGTAAATTTTTTGCTTTCTCTTGGACCTAAATTGAAAGACAAGAATTGCAGGCCATTTGGTTCAGATATGCGAATTCACACACCGATCAACTCGCTCTATGCCTATCCCGATATTAGTGTTGTCTGTGGTGAGAAGAAATTTTTGGATAGCGTATTTGATACATTACTCAATCCTGTTTTTATATGTGAAGTCCTCTCTCGATCAACGGCAGACTATGATACTGGTGGAAAATTTATGCGTTACCGCTCCATTGATTCGCTAAAAGAGTATTGGGTGGTGTCTTCATTGGAGTATCGATTACAAAAATTTGTAAAACAAGCGAATGGAAATTGGTTGCTGTCTGAAACAACCAACGTAAATGATACTGTTGAAATTGAATGTTTATCAACAGACGTTTCGTTAAAGGAAATTTATTTTGAAGTTGAGTTTTAATTGAACTTACGCTAGGCGTCAAGAGACCTTTGAGGTGTCAGACGCCTTCACAGTCAATTGAACTTCACATAATTCTCCCACTTTTCCATCACTTCTTTAAAATCATTGGGTAACTTCGAATCAAATTGCAAAAATTTACCTGTAGTCGGGTGAATGAAGCCTAAGGTTTTTGCATGTAGTGCTTGACGCGGAATTATCTTGAAACAATTATCAACAAACTGTTTGTACTTAGAGAACACCGTGCCTTTCAGCACGTCATTTCCACCGTAGGTAACATCATTGAAAATAGTGTGGCCGATAAATTTCATGTGCGCACGAATCTGATGAGTGCGGCCTGTTTCTAATTTGCATTCAATCAAAGACACATAACGCAAGTCTTGCAATAATTTATAATGTGTGATGGCTGTCTTGCCAAAATCACCTTCGGGAAAAGCGGCTGTGATGCGTCTGTCTTTGAGGCTACGGCCAACATTTACATTTACAGTGCCATGGTCTGGCTCAGGCACTCCCCAAACAATGGCATTATAAGTTCGCTCAATGCTGTGGTCAAAAAATTGTTTTGCCAACGAGTTCATGGCAATTTCTGTTTTGGCAATCACTAAAAGTCCAGATGTGTCTTTGTCGATACGATGTACTAACCCGGGCCTTCCTTCATTGCCTTTCATCTCTGGCAAGTTTTGAAAATGATAGGTCAACGCATTTACTAACGTGCCTGTCCAGTTTTGATAAGCGGGATGTACCACCATGCCCGGTTCTTTATTAATCACCAATACATGCTCATCTTCAAATACAATATTCAGCGGAATATTTTCTGGCTTTACATCAGTATCACGTGGAGGCTCAGGTAGCGAAACAGTTATGACATCTAATGGATGAACTTTGTAGTTGGGCTTGATTTCTTTTTCATTTACCTTCACAAATCCATCGCGAATGGCGTTTTGTGTTTTGGAGCGAGTCACATTGGGCAAACGATCCATTAAAAATTTATCGATTCGCAATAGGCTTTGGCCCGCATCGGCTACTATGCGGTGATGTTCGAAGAGGCCATCTTCGTTATCTTCTAATAAATCTTCTTCTTCCATCATGGGGATGTAAAAGTACGGAACGATTGGTTAGGGATTGGAATTTTGTTGGAGGGTTGGCAAAGGGTGAGAGGTAATTGGTAAGAGGTAATCAGTGGTGAAGTGTACGACTACGGTACGGCTTACCTATCACTGAACTACTTTGGTTTTACCACAACAGTATCAGTTGGTAATGACGGAACTTGATAGGGAACTAATTCGATTTTTGTAGAGGCGAAAGCCTTTTGAAGAGTCGGTAACTCTTCATTTTTGATAGTTGTGTTGTATAAATAAAGCGATTTCAAATTTTTTAAAGACGATAAGGAAACTACGGAAGCTGTTGCTATTTGTGTGTTGGACAAATTCAAATAGAGCAGATGCGTCAATGGTTTTAAATCACTCAACCCTTTACCTGTCAATTTTGTATCGTCCAAATTTAAGTGTGTTAAGTTGGTTAGTGAGCCGATTGATTTTAAATGAGCGTCTTTAATGGTCGTACTTCCAGCTTTCAACCAAATCACTTGTTGCTTTAGATTTTGTAAAATCAATAAAGAGGAATCAATGTTTGTAGTATTGATTAGGTTCACCGAAAGGTAATTGCTGTTTTGTGCCACTGGGACTATCATCACTTCTAATTGTTTCAGTTTTGTAATGGTTGCCTCATCAGCCGCACTCACTTCTTCGATTGGCACATCGCTTAACTTTGTCTCGTTACTTAAATTTAAAATTGCTTTTATCTGATTTACTTGTTTTAGCTCGCTGATTGTTTTTTCAAAATCTGCCCCGCTAGCAATCCAGTTTTTCAAGAGTTCAATTTCTGTTTGGCTCAACTGGCTTTTCTCTTTTGGAGGCATGTGTTTCTTTTCATCTAATGGTAGCAATAGGCGGTCTATCATTTCGCTTTCGTCCACTTTGTGTGCAACCAACACTACTCCGCCCTTACCTCCTTTTAAAATATAGTCGCGTTCATCTAAACGCAACTTGCCTTTTTGCTTGGAGGTGTTGTGGCAAGTATAGCATTTGCTTTCCAAAATGGGTTGCACTAAACCTGAATAGTATCTTGCTTTCTCTATGTCTATTTTTGAAAAATCGGTAGAAGTGGATTTACTGAATAATCCTTCGGTCAAATAATCTTCTCCGTGGGTGAGTGAACCTCCCAAATGTCCTGTGATGGTGAGTAACATTAAAGCGATTACCGAAATTACTTTGGAATACATTTCATTTTCTATTTGGATTTTTATCCACGCATATAAAAACGAAACCAACATGAACGAGATTCCCATCCATTGATGCCAGCCAACGGCATCTCCATCATATTCGCCACTCTGCGAAAGCAAGTAGCCGGTGATGCACGAGAACAATGCCGTGAACGCACCAATCAATAAAATAATTGGAATCGCAGGTTGAAGGAGTATGAATCTTTCTTTTTGCGAAAGCCAATCCAGCGCAATCGCCAACAGCAAAATGCCAATGGGTAGGTGAACGAGTAATGGATGAAACCTTCCTATGACTTCCCCTACGCTCATGCTGAATATCTCTTTCGCAGAACTTCCATCATATAAACATTGATTGCCCATTGGTCGGCCACAGCTTGCCGTGTGTAGGGCAGTGTGGGCATATAATCGGGTGGGCCAAACTCGGTGAGGAAAGTGATGCGCTTGCCTTCTTTCTTTTTTGTCTCCACTACTTTATCCCACCAATCGAAATGATGCTTCACGGCATCTGCCCACTCGGGCGCACGTGGGTCGCTTACCTGTGGGCCTTCGGGGTGGCCGATGCGCGCGTGGATGTGGTCGGTGCGGCTGAGTGTTTGAGCAACGGTTTCTTCTTGTCCCTGCAAATAGGATTCATGCACATTGCACCAGTGAGAAATATCTAACGTGATGCGAAGCGCTGAATTGGAAGTAATAAAATTCTTTGTGATGGGTGCGGCATACAGCGCACGGCCGCGATGCGTTTCATGATAAATAGGAACTCCTGAGCTTGCCGCTAATCCATTTGAGAAAGTAATCAGTTGTAAATTTTGCTCGAATGAAAAAAAATCTTTCCCCGAGTGGCAATTGATGTAAACGGGTTTCGCTTTTGCCGCTGCCTCTAAGTTCTGTTGAAACTGAATTTGATGTTTTTTAAAATCCATTTCACCACTGCCTACCAAGAACCCAACTTTCAAATTATTTTTCTCAAATGACTCAAATAATTCTCTTTGGTCTTTCTCTGCTGATGGCCACCATACTTCCAAACCATCATAGCCAGCTTGTTTTAGTTTGGCACAAAGTTCTGAAGTAGAACCATTGAAACCCCAGTTGGTGCCGAAGACCAATACAGAGTAGCCGAGAGCGGATTGTGTTGCCATAGGTTTTGCATAAGAGTTGAGTGAAGATAAAAATAAACCTGCGCCCGCGAGGGTGGAGGAGTGGAGGAATTGTCTGCGGGTGGTGGGCATAACTAATTCTATAAAAATTGTTAACCTTAAATTTAATCTTTAATGGTATGAAAACAAAAATGAAGTTGACGGCTGTTTTTGAAGAAGCTGAGGAGAGGGGGGTTACGTGGCTTTCATTGAAGAGTTGCCAGGAGTTAATACACAAGGTGATACGCTCGAAGAGTCTAAGACAAATTTATTGGAAGCCCTTGAATTGGTTTTGCAAACCCAACGCGACCTTTCTGAAAAGGAAATGGGAAACAGAAGATTCATTAAAGAACAGTTGGAGTTTGCGTAATGAAGACCAGCAACTTTGTTCGATACTTAGAAAGTTGTAATTGCTATCTACATCGTGAAGGGGGCAATCATCGCTTCGAATGGCCAGGCCGCATTACAAAAAATGTTGCTCGAGGGAAATTAATTATCTACAATATCTGAGTACTTAAACTTCTGGATGATGTAGTAGAGGAAGTTGAATGACAAGGCGTCTTCATCTTCGTCTTTTTCTGGATTTGTTTTGGGTTTTGTTTTAGCAGAAGGCGTAGTTTCTTTTGAGGCTGGATGATTGAGCGTTGATTTTTGCTCTGGCTCTACGATCAGCGTTTTGTCTTCGTTGAGATTCAACTCGGGATGACTGCTTAGTTCCTCTTTGATTTCCTTCTCATCGTTATTCACGGGGTCGACTTCTTGGGCGTGTGCGGTAAAGCCAGCTAAGATGCCTAGGGCAAATAAAAAGATCAGAAAAGGCGAAAAATTTTGCTTCATCGTTGCAGTGCTTACTAACGAACCGAGTTACTTTTAGTTTAACTTTGAATTTTAGCAATGCAAAATAGAATTTTTTCTGATGATAACATGGGATGAGTTCATAAAAATTGACCTTCGGGCGGGCACAATCGTGAAAGCCGAGCCTTTTGAGGGCGTAAAAAAGCCCGCGATCAAGCTTTGGGTGGATTTGGGGGCGGAATTGGGCATTAAAAAATCAAGTGCGCAGATCACTCATTTGTACATACCCGAGGAACTGATTGGCCGCCAAGTGGTGTGCGTGGTCAATTTTCAGCCCAAGCAAATTGCCAATTTCATTTCGGAAGTACTGGTGACGGGTTTCCCTGATGAGGAGGGGAGGGTGGTGCTGACCGTGGTGGATAAAAAAGTGCCAAATGGGGCGAGACTCTTTTAAAAAGTAGGGAATTGGCAGTAGACAAAGTTGACAATTGACAAATAGGCAATTGACAAAATATGAGTAATCATTCACCCGAGCGTTGTCAATTGTTCTTTTTTGTCAACTGTCAATTTATAAACAATGCACTTCTCTCAACTAGAAAAAATTACTAGTGGCAAAATCCTTCAGCTTGCGCTGGATAGAAAGGTAACTACGTTAGTTACGGATAGCAGAAAGCCTATCGTAAGCGAAGGCACAGTTTTTTTTGCTTTGCGCGGAGAGCGGCACGATGGGCATAAGTATATTTCTGATTTGTATGCGTTGGGCATTAGGCAGTTTGTGGTGGAGAAAGAGATTGACTTAAAATTATTTTCGGAGGCCAATTTTTTGATTGTACAATCTGCGCTCGCGGCACTTCAAGCTATTGCGGCAGCACATCGAAAAGGTTTTAGCATTCC
>JBJXEB010000024.1:0-7823 GCA_046155095.1 Cyclobacteriaceae bacterium
TATTATTTTTTTTATAAAATTCTTTTTGGGTGCGCTTGTCTTGAATCAACTCTATGATCTCAGGTTGAGGAAAAACTTTTTTGCCAAGCTTGACCAACTCTTTCAAAGCAGCCACACTTACGTTTTCGATTTCAATAGTGATCAAATCGCAATTCTTGCCAAAGTCAATCACAGTTTGGAAGTCAGTCAATTTTCCATGCGTGAAATTCGAAATCAGTTGGCAAGGAGCAGAGGCATCAGGATCTAAAACAGAAAAATGAATATTAAAATCAATGCCCGATTGGATGAGCATGCGACCGAGTTGGCCGCCACCGAGAATACCGATACGTTGGTTTATAGATTTAAACATTTAGGTAAGAAGTACAAGGTACGATTTACGAGGTACGAAGTGGGATAATCTCGTACTTCGTAAATCGTACCTCGTACCTAAGCTAGTTTTTCTTCAACTGATCAAACTTTGTCTCTGATGGTTTCTTAGGGAATACGTTGTCACTCAAGTTGACATCTGCGGAAGCACCATTCGGATCGATGATTACGTTCACTACTTCTTTTTCCTTCATGAATACTTTTTTCACTTCCGTTTCATTCACGCGCCAGATTTCCGCTGGAATGGTTTCCATTTCTTTGCTGCCGTCTTTGAATGTCCATTCAATGATAACAGGTGTAACCAAGCCACCTTTGTTCTTTAAGGTAATCTCGTACAAATTTTTATCGGCTAATTTTTTGCGCACATCGGCATCGTTGATTTTATTTTTGAATTCACCATACATTTTGTCTTCTGTATTGATCATGGTGAACTCTTGAGGGCCGTTGCTGAAATCGGTAACCTTAGCTTTATCTTTAGAGTCAGCTGACAAATCACCCGCTTTCGCCTTGATGTTTTTATTTTCCAAATCTTTTTGCTCCGATTTTACTTTGAACCATTTCACTTCGTCCAACTCCACATCCACATTGTCGACTGTGTAAAACCATCCGCGCCAAAACCAATCGAGGTCAACGGCAGAGGCATCTTCCATTGTGCGGAAGAAATCTGCTGGCTTGGGATGTTTGAATGCCCAGCGCTGTGAATATTCTTTAAAAGCTTTATCAAACAACTCAGGACCCATTACCGTTTCGCGCAAAAGCGTGAGTGCGGCAGAAGGTTTTCCATAAGCATTTGGACCAAAGTCGTTGCCTGGGATGTTATCAGAATCCCACATGATAGGGCGCATCATATCTTTATCGCCTTTCATGTAACCCGCCATTCCTTTTGGTGAACCCCAACTAATATTTACATTGGGATAACGCTCGCGCTTAGTTTCTCTTTCTAGGAACGAATTCAATCCTTCATCCATCCAACTCCACTGACGCTCGTCTGAGTTGACGATCATCGGGAAAAAATTGTGACCTACTTCGTGAACGATCACCCCGATCATTCCTTCATAAGTCCGCTGAGAATAAGTACCATCGGCTTTTGGTCTTCCCCCATTAAAACAAATCATGGGGTACTCCATGCCTTGGTTAGCAGTGTGCACCGAGTAGGCCGTTGGGTAAGGGTAATCGAGTGTGCGAGCAGAATAAATTTCTAATGTGTTTTTGATCGCCATCGTAGATTCTTTTGCCCATAATGGATTACCTTCTTTTGGGTAAAGCGATTGGGCAAGTGGTGTTTTGCCATTCACTTTTACTGCCATGGCATCCCAAATAAATTTACGCGAAGTAGCGAAAGCAAAATCGCGCACATTCTCTGCATAATATTCCCAAGTGCTTTTTTTCTTTGAGCGTTCTTTTTCTTTTTTCTTTACCTCTTCTTCGGTTACAATGAATACAGGTTTATCAAAAGTTTTCTTGGCTGTTTCAAAGCGATCGATTTGCTCTTTGCTTAAAACAGCCTTTGGATTTTGCAACATGCCAGTTGCTCCCACTATGTGATCAGATGGAACGGTAATACGCACTCTGTAATTTCCAAACGTAAGTGTGAACTCACCTTGCCCGAGAAACTGTTTGTTCTGCCAGCCTTCATAATCGTCAAACACACACATGCGCGGAAACCATTGTGCCTCGGTGTAGAGGTAGTTGCCATCTTCTGGAAAAAATTCGTAACCACCACGCTCGCCAAATTTCATACGATCTTTTTCGTTGTAACGCCATTCCACTTTGAAACTGTACTTGTCGCCTGTTTTCATAGGCATGGTCAAGTCAACGCGCAACATGGTATTGTTGATCAGAAAGGGAAGGTCTTTGCCTGAAATGGCATCCTTCACTGAAATGATTTTAAAACCACCTTCATAGCCGTAGGTATCGCTGCTGAGTGGAAAGAATTTAGCGGGTATTGAATCGCGCACGCGGTTCGTTTCGGTTTTATCCGTCATGTTGTCTTTCGACAAATTATTTTGATCTAACTGCAACCACAAATAGCGAAGCATTTCGGGTGCATTATTGAAATAGGTGATCGTTTCCTTTCCAGTAAGTAATTGGGTTTCGTCATTCAACTCCACATCAATATCGTAATCGGCACGTTGCTGCCAGTAGTTGACACCCGGTGCGCCCGAGGCTGAACGATAACTATTGGGTGTGGGTAGGATTTGATCTAACTGCTCAAACTTGCCTTGCCATTTTTGTTGTGAGAAGCTGGTGATCGCTATCAGAGACAGAAGTAAAGAGAATAACTTTTTCATTAGCATTTATTTATGGGTTTCAAAAGTAATCAAAGTTTGGAGATTGTTGAATGAATTTACATGATTGGGGAATAATTTGATTGAACCACATAGGCACATAGATACAGAGGTCAATCACATAGCGTTTTCTGTGTGTGCATTTCTATGTCACTATGTTTCTATGTGGTTCAAATTAAAAATAAAACCAATGCCATCGAACCCCTTGAGTTGAGAATTCAATAGTAGGAGCAGGGCATTTAAAAATAGTAAGCGGATAAATCATGGCCTGTATCCATTTCTGTTTTGATTGGAAATACGGAGTGTTCAAATCCAGCGAGAAAAAGAATTTTCTATATGGCGAGAAGTTGTGTAATTCATTTTCTGCATCACGACCATAGATCATTCCTTCTGCACCGATGCCAATAGCAATCGATAAAAAGGAAGGCCACCATTTTTTTTCAGGGCTCCAACTGTACCAAAACGTTTGTCCATTGTAGTCTTTGAGCAATTCTTGAAAAAATCCATCGCCCAACAAGCTGGGGCGTAAGGCAGCAAACGAAGTAAAGTGAAAGGAGACTTTGGGAAATATTTTAATATGCTTCCAAATTTTTAACTGGAAAAAAAATAAAATACTGCCAAGTGCATTCGCCATCAGATCAAATAGTGATGCCCCATACCCAACAGAAAACCCATCTAAAATTTCAATAGACGATACGATGAGAAAGCCTAATATCGTTCCTACACTATTCGCTTTCTCGTGGAGGCCACCCCACCTGAGCATGCGTGAAGCAATAGCGCAAACATGGAACGCCCAGAATAAATGAGCAAATTTATCAAGCTGCTTCCATTCGACCAGATCGTTGAAAAAGTGAAAGGGTTGAATCATTTGATCGGAATACCAAGCGGTGCTAAGTGCCAATACGATGAAACCGTAGGCTAAGACAATGCCCCCAACGACCCATCTAAGTTTCTTGGCGGCATCGGTTTTGTGATCGTTGAATCTGCTGTTTTTAATCGGTAGCATGTGGTGCGCCAAGATACAAGAACACAGGCGAGTATGCGATGAAAATTCCTTACTTTTAAACTTAATTATTCACACAATCCTATGATTCGAGTCCTTTATCTTCTTGGTTTAGTATTGCTTGTTGCTTGCACAAAGTCCAAGCATTCCGATTTAACTTCACTGCCCATCATCCCCAAACCTATTTCCGTGGTTTCATCGGGCGAAGTTTTTGATTTGAAGGCAACCACAAATATTTATGTAAAAACAGGATCAAAAGAATGGACGGCCGTTGCCGAATATCTTGCAGGCAGATTAAAGCCTTCTACGGGTTTTGAATTGAAAATAGTGGAGGCGCAAGAGCCTCCCACTTCAGGAATTTATTTCACATTAGGTGGCACTGCAGAATTGGGCGAAGAAGGCTATGAACTTGTGATCACTGAAAATTTAATGACGATCACGGCTAACCAACCTGCGGGCGCATTCAGAGCCATCCAAACAATCAGACAATTACTACCTGCTAAAATTGAAATGACCTCTGCGCAACAAGGCCCTTGGGAAATTGCCACTGGTACCATTCGCGATTTCCCTACTTATTCTTATCGCGGAGTGATGCTAGATGTGGCGCGTCATTTTTTTAGCGTAGAAGAAGTGAAACTCTATATCGATCAACTAGCACTTTACAAAATCAATTTCTTGCATCTTCATTTATCGGATGATCAAGGTTGGCGCATCGAAATAAAATCGTGGCCTAACTTGACCGCACATGGAGGCAAAACAGAAGTGGGCGGTGGCGCAGGTGGATTTTATACGCAAGAGCAATACACGGAATTGATCAACTATGCGCAGGCGCATTACATAACCGTTGTGCCTGAGATAGACATGCCAGGTCACATTAACTCTGCGTTGGCATCGTACGGAGAATTAAATGGCGGCACGATCGTTCCTGTAGAAGGCAGAGTAGCAATCAGTGAGCCAGCTAACAACATATTGGGCGGTAAATCAAAACCAACAGAATTGTATACAGGCACACAAGTGGGTTGGAGTACATTGCGAATAGAAAAAGAGGTGACATTTAAATTTATAGATGATGTGGTGCGCGAAATTTCTGCAATTACACCTGGCCCTTACTTTCATGTGGGCGGAGACGAGGCACAGGTAACAAAAAAAGAAGACTACATCGCTTTTGTAAATCACTTTCAGGAAATAGTGAAAGCACATGGCAAGAAAATGATAGGGTGGGAAGAAATTGCTCAAGGAAATATTAATGAAGAGACGGTTACACAACATTGGAAATTGCCGAAGTATGCTCTAATGGCCGCGGAAAAAGGAAGCCAATTGATCGTGTCGCCTGCAGAGAAGGCGTATCTTGATATGCAATACGATTCAACAACAAAGCTTGGCTTGCATTGGGCTGCTTACATTGAAGTGGACAAAGCGTATAACTGGAACCCCGCTACTCTCGTAAACGGAATTGGCAAAGAAAATATTTTGGGTATAGAAGCCCCGCTGTGGTCAGAGACCATTTCCAATTCAGATGAGATCGAATACTTGACCTTCCCTCGGTTATTGGGCTATGCAGAAATAGGTTGGTCGCCTGATGCAAATAGAACTTGGGACGAGTACAAAATACGTTTGGGCAAACACGCCCCGCGCATGAAGGCGTTGGGGATTGATTTTTATAGATCGAAGTTGGTGGAGTGGGGGGAATAGTAGGCAAAACGCAAATCGAGCTTTTACTTTTCAAAGATCATTTTCTCTTTATCTTTTCACCTCCTTATCGCTCCATATACTTGATGGTTCAGAATCTGCTACTTTTGCAAAATAAAAATTAACACCATGACCGAAAGAGAACTAATGAAATTGGAAGCAACGATCCGAAACAAAATGGAGGATATAAAAAAGCAGCGTGTAAGCCTGAAAGACTCAGGGATTGGTGGACTAATGAACTCCTTGAAAAAAGTTGACGAGGCATTGTATGAAAAAATTCTCCCCGCGTATAAAAAGATGGCTTCGGAGAGTAATATATTCAAATAATGAGCGTATATCTTATTGATTTATATCAACCCCTGCCTGCTTTAATTTTCTAGCAAAGTTAGGTGTGGCGCTGAGGGCGAAGGGAAGTTTGTTAGGCGACAAAAACAGACTCCTAAAAAGAGGAAAATCCAGCAAGATTTTTTTGTCCATCAGTGCGGCTTCTTTATTGGCCTCCTGTCTTCCTAGCGCAGCATCAACGGCAAAAAGATAAAAAGGGCTTGAGCGATGAGTTTGCTTCACCATTTTTGCCGCTTCCTCCAACTTGCCTTGTTTAGCAAATATAATTGCTTTTAAATCATAGTAAGTAAAGTAATCTTGATTGGGATCTTGCACGATGATGTCGTAGGCTTCCTCTAATTTATCCAATTGAACCATGGCATACAGCTTATAATCATCTACCCCATACCTAACAGAGGTGGTGTTCACTTCTCCCATCTTCTTCAACGCCTCTTCGTACTTGCCTAAATACAACTGGTGGAAAATAATACTTCGGGCCGCTTCTGAAGTAGATGGATCCTGTAGCAAAATCTCCTGACTGATGTTCGAAAGCTGCTCACCATACCCCAGTGCAATTAACAAAGTTGACAAATCGAAATTCTGATATTTAAAATGTTTTGGAGCATCCTTACTCGATATACTTTTCTCAATCACTTGTCTGAAATTCGACCAGTTGTTGGAATACATGGTTTGCGGAATTCGGTAATAGTCTGCCTGCGAGGGCTCTTTAGAACGGGCAATGGCATTTGCCAGATCGTCATTAAATAATTTATACGCTTGTTGATCGATCAGCGTGTCCTTGTAATTAGGATCATCCTTCAATACATAGTGAAGAAAAAAATCAGCATGAAATAAATAAGGATTTACAAAGTCCGGATCTAGCTCCGAAGATTGTTCATAGTAAAAATTCGCTTTTTTCAATGTCTCCAAATCTACAAACCGACTACGTTCATGAGCTTGATTATCGAGGGAACGTGCCTTTAAGAACGCGAGGTATGCTTCTGCGCTGGTAGTACCGGCCCATCGCATTTGTTCGAGGGCTTTTACATCCAGTGATATATCCAAACTCTCAGCAATTCTGGTGGCAATTTCCTGCTGCAAGGCAAAAATATCTTTAGCATTTCGATCATAAATATTTGACCAAATATGATAGCCATCATTGGCTCGAATCAGCTGAGCCGTAATTCTCAAACCGTTTTCTGATTTTCTTACTGACCCCTCTACGACATAATTTACACCTAGTGAATCAGCAATGTCCTGTATGCGCAGATTTTTGTTTTTAAATGCGAACGAGGAAGTGCGCGAAATAACGTTGAGCCCTTTTACATGGGTGAGACTGTTCAATATTTCTTCGGTGAGGCCATCGCCAAACCAACCTTGGTCTTTTTGCTCACTTAAATCCACAAACGGAAGTACGGCAATGGATTTGTCTATTTCAGTTAATGGTTGTTGGTTATTAGTTGACCGTTGGTAGAAAAAGTAGCCGATAACTGCAATGAGTAAGGCAGCGAGTGAAATGATTACCGACTTCTTTGTGATTGATTTTTTTTTAATGTTGGAAATCGGAGGCTGGAGGTTAGAAGATTGAGCCGCGACTGAAGGTGGATTTTTTAAAGCTGTAATTATTTCTTTGATCGCATTCGCAACTTTGTTTACCTGATTGCGATAGTCTGTTTTATTCTGATTGTCGGTTTTGCTGTCAGTAGATTTTAATGGGCGATTGACACCTGCTTCTTTGTAGATAAACTCAATTGCTCTCAACGCACCACCAATTTCATTTTGGATTAACGATTTATCTTCCGCATCGAGGTCATGAATTTTGATAGGAAGAATCCTACTCGCCACATTTCCATTGCCTAGTTTGATATCTCTGCCAAACTGATCTTCTTTGGTTAGTTTATTAAATGCAACAAACTCATGCTGCCAGGCAAAGGATTTTGTATCACAATAGGTTTGGGAGATGATGGGGATGAAGATCAAACACTTCAGTTTTCCTTCCAGGCTCTTGTCAACGTTGTGAGTTTCGAGCAGGCCATCGTGGGGGTTTTGATCGAAGTAAATGGTGAGCGGTTCTTTGATAGTTGCTGCCAGTTCTTCTTTCAGGGCGTTTACAAATTCCGTTACCCAGCCGCTGCGGTTATCGTTGTGGCGGT
>JBJXEB010000025.1:0-113560 GCA_046155095.1 Cyclobacteriaceae bacterium
TAGCATTTGAACCACATAGGACATAGAACAGATAGATTTCACATAGGGTTATTGATTTCTATGTGTGTATTTCTATATCTCTATCTGCCTATGTGGTTCAAATCCTTTCTTAACTTAATGACATTGCCCGCTGGGGTACTCAGTCCCATATGGGACGACCTGTCAGTAGTAAAGAATAAGTACCAGTTTGCCAGCTCCAGAGGAGCGACCTGTTTTCTTCCATCGCGTCAATTTGAATTGCGCCCAAACCATGTGTTTGGGAAGCAGAAATGATAGTATGGCGAACACATTACTTCGCCAACTCTTCAAAGTCAATATTCATCACAGCAAACTTTTGCCAACCCACAAAATCAAAATGCCACCATTCGGTGGAATATACTTTAAAGCCGTTGCGCTCCATTACGCTAATCAATGTTTCGCGATTTTTGTGAATGACGGGGTCGCTTACAGATGCCGTTGGCCATGATTCCTTCACGGGGGCATCATACACGGTTGGCATCTTCAGTTCTTCCCTTGTTTTCAGATCGACAATGCTCATGTCAAGGGCGCAACCGCGATTGTGGCGAGAGCCTTTGTAAGGATTGGCCACATACGTTGTATCTCCTTTCATTACTTCATAAAACTTTACTGTGGCAGAGTAAGGCCGGTAACCATCGAATATTTTTATGCCGTAGCCAAGCTTATTGAAATCATATTGAGCTTTCTTTAATGCCTTGGCCACTGGCTTGCGGGCATAAGCCTTGGCCAGGTTGTAGATTTTCTCTTTTGTAAAATTATCCATGGTGGCATATTTTATATCTAACACAATACCGGGTATAAATTTTTCCAAATCCACGAGTTCATTCTGTGGATTGGTATGCACACTCGTTTTGTAGGCATCCAACTGCATTGGCCTTAATCCATAGTCAGGTTTCATGTTCAGCTTTTCTATGGCAAATTTATCCACAGCCTCTTGCACAGCTTTCAAAGCCTTTGAGCGGATGTAAGAGCCAATTACGTGAGTACCCGCATCAGGGATTGCGACTGTTTCTTTTAAATCATTTAGTGTTCCCAATTGCTTGTTCATCTCAAGGATTGCGCTTACTTTCACGGTGGAGTCTTGCTCGGTTTCATTTTTATAATAATAAAGTGAAAGGCTTGGCTGCCTTACTTTTTTAAAAGTAGATTCATTCATCTTATCCTCTAGCATCTCTTGCATTTGGCTCACTGCCTCCAATCTATATTTATCATTCCAATATTGATTTTGTAATTTCATATCAACCCCAGGGATTGATTTTGAAACATTGTATTTATCTCCCACTACTGATCTCGCAATTTGAACACCCCATGGATTATTGGACATCCAGGCCAACGGATGAAAAAGCTTTATGTTGGGCGATAAATTGATCAACGCAAAAACATCTGCTGGATATTCGGCCGCCAATAGTAACGCCATCGTGCCACCTGTGGAGGTACTCATAATAATGACCTTATCGCCCAAAGCTTTTCCAATCGCCAATGCTTCTTTGCTGCTCTGCCACCAGCGGTCAGGTGTAAATGACAAAAGTTGTTCAGTGGTATCTACGCCATGATCAGCCAAACGAGCCAAGTAGAGATTGCATTTGAATTTTTTGGCAAACTGCTCATGGATTGGATCTCCTTCTTCTTGGCTTGCAGAAAACCCATGAAGATAGACAACACTATATTCAGTTTTATTTTTTGAACTGTCTGCCCAGATAATTCGAGCTTCATTGTCTGGCTTTAGCTTGTGCTTATTTTCTTGGTCTGCCACATATTTCTCTAGCTCATTCGAAGATTGGGGAACGGTTACAACTGCCTTATCCCACTTGGGTTTCTTAGGTTCTGGACCAAGAAAATAAATTCCAGCTAGAAGTATGATGGGGAAACTGATATAGATTATTTTTTTTGACATAAAATGGACGTTTCAATAAAGGTAGGAATAAAATTTATGTAGCGCTTGGGGGATGCATTTCAAAAACACACGATTCATTTTAAACTATTGTGCTAATCAGGCCGCTCCTACGGAGCTATGTTCACTAGTTGAACTTTAGTTCTACCATAAGTTCGGCCCGCTGGATATCTTAAAATCCAACATCTTTATTTTTAAAATCTAAGATCAATTTAGCGGTGTTTTCTGAAGCGGAGCCTATGTCTAGGGTTTTGTATAGCTGATCATACTCTTTCAACATCATTTCGCGATAAGGTGGGTCTTGCAATAAGGCTTGAAGTTCTCCTCCCACTGATTCTACATTGGCTTTGCTTTGAATCATTTCTTTTACCACTTCTTTTCCTGCAATCAGATTTACCAAAGAGATAAATTTTACCTTGATGACCGCTATGACTATCCAATATTCCAAACCACCTGCTTTATAAACTACCACCTGCGGCACTTTAAAAAGCGCGGTTTCTAACGTAGCAGTCCCCGATGTTACAATGGCCGCCTCTGCGTGAGTGAGCAGATCGTACGTTGCATTGTATACAAATTTGACATTGCCCAGTCCCCTCAATGGCGCGTAAAGTTCTTCTGCCAGGTTGTCTACTGCTGCCACCACATATTGATATGCAGGATTTCGCTTTGCCACCTCTGCCATCAATGGAACTATCATCTTCAATTCCATTTTCCTACTGCCAGGTAAGAAGGCAACAATCCTTTTTTCTTTTGAAAGATTATTTTCAAGCAAGAAATTGAGATTTGGCACGAACGATTTTATCGCGTCCACTACAGGATTCCCCACGTAGTCAACTTCAAAATCATACTTTTTATAAAATTCTTTTTCAAAAGGAAGGATGACAAACATCCTGTCTACATTCTTTTTTAATTGCCACGCTCTACCTTGTCGCCAGGCCCAGACTTTTGGTGGAATGTAATAGAGTACTTTGATCCCATTTGCTTTTCCAAATGTGGCCATTTGCCGATTGAACCCTCCATAGTCGATCAAGATCAGTGCATCAGGCTTTAATTCTAAAATATCTGCTTTACAGTCTTTCATGTACTTGGCAATCTTGAGAAAGTTGATGACTGCCTGAAAACCCATAAAAGCAAGTTGATTGTAGTGCATGACCAAATGTACTCCTGCCTTTTGCATTTCATCACCGCCAAATCCGCGAAAAGTTGCCCGAGGGCTAAGACGAAGCATGGCCTTCACTAGATTGCTACCATGCAAATCGCCTGAGCGTTCACCAGCTATGATATAGTATTTCATGATGACAGGTACGATTTACGAGGTACAAATAAAGGTATTCACTATTTGCATGGAGTCTATTCACCTAAGTATTCGACATAATTGCGAGGGGTTTCGTAGAGGCGAATGGAATGAAGTTTTCCGAATTTGCTGATGGAAGAAATTTTTGGTTCTAAAATCTTCCATAGCTCAATGGCCAAATTTTCGGTGCTGGCCATCTTGTATTTCATAAAATCGACATCGAGGTTCAAATTTTTATGATCTACCTTTTCAAGCACCTCCGACTTAATTAAGTCGCTTAATTTTTTAAGGTCAATAACAAAACCTGTATCGGGATCGGTCTCGCCTATTACCGTTGTGATCAATTCATAATTGTGGCCATGCCAGTTTTCGTTGGCGCAAGGGCCAAAGACTTCTTGGTTCTTCTCATTGCTCCAAGTTGGGTTATACAACTTGTGGGCTGCGTTAAAGTGTTCTTTTCGGCTAACGTAGATCATATTGGTTGAACTAAAGCGCAAAGATAACTTGTTGGGAGGTTAAAAACCGATTACCTTTATTATAACAAAACAACATTTTTATGGATTACCTTCAATTCTCTAAGTTGAGTAGTTCTACCAAGGAATACTTGGAAGAGGTGGAAAAGGGAAAGAGTTATGTGGTCTTGCGGGAGGGCAAGGCCATAGCGAAAGTTATTCCTTTTGATGAACCCATTCAAGGTTGGAAAAGAAAAATAGAAACGGTTACATTAAAAGACGGGATAGACTCCTCAGTGATTTTAAGGCAAATTCGAGATGAGGAATGAAATTATTTTTTGATACTTCTGCCCTTTTAAAAAGATATATTAATGAGTAAGGAAGTAATAGAGTAGAGAATCTATTTGAAAAATCTAAATTGATTTTTGTCTCTTCAATTACTCACTTGGAGTATAATAGAGCCTTTCAAAGATTTTTAAGATCAAATACCATTGACAAAGACACATGCCAACTGCTAAGCCTGAACGAAACATTGGATTTTCTATTTTTCAAACCATTGATTTTCATAGTAATGTAAAGGATACCTCATTAAGAATCATAGAGAAGTATCCACTCAAGCCGTTGGACACCATACAACTCGCTTCATTTACTGCCGTTGCAAATCAAACAGACTCTTTTGTTGTTTGCGATCAGCAACTAAAGAAGTATGCCATCGAAGAAGGTTTTCACGTTATCGACCCAACCGAATAAAGTTATGATCATAGTTACCGGAGCCGCAGGCTTCATTGGCAGTTGCCTGATAAAAAGATTGAACGAAGATAGCTTCAATGCCATTATTGCTGTAGACAAATTTGACAACCCTGAAAAGAATAAAAATTTAGTCGGGTTAAAGATTCAAGAGAAAATAGACCGAGATCTATTTTTGGATTGGCTAGATAAAAATTATGAGACGGTTGAGTTCATCTTTCATATTGGTGCCCGCACCGATACAACTGAATTTGATACTCAACTTCTGAACAGATTAAATACAGAGTACACAAAATCAATCTGGAAGGCGTGTTGCCAATATCAAATACCGATGGTGTATGCTTCCTCTGCAGCTACTTATGGCTTGGGCGAAATTGGCTATGATGATAATGAGGCAACAATTCCTCAATTGAAACCATTGAATCCTTATGGCGATTCCAAGCAAGCCTTTGATGTGTGGGCACTAGAACAAAAAGAAAAACCATTCTTCTGGGCGGGATTAAAATTCTTTAACGTGTATGGCCCCAACGAATATCACAAAGGCAGAATGGCTTCTGTGATTTGGCATGCCTACAACCAAATACAGAAAACAGGAAAGATGAAATTGTTCCGCTCACATAATCCTGACTACAAAGACGGTGAGCAGATGCGTGATTTTGTTTATGTAAAAGATGTGATGGACGTTTGTATGTTCTTAATGCACCACCGAAAAGACTCTGGCATCTTCAACTTAGGCTCTGGCAAGGCAAGAACTTTTAATGATTTGGCAAAGGCAGTATTCCATGCCTTGAATAAACCCGTTGACATTGAGTATGTAGATACGCCAGCAGATATAAGAGATAAGTATCAATATTTTACTGAGGCGAAGATGGGGAAGTTGAAGGGGATTGGGTATGGGAAGGGGTTTAGTGGGTTGGAGGAAGGGGTGGGGGATTATGTGGTGGATTTGGCAAAAATTCAATAGGGAATATTCACAAAAAGTGAATGTGTTCTATTTATCTTTAGGTGAAGAATGCATGAATAGCAGAACCAATTGTTAAGACCTATACTATAAGAGACCCGAGGGGTTTTGCAAAACTGTAGGGTGCAAACTAAGTGTCAATCGTTTTCGCTATCTTTGTAAAAGTATCCAGTCACATTTATGGAACTTAAGACTAAAAAACTCAAAAAGCCGCCCGTACCGTTTTTAGGAATTCTTTCGGAAAGGCAGATTGAGGAGGGAGCTGCACGCTTTCGGGCTGAAGTGAACTCGAAAGCTATTCGGTTGGAGGCAAATAAAGTCAAACAGAATAGCTATCGACATTCTATCTGAACAACCATCATTTATCATAGTTGGAGGCCCCAATGGAGTGGGGAAATCAACCTTTGCCCGCACTTATCTGTCTTCTTTTCCTTACATCAACGGTGATGAAATCAAACGCCAAGCAGAGTTAAGCGGTCAAAGAATTGATTCGTTTGGTCTTAGAACGGCTGTTCAAAGCAAAATCAATAACCATATATCCAACAAAGAGAGTTTTGCTCTAGAGTCGAATCTAGTAAGCAATTATAGTTTTGAAATCGTTCCAGAGGTGACCTCCAAAGGTTATCATACCAGTTTATTTTATCTGGGGGCCGAAGATCTTTCCATTCTAAATGCCAGGATCCAACAAAGGGTTGCAGAGGGCCTTCACTTTGTTTCACCACAGGATGTAAAAGAACGCTACCAAGAAGCCCTTACCAAGCTTCCATTGAATCTGAAATATTTTGATAAGGCCGTCTTCTTAGACAACTCGGTGCAGGGTATTGATCCAACCGAAGTCCTTGAACTGAAAAAAGGAATCATCGAATGGAGAAAAGACCCCTTGCCCTTCTGGTTGAACAATATATTTCCCATCATTGAGAAACTAAGCAAGGCCTACAGTAAAATGAATTTACGGTAAAAAGACGGAGTAATAAATTCAACATTGTAAACTACAAAGACGGTGAGCAGATGCGCGATTTTGTTTATGTAAAAGATGTGATGGACGTTTGTATGTTTTTAATGCACCATCGAAAAGATTCTGGCATCTACAACCTAGGTTCTGGCAAAGCACGGACATTTAATGATCTAGTGAAAGCCGTATTTCACGCTTTGAACAAGCCCGTTGACATTGAGTATGTGGATACGCCTTGGATATAAGAGACAAGTATCAGTATTTCACGGAGGCGAAGATGGAGAAGTTGAAGGGGATTGGGTATGGGAAGGAGTTTTGTAAGTTGGAAGAGGGGGTAAGTGATTATGTCAATAGCTTGGCAAAAAACCAATAAGAAATGTTCACAAAAAGTGAATACTCTTATCTATCTTTACGTGCCATCTTATGAGAGTCAGGCTAGTTAAAAGAAAAACCATAGAAGATTAGGTGCAGAAGAATACGAGAAGTAAGAGCTCATTTCGGATCTGGCTGACCAATTTAAAATTTGCTGACTGGAATGAGCCAAACGATATATTGGCTACTTATGGATCATCGGATTTATTGGGCAAAGGTAGCAACAGGGTTATATTTGACATTGGAGGAAATAATTACAGAATGATATGCAAGTATCTTTTTGGCGAGACAAAATCTCATCTGTATATTAAGTGGATTGGAACGCATGCAGAATACAACGAATTACTTAGAAGACAAGAACAATATACGATTACTATTTACTGAAATAAGAGTATGGAAGCATTGAAATATAAGATCATTAAATCAGAAAGTCAGTACATCAACTACTGCAATGAACTGGAAGAAATGCTGGACAGTGGCAAGAAAACCCGTACCACCAAGGATGAAATTGAACTTCTCACATTTCTCATTGAGAAGTATGACCAAGAGCATAACACTTTCTCAGATGCAGACCCTATTGAATTACTGAAATCGCTGATGAAAGAGCACAAAATAAAATCTGTAGAACTCGCTCATTTGCTGAAAGTAAGTACAGGCCTTGTTTCGGATGTACTGAGCTACAAAAAAGGTCTTTCCAAAGAAACCATCCGAATCCTTTCTGAAAGATTTAAGCTACGCCAAGAGGCATTTAACAGGCCGTATAAATTGAAGTCAGGATTCAACCAACACCTAAAGAATGCAAGTGTTATGAACACCACCAAAGAGCTGGTGCGGGTTTGATTTTTCAGCTTATTCTTCTTAAACCTTAAACATCGAGTACATGGACACGCCAGCTGATATAAGGGATAAGTATCAGTATTTTACGGAGGCGAAGATGGAGAAGTTGAAGGGGATTGGGTATGGGAAGAATTTCATATCATTGGAAGGTGGTATCAAAGATTATCTAAGCAAGCTTACGCTTGAGCTTTAAACAAAAGAGGCTGCCATTGGCAGCCTCTTTTAAATCTGTCTTTCAAAATATCATGCTAAAATAGTAACTGTAAAAAATCGAATTGTTTTCTTCGATCCGTCAGCGTTGGAAGCAATAAACTCCAATACAACACTAGCATTATTAGCAGGAGTAGTTCCTCCTGCGCCAATTGTGCTTAAGGAGGCTGTCCAAATTCCATTCGCAAAATTACCTTTCGCTTCTCTTGCTCCTGTTGTAGTATTAACGAGATTAACCGTTACGTTTGTTAACTCTGGGGAAAGAGTCAAATTGATCACAGCATTGCCACCAAAATAATTAGCACTCGTAACAGTAGCTTTTGAAAATCGTGCGGAAATAATATCAAGGCTTGGCTGAACAACTGCAATCAAACTTCCTCCAGTAAGTGCTTTCTGATCAACAGAGAACAAGATTGTTCCTTCCGATGGATTCAATGGTGCATACTTTTCATCTTTTTTACATGAAGCTACCAAGAATACAGCCAATAGAATCAAAGTATTTAAATAGTATTTTTTCATATGATAGTTTTTATAGATTATTTATCCCAAAAAGCACCTTTAACAATAAGCGATGCCCTTGGTGGGAGATTATCTGCGTTGACTTGTGTTTCACTCAATGGATAAACAAGAATCCTTGGTACAACTGTATTTGCCTGCGCAACAGCTGCTGCTGAGACAGGTATATTAGGAAATCCTGTTCGTCTCCAATCTGTCCATGGCTCCATTGCCACTCCATAATTTGCAATATATTTCTCCTCAATCACTAATTGAACTGTTAGTGGTAACGCTGTCTGAGTAGCTTTATAGGCCGTGGCAGCCGCAAGGGCAGCCGCAGAAAGGCCAGAGTTGCTCATTGAAGCATCAATACCATTAGCAAAAAAAGTTGCTGCTGAGCCTGAGGCGCCATACGAGAGAGAAGCTTCTGCTCTTATGAAATTATACTCCGCAAACGTTAACATTCTAATCGGAGCTATACCAGTAAATGTCAATGAAGTAGCGTTTAAACTACTACCGTCACTTGCTCTAGTACCATTGTCTGCTGTTACGGAACCACGCAAGTAAACTCCTATTCGCGAAGCTGCAACTGATTGCGCTACTCCTGGTGCAAGGCCAACATAAGTATCTGTGATGGTAGGAGTATATGGAAACGTTTTTGGATAATTAATTGGTGTAAAGTAAGTTGTTCTCCTTGGGTCTGATTTAGTATTCATGATGTCGATCATATACTTCCCTGGCCAATATTGATCTTGTCTTAATAACTCAAACTGATGAATTGGATTCTGACGGTTGGTAACATTTTCAAATGACAATTGGAAATTATCCCCGTTGCCTACCATGAATGCAGCCCCACTATTTATCAGCGCATTTAACTTTGCTCCATTGTCATCCTTAGCATAGTGCAATGCCAATCGAAGCTTTAAAGTATTTGCAAAGCGTGTCCACTTGCCCATATCGCCTGCATAAATTAAATCCTCAGCTCCTACAGCACGTACATTTGTCTTTGCTAAATCGGCAATACCTGAATCAACTAGTAAGAAAAGCGAGTCATATACTTCTTTACTATTATCATACTTTGGCTGGGGAAAGCGGGTTCCTTTGAGTGCTTCTTTGTAGGGAATATCTCCCCAAGCAGCAACCAAAATACTAAAGTTGTAGGCTTGCAATATTTTGGCGATGCCACCATATTGCGGATTCCCTTCAGCATAAGTATTCTTTCGGATATAATCAAAATCAGCCAAAGCACCCGAATAATGAGCATTCCAAGCATTATTAACATCTGCATTGGTAATTATATACTGATCATAAAATCGCGTTTGTCCACCTGTCACTCCATTTCCAGTTGCTTGCTGCATAATGATAGATGAATAAAGGAATAGGTCACTCCCTTGATGAAATGCCATGCTTGTTTGTGCGGCAGACAAAACTAAAGGAGTAGAGATTACTTTTAATCTAGTTTGATCTGTATTAACATTAAGAAAATCTCCGCATGCACTTACCAGCAAAATACTGGAACAAATACTTAAGTATATATAAAGTCTAAATCTTTTCATAGTTTGGATTTTAGAAGGTTAATCTTAGCAAAGCACCATACGATCTTGTTTGAGGTAAGTTGTTATATTCAAACCCTTGCGAGTTGCTTACCCCTTGAGAGTTAACCTCTGGATCTAGGTGAGGGTAATTTGGAGCATACAACCATAGGTTTCTACCTGTTAGTACTAATGATGCTGATCCAAAAGGTGTTTTGGTCAAAAACTTTTTGGGTAATTTGTAGCTAATGGACACTTCTCTCAATCTGATCCATGAAGCATCGAATACAATTGCTTCACCCTGAGTATTATAAATGCTAGTCCAATATTGTTGTGCATTTAGTGCAATTGTATTTTTAACAGGGTTTCCATCACCGCCTACTAATGCACGCGCTGTACCATCTGGATTATTAACAGGATCTCTTAATACTCCATCAATCACATAGGTACGATCTCTGTCCTCAGTTTCTACACCTACACCTCTGAATCTTATATCACGAATATTTCTAGAAATAATATCTCCTCCCTTTCTAACATCAAGAAGAAACGATAATCCTATACCTTTATAATTAATAGTATTAGTTATACCTCCTGTCCAATCGGGGTTAGGGTTTCCTATTCTTTGAATAACAGCAGTATTAGCAGTGACTTGACCAGCACCAGCTCCTACTGAAGTAATTAATAAATTCCCATTCGCATCTTTATTGAATGGATTTCCAACAATTACTCCATATGGCTCACCAGCCCTCAATTGAGTTTGAGGAGTTGTAAATCCACCCAAGAAAATAGAGGTTACAAGAGGATCAATTTTAACAACGGTATTCTTGATTGTCGTCCAATTTGCACTAACATCCCATGAGAAATTAGCTGTCCTAAATGGTGTGATACCAAGAGATACTTCAATTCCACTTGTTTCTAATTCACCAGCATTTCGAGTTTGTGTTGTAAACCCAGAAGCTCCAGATACTGGGGCTGCTAAAATTATATCAGTGGTATTGGTATTAAAGTAGCCAACATCAAGAGATATCTTATCCTTCAATAATTTAAATTCAGCGCCAATTTCTTTAGTAACTGTAAACTCGGGTTTGATATCTGGATTTCCCGAAGCATTGCTCAAGGAAAATCCTTGTTGTCCTCTAAATGGAAATAATATATTAGGGCCAAATCCATTTCCAGGATTTGCCGCATTGAAATAAGTATCAGTCACATAAACTGGAGCGGTTCTACCAACCTGAGCAACATTAGCTCTAACTTTTCCATAGCTGATAATATCATTCTTGATCGAAGGGAATGCATCAGTAAAAATGAAACTTCCTGTTATCGATGGATAGAAAAAAGAGTTGTTCTTGGCAGAAAAAGTAGATGACCAATCATTTCTACCAGTAGCTGTGATATAGGCAAAACTCTTATAACCAACAGTAGCTTGCGCATATACACCCACTAGATTTCGATTGGTATTTGCAAATTGGGCATTGCCTGATCCATCAAAAGGAGCATAGGTTGAGTAGCTTGCAACCGCACCAAATCCATTTACAGAGGCTCCAGTAGCGGTCACACCCTGATCTTGGATTTTCGTGTAAGAAATTTCATTTCCTAAAAGAAAATTTAGGTTAAAATCACCAAATTGTTTTTTTGCAGTGATGTTAAAATAAGAATTAATATTCTGATTCGTAATGGTTTCAATTTGGACACCACCAGTTCCCGCAGAGGCTGTATAAGCATTTCCAACCGAGCCAACCCCATCAACTGCCTTAAGATTTAACGTATAAACATCTGTTCCAATCTTATAACTAACATTTAACCAATCTGTGATATCATATCCTATATTCATGTTGGCTAATAATCTATCAACTTGATCTTTATAAATGTTGTTATCTATCGTCCACAATGGGTTGTCAGTTGAGGTATCAAAGTAGGATTGTCTACCATCGGGAAGTTGGTATGGATAATTAGCCAAATTGTAAGATCTAGGCATTATATAACCGCGAAACAAAGGGTTTGATTGTTGGTTTCCATTAGGTGTACGTTGAGACTTTGTATTGAAATAGGAAATAGAAGCACCCATTGTTAATTTTTCATTTAATTGAGAGTTAACTGTAACTCTAAAGGTATTTCTGGCAAGCTCATTGTTCTTTAATACTCCGCTCTCAACCAAATTCGAATAAGAGAAAATATAATTTGCCTTTTCATTTCCACCCTTAAAATCAATAGAATTCTGAACGTTATTACCTTGTTTGAACAAATTCCTTAAATTATTAGGATAAGCTTCTAACACTTCTGGATTTCCTAAATAATTAGTAACTGTTTGACCTGTAATCTTAGGTCCCCAGCTATCTAATGATGTAGCACCATAAATCCCATTATTACCTTGAGCATAAGAATTTTGAAACTCAGGTAAGCGATTGACCTCCGTTACATTGTAGTTGGAAGTGAAACTTACTGTATTCTTGGAGTTTGCAGATCCTCCCTTTTTAGTGGTGATAATAATAGCACCCGAAATAGCTCGAGACCCGTAAAGTACAGCGGCTGCAGGCCCCTTAAGCACGGTCATATTCTCAATATCATCAGGATTAATATCTATTGCTCTGTTTGAATTTGCCACACCTGTTTGCAAGGCGTTTCCTCCTCCGCTATTGTCAATAGGAATTCCATCCACAACAAAAAGTGGTTGATTGCTTTGGGTGAAGCTTGTGAACCCTCTTATAAAAATAGAGGATGAAGCTCCAACGTTACCACCACTACTTGAAATTCGAACTCCTGCCATTTTGCCCGCAAGTGAATTAACTATATTAGTTTGTCTTGTGTCCGCAAATGCATCAGATTTTAATGTTGATACAGAAGTTCCAAGTGCTCTCTTTTCAGATTCAATACCAAGTGCAGTAACTACTACTTCATTCAGTTGCGTAATATCGAGCTGTAGGGAGATATCAATTACAGTCCTATCACCAATTGCAATCTCAGAAGTCCTGAATCCAATAAAAGAAAAGATAAGACTGCCTCCTGAAATCGGAACAGAAAGCGAATACTTTCCATCTGAATCAGTGACTGTTCCATTGGTAGTTCCTTTAACAACCACGTTAACCCCAGGTAAAGAAGTGCCATCGTCTAAAGATGTAACCTTACCTGTCACCGTTCGCTCTTGCGCCCATGCCATGCTGGTCAGCAGCATTAAAAACAAAGGCAGCATTTTCAATAGTAAATTTTTCCTCATGCTTTTTTTGGTTTAATTTTCTTAAGGGAATATGCCCCTAAGTGGAGTAAATTTACATGAAAATTAATGAAATGATAACAATGAAAGTAAAACTTTCATTTATTTTACGAACGGTAGTATGGTCAATGCAGGATTTTAAACTCAATCCTTCTGTTAAATCGTCTATTTTCCTCAGAATCGTTGGTTTTTAAAGGTTTTTGTGACCCGTATCCCTTTTCCTTGACCCTTTCGGTAATAACTCCATTATTTTTTAAATAGGTACCAACAGCAACAGCCCGTTTGAGTGATAACTGTTGATTGTAGGTCTCCATCCCCGAATTATCGGTATGCCCACCGATCTCAATCTTGATGGTTGGGTTATTTTTTAAAAAAAGTACTACTTCATTTAGCTCGGCCATTGATTTCTCTTGTAACTCAAACTTATCAAACTCAAAAAAGATGTTGTTCAAAACCACCGAGGCATCTTTGCCAATGGGTTGCAATTCAATATTCAATACCAATGGCTTGTCCAAGTCATTCTCCTCGTAGTTAAAATTCAAACTAGAAAACAAATACCCTTTCTTGTTTGCATACAGCGCGTATTCTGATTTTCCTGGCACCACAATCAAATATTCGCCTGTGATGGAATCAGATACTACTTTTGAAATAATCTGTTCTGTCTTTAATTCCTTTAGTTCGATCTCTGCCTTCAACGGCATTTTGGTTTTGGCATCGGTAACCAAACCCTTTACTACGTTTCCTCTTTTCGCCACTTGCAATTGCTTGGGGATAGGTGTGAAATAAATCTTGCTTTTGTTTCTTCCTTCCTCCTTGGAATAATAAGCGGATTTACCATCGCTTGTAACAGTGAAAGAATATTGATCTTCAAAATCGTTTAAAGGCGAGCCCATATTGCTTGGCTCCGCCCACTTATTTTCTTTTCGCTCAGAAACATAAATATCATAGCTGCCAAAACCGGGCAATCCATTGGAAGCAAAATAGAGATTTTGATTATTGACATGAATGAAGGGTGCTATCTCATCAAATTGGGTGTTGATGGTCTTTCCTAAATTAATGGCTCTGCCCCACGCGCCATCTTCCATTTTTTTTGAATACCAAATATCATAGCCGCCCATTCCTCCTTTTCTGTCAGAAACAAAATACAACTCATTGCCATCGGCAGATAAAGATGGTTGTGCTTCCCAACCTGCGCTATTTACACCCGCACCTAAACTTATTGGCTTGCTCCAATTGCTTCCTACTTTTAAACTTTCAAATAAATCGCAACCGCGCGGGCCGCAGATAGTAAAAATGAGTTTGCGTCCATCTGCTGAAATTGTGGATGCGCCCTCACGAAAGTTGGAATTGATTTGATCAGATAGCGAAATAGGTTTGCCCCATCGTCCACTAGGTTCTTTTTTTGAAACAACAATATCTTCATTATCATCATGGGCTTTGCCAAAGCGGATAGTAAATAGTAGTTCTTGCTCATCGGCTGTGATGGTAGGAAAGTATTGCATGGGATAGGCATTGACTGTATCGCTCAATGGCTTTATCTGATAGGGCAATTTTTCATTTTGGTGTTGAATGGAAAATTCGCATTGCGATTTCCACACTTTGGCTTGTTCTATTTTGGGTTTGTCGGCTTTCTCTAACAAAAGAAATTTATCCAAATTCAAAAGTGATTGATCGTACTTGCCTTGGCGCAAGTAGGATTCGCCCAAGATGAAAGCGTATGTCTTCTGCTTTTGTGGATCTTTAGTGAGTGATAATCCTTTTTCAAAATTTTCTGCAGCCTTTGCAAGATTGCTGGCACTTCGGTAGGTAAGACCTAATCTATAATAAGCTTCCTCAAACTTTGAATCTTTCGTGATGGCTTGGTTTAATAAATCAATGGCTTGATCAAATTGGCCACGCACACGAAAGTTATCGGCAGAGATGTAAAGCTCAATGGCTTTCTTTGATTTGGTGCTGAGGGGTTCTTGTGAAAATAAGTTTGAAAATATTGCTACAAAGGCACAAAGGCACAATACAATTTTTTTTGCTTTTGGAGACATTTGGTCCATAATAGGCTCTTGATTTTTTTAACGCCATTCTTTTTTCAACACAGAGGACACTGAGTTACACCGAGAGATTTAGAGGTCATAAACCTTTGTGATCCTTCGCGAACTCTTAATTAAATACATTTATGGGGATTAAAATACAATCTTAGAAACATCCAACTCCTCTCCATCAAAACCCAACATAGAATTAATCAATTTTACTTTCTCAAACTTACCAATATCATCTATAGAAATAGTCTTTGGTTTGATTTTTCTTTGATCTATCAAGTTTTGGCGCATGGTACCGTTCAGTAAACAAGTAATTGGTGTAAACCATTTGTCATCTCGCTTAAATGCTAGGTTGGCGTAAGAAGCATCTGTTACCATGTTATTTTTTACGATGATGACCTCATCGCAGTTTTCTCTCTTGTCAAATAGGGAAGTTAATTCTTCTCTGTCTTCCAATTTATGTTTGTACTGAATTTCGTTTGCCTCTACTACTTTCAACGACCGGATTGTTTTTATAGCGTACGGTAAGAACCGCATTGATAAAATCTTGCGCTCATAAATAACCCGGCATTTAAAAAAACCTTGTTGTGGTAAACTAAAATGCGAAATGTGATACCGTAGGTCGACATCCAGTTTGCAGTGAAAAAAATAACCCACTGTTCTATCCATTCGCAGTTGATGGTAATTCAAATTATACAACTGCCCATCCAGCAGTTTTATTGTCTCAATAAATCGGGGCATATATTTTATCCATGGCTTCTTGGTATTCCGTTTCCATTTTGCTTTGGGTCGTGATCCCACCTCCGCTTCTATAAAAAAGACCTTGCTCGGTTTTTTCAATATATCGAATCATCACACCTGCATCTAAATTCTGGCCATCAAAATAACCAAAAATACCTGTATAATAACCACGCTCCTCTCCTTCCGCTTTGCGAATGATCTCCAGCGTTTTCTTTTTTGGCGCACCACTGACCGAGCCTGCGGGCAGCAACGTTAACAAAATATCGCCTAAGCGCGATAGATAATCTGGAGGCAAGTTTCCTTGAATTTCTGAACTTACTTGAAGCAAATTTTTCTGGTAAGTCTTTACTTCTTCTACATATCGGAATCTAGTTACCTGTACTGAAGATGCTACTGTGCTCAAGTCGTTTCTAATTAAATCTACAATAGTAACATGTTCTGCCAATTCTTTTTGGTCTGCTAAGATTTTCTCCTTCGCATTCGGCACTGATGCATCAATCGTTCCTTTCATGGGAAAGGAAAATATCTTTTGATCTTTGATTTGAATAAAAATCTCTGGTGAGAATACAAGAAATTGATCGTTGAACCACAACTTAAACCGTGCTTGGCTTAAATAAAATAATTCCTTTAACGATCGATTGGTCTCAATCTTTGTTTTGATAGTAAGGTTGGTAAGAAAGGAGTCTCCACGATTCAAATGATAAAAAATTTGCTCGAATTTTTTTTGATACTCTTCTATTGACAAAGAAGATCGATCCACTTCAAAAAAGAAATCTTCCCTGTGATTGCCAAAAATGAAAGCGGGGGCATTTGTAAATCCATTGATTTCAAAAAGTAGCTCTTCTACTGGCACCTCAGACAGCTTCCAAGCCATTGGCTTCTGCATTTCAAAATCTATCATGAACAAAAAAGGGACTTGTTCTTGCCCCCATTGGTTTAATGTTAGTTTGAAGTCTTTTATATTCATTGAAGAAGGGCTAATTCCACGTTGCTATTTTACCCGATAAGCCTTGAACGCATGATCTCGCCCCTTCAGGGCTTTATGATATTCGTTCTTTGAAAAGACAGGGCTTCACCCTGTCTTGGTATATCCCGCCCTTTCAGGGCTTACTACCTCTAGTAGATAACATCGCTTTATCAAAGTAAAAAATGACGATTTTACCATGAATAATGTGGACATGATTGGCTACAAGCTCCAAGCAACCTGTAGCTTGAGGCATGCAGCTTGTGGCCTTTTTTAGCCACCCACGACATTCGGGATAGAACCGAAATAACCTACGGTATATTCATGTACTTATGCACTTGCAACGAAATTTTCCATTTCGGGTTTGCCTTTACATAATCAATAATAAAAGGCAACATTTCTTTTTCCTTCGACCATTCGGGTTGCAAATATAATTTGCAATCGGGTGATACTTTTTTGGCAAATTCCTCAGCCCAATCAAAATCACTTTTATTGTAAACAATTACCTTCAGCTCGTTGGCCATCGCAGGAACGGAAGGATGAGGGGCTTTGAATTTCTTAGGGGAAAAGCAAATCCAATCCCATGCGCCTGTCAACTCATAGACTCCTGAAGTTTCGATATGCGTTTTAAGGCTTGCTTGCTGTAGCTCTGTGGTTAGTGCTTGCAAGTCATGCATCGCTGGCTCTCCACCTGTTACTACCACTATATTACTTCCACTTTCCTTCGCTTTTGCTGCTATGGTTGCTACTTCTACTTTTGGATGAGCGTTTACATCCCAACTATCTTTCACATCGCACCACACACACCCTACATCACAACCACCTAACCGAATAAAATAGGCGGCATTCCCTTGGTAAAACCCTTCACCTTGAATGGTGTAGAAGTCTTCCATTACAGGCATTGTAAGATGTGAGATGTGAGATGTGAGATTTAATTCCTCGGGTTTCAAGTTATTCGCAGTCTAAATCTTACATCCTAAATCTAAAATCATCTTAAATCCTAAATCTTAAATCAGCTTAGGGATTCAAATTCTCACAAGCCCTCAATGTGTTCATCAACAAAGATGCAATCGTCATCGGCCCCACGCCACCTGGTACAGGTGTGATGAAGGAAGTCTTCGGTGCTACTTCTTTGAATTCAACATCGCCTTTAAGCCCATATCCAGTTTTATATTGAGGGCCTTCTACACGGGTTGTGCCTACATCAATCACCACCGCTCCTTCCTTCACCATATCTGCAGTGATCAATCCAGGCTTGCCTACTGCTACCACTAAAATATCGGCTTGCTTAGTCCACGATGCCAAGTCCTTCGTGTACTTATGGCAAATAGTTACAGTTGCCCTGCCTTGCTCCACTAACATCATGCTCAAAGGCGCGCCCACCAATCTACTTGCGCCCACGATCACACAATTCTTTCCTTCCGTCTCAATATTATATCTGCGCAACAACTCCATCACACCAAAAGGTGTTGCAGGCAAGAGCAACGGATTTTTTGAAATGATGCTCCCGAAATTATGATTGGTAAATCCATCCACATCTTTATCTGACCTAATTTTTTCAGTGATGCGCTCCACGGTAATATGCGGTGGCAACGGAAGCTGAACGATAAAGCCATCTACATCCACATCCCGATTTACTTGATCGATGTGCTTCATCAATTTATCTTCTGCAATGGTATCGGCAAAGCGCATCGTTGTATAATGAAAGCCAACTTCTTTGCAGGCCTTCACTTTGTGATCTACATACGTCTGGCTCGCTCCATCATCACCAACTAAAATAATGGCGAGATGAGGAATTTTCTTTCCAGCCAATTTGCGCTCGGCCACCTTCGCGGCAATCTCTAGTTTAATATCAGTAGAAATCTTGCGACCGTCAATAAGTGTGTATGTAGTAGTTTCTGTCATTAGAAAAAAAATCAAATTAACGAATTTGCATCTCTATAGAGGTATTCCA
The DNA here is from genome assembly GCA_046155095.1 of Cyclobacteriaceae bacterium. Classification (GTDB taxonomy): domain Bacteria; phylum Bacteroidota; class Bacteroidia; order Cytophagales; family Cyclobacteriaceae; genus ELB16-189. The sequence continues at coordinate 18,662 of JBJXEB010000025.1, forward strand.
TATTTCAAAATCTCATGAGTCATAGGGTTGTTCTCATTAAAGTCCTTTTTTAAAAAAGCGTGAGGCTCAATGCGCAGGTCTATACCTCTCCGTAACTTCACCAGCTCCATTTCGCTATCGAAACTCAATTGTTTTTGGTTCAATATTATTGCCACGTCAATATCACTATCTGCATGGGCATTGCCCTTGGCGAAGGAACCAAAAAGATAAGCGGTTTGTACTGAATAATGTTCAGATACAGTAGCCATAAATTTTTTGGCAATTTTTAAAGCTTCTCTTTCAGCCATTGTCTTAATATTTCAATCTTTTCAATCCACTCCATTGTAAATTCAGGTGTGCATACAAGTCTAAAATTTGCTTTATAATCCTCATACCTTGCCTTAAGATTAAATCGTGTGATCACCTCTAACCAATCAGATTGTTCTTGAGTTAATTCCAAATTACATTTTTCGGCCAGACGCGATAAGTCGTGAATAAACAAAGGATGTTCACCCTTGATTTTTATAAAATATGCTTTGATCAATTTCTCAATTACCAAGTGACCAATAAATAAAGACCAAGAATAATCCTTGGAATCCACTAAGTGGTTCATTGTTACCCAATCTTTGTCAGATGAAGCAACCCAAAAAATCAGCTAGCTTTTTCCTGTCCTCTATCACCACCTGGTTAGTTTAATCAATCTTCAACACCGCCATAAATGCCTCTTGCGGAATCTCTACGTTACCCACTTGCCTCATGCGTTTCTTTCCTTTCTTCTGTTTCTCTAACAATTTACGCTTGCGGGAGATATCTCCACCATAACATTTGGCCAACACGTTTTTGCGAATGGCACTTACTGTTTCACGCGCAATAATTTTTTGTCCGATACTCGCCTGAATAGCGATCTCAAACATTTGTCTCGGTATCAACTCTTTCAATTTCTCGCACAACTTCCTGCCCCAGTCATACGACTTGGCACGGTGCACGATGGCAGAGAGCGCATCCACCTTGTCACCGTTCAACATCACATCCAACTTCACCATGTCGCTTTCGCGGAAGCCGATGAGTTGGTAATCCAGCGAAGCATACCCCTTGGAAATAGATTTCAATTTATCAAAAAAATCAAACACAATTTCTGATAGCGGCATTTCAAAAGAAAGCTCTACACGATCCGCAGTCAAATAAACCTGGTTCTTGATAATGCCGCGCTTGTCCATGCACAGCCCGATGATCGCGCCTACAAATTCAGATTTGCTAATGATCTGTGCTGCTATGAACGGCTCCTCAATAATGTCCATCGTGGTCGGGTCTGGCATTTCGGCAGGTGCATTGATCTCAATCATTTTTCCGTTCGTCAACTTTGCCTTGAACTGCACCGTTGGCACCGTAGTGATCACCGTCATGTTGAATTCGCGCTCCAATCTTTCTTGGATGATCTCCATGTGCAGCATCCCCAAAAATCCGCAGCGGAAACCAAAGCCCAGTGCAGCCGAAGTCTCGGGCTCCCACACTAGCGAGGCATCGTTGAGTTGCAACTTCTCCATCGAGGCACGTAGCTCTTCAAATTCAATCGTGTCAACTGGATAAATACCTGCGAACACCATCGGCTTCACCTCTTCAAACCCTTGCAACGCCTCACCGGGATTCGATACCAACGTAATCGTATCACCCACCTTCACTTCCTTCGCCACTTTAATCCCCGAAATCAAATAGCCCACGTTGCCGGCACTCATCTCTTGCTGCGGATGCTTGTCCAACTTCAATATGCCAATTTCATCGGCACCATATTCTTTGTCAGCATTAACAAACCGAAGCTGGTCGTTCTTGCGCATCGTGCCGTTGAAGATTCGATAATACACTTCAATGCCACGGAACGAATTGAACACCAAATCAAAGATCATCGCTTGCAGTGGGGCTTTTGGGTCACCTTTTGGAGGGGGCACTCGCTTGATCACAGCCGCCAAAATTTCTTCGATGCCTTTTCCTTCTTTCGCACTTGCCTTCAAAACAACATCACGCTCACAACCAATAAGGTCAACTATCTGATCAGTCACCTCTTCAGGCATTGCTGCGGGCAAATCAATTTTATTTAAGATCGGTATGATCTCCAAGTTATGCTCCAGTGCCAAATATAAATTAGAAATAGTCTGCGCCTGAATTCCCTGTGCCGCATCCACGATCAACAACGCACCCTCACAAGCCGCGATAGATCGCGAAACCTCATAAGAAAAATCAACATGCCCGGGCGTATCGATCAAGTTGAGCGTATATTCCTTGCCCTCAAACTTATAGTTCATTTGAATGGCGTGCGACTTGATCGTAATCCCCTTCTCGCGCTCCAAGTCCATGTTGTCCAGCACCTGCGCCTGCATCTGGCGGTTGTTCAGCGTGCCTGTAAACTCCAACAGTCTGTCCGCAAGTGTGCTTTTGCCGTGGTCGATGTGCGCGATGATGCAAAAATTGCGGATATTCTCCATTCCCGTCATTTAGTCAAGATTTTTAAACGGCAAAGGTAAGGATAATAGTACTTACTCCATATAGAAAATCAGAAGCAGATTTGTAATTGATTATCAATTAATCGGTATGGGCAACCACTAATTACTAATTACTATTAACTGACTTGGCGGCCTGGCCACTCGAGGCGAGGTGGCCATCAGGCTATCCGTCCCGATAGCCATCGGGATCCTACCACGCACAAACCAAACACACTTCGGGCTTGGAGTTTACCCAGCGCTTCGCGGGGCTACTCCTTGGCCGATCGCCAGCACGAAAAGTTTCAAATCTTTAAGTTTTCGCGCTCTCAAATCTTAGCCCAACTGCCTCAACGATTTTCGTTCGATAAAATAAACAACCCCAACAAAGACTATGACCACCGCTGTGTGAAATAAAGTAGCCAACCACTGATTGGGAATGGTGGCTGCTTGAACAACGTAAACCAACACGACCGTAGCAATGATGTAGCCCAAGCCTTGTGCAATTTGGTATGGCACAGGAAAATATTTTTGTCCAAAGAAATAGCAGGCGACAGCCATAAAACTATAACAAAGCAACGCTGCCCAACTGCTGCCCATGTAGCCAGCTATCGGAATCAAAAAATAATTTCCTGCCACGGTGATGAGCGCGCCACCCACGGTGATGATCGTTCCAAAATAAGTTTTGTCTGTGAGTTTAAACCACACACTAAAATTATAGTACACGCCTAAAAACAAATAAGCCAATAACAAAATCGGAACAATAGAAATACCCGAACGAAAATCGGTACCAATCAAAAATTGCAAAATATCTAAGTTGATGCTGATGCCCAATAACACCAAGCAGCACGTGATCACAAAATAATGATTGATCTTCGCGAACAGTTCAGGTGAGTTCTTATCTGAAGCATTGGAAAAAAAGAAAGGTTCTGCCGCATAGCGAAAAGCTTGGATGCCCAAGTTCATCAGCACAGCAAATTTGTAACACGCCCCAAAAATTCCCATTGCGGCCTTGTTGGTCACCGTTCCATAAAAATTGGGCGGAAGCCAGGACTCCAACATTTGACGAGAAAACATTTCGTTGGTTATACCTGCCACGCCCGTCAACATTACAGGGTACGCATAGCTCAACATCACGGGTGAAATTTGTTTGTCGAACAATGGCCTCCAACCCAACAGCGTCTTTAGAAAAAAGAAAATGAAAAGAGAGTTGGCAATTAAGTTTGCCAGCAGCACATAACCAACGTTGATGGAAGGATTATACGCAAACTTTAGAAAGTAATAATTCAAGCCTACCAGAATGATCACATTGGCAATCTTAACCATTGAAAATTGAAGTGCTTTCTTTTCCAATCTCAATCGAGCAAATGGAATGGCGACCACAGCATCCATGAACATGATCAACGTGAGCCAAACAATAAACTCAGGGTGATTCGCAATATCAAAAGAAGCAGCAATAGGATTGGCCAACACAATAAATAAAACAGAGAGCGGAACACTCACCAGCAACACACATGTCTGCGCGAGATTGAAAATATGCTTTGCGTCACTGCCAGGTTTATTGGCAAAGCGGAAGAAGGCAGTCTCCATCCCAAACGTGAACACTACATTTATAAAGGCCACCCACGCCATCAGTTTGGTAAGCACGCCATACTCTTCGGTGCTGAATGTGTTGCGCGTATGTAAAAACACGAGGAGAAAATTCAGCATCCGAGGCAGAATGCTACCTAAGCCATAGAGAACTGTTTCGCCTGCTAGGGATTTGAGTTTGGACATTATCTCAGGATACTAAGTTTGTCTGTACTGACAAGCTCTTTAAAATTTCGGCAGTCATCTCCTCCAATCCAAACTGATGTCTCCACCCCCAGTCTTGCCGAGCAGGTGAATCATCGATCGACTTCGGCCATGAGTCGGCAATAGCCTGACGGAAATCGGGTTTGTATGTAATTGAAAAATCCGGGATATGCTTTTTAATAGTTGATGCGATTTGAGCAGGACAAAAACTCATGGCCGATACATTGTAGCTCGTGCGCACTTTAACTTTTTCTGCTGGAGCCTCCATTAAATCAATGGTAGCTTTCACCGCATCATCCATATACATCATTGGCAAGTATGTATCCGCAGCCAAAAAGCATTCGTATTTCTTTTCCTTCAATGCTTTAAAATAAATATCTACAGCGTAATCGGTAGTTCCGCCTCCTGGTGGTGTTTTGTAGCCGATCAATCCCGGATAGCGAAGGCTTCTCACATCCACTCCATATCTTCTAAAATAATATTCACACCACAATTCACCTGCCAATTTGGTAATTCCGTATACAGTGGTCGGATCCATAATAGTATCCTGTGGAGTATTTTGCTTGGGTGTTGTTGGCCCGAAAGCGGCAATGGAACTTGGCCAATATACTTTATGTAGTTTCAGTTCGTGCGCTGCTTCGAGCACAAAAAGTAAACTCTCCATGTTCAACTTCCAAGCCCAACGCGGATCTTTTTCTCCAGTGGCAGAAAGCAGGGCAGCGAGGTGATAAACCTGCGTGACCTCGTGTTTTTTGATCAATTCAAAAAGTCGATCTCGCTGCATGACGTCAAATTTTTCGTAAGGGCCTTCTTTTAAAATGCCTTGGGCATCTTTTAAGTCTGAGGCGATCACGTTCTCTTGTCCATAGATACGCCACAAGCCCTGCGTAAGTTCTGAGCCTAGCTGGCCACCTGCCCCTATTAATAAAACCTTTGTTTTCTTCATGCTACATCGAATGCGGGGCGAAGTTATGGAAAATTATGATGTACGAATTGCAGACTATGATTCGTAGATTTGTGGCAAACCAAAGAGTCATGTATAAGAAGCTGCAACCTGTCTTAGAAAAAGAACTAAACACCATCCGTGAAGCGGGGCTTTTCAAGAAGGAACGAATCATTGAAACCCCTCAAGGGGCCGATATAAGAGCAAATCATAAAGATGTTATTAACTTTTGCGCAAATAATTACCTAGGTCTATCCTCGCACCCGCGTGTGATAGCTGCCGCAAAAAGGGCAATCGACACACACGGCTTCGGCATGTCGTCTGTTCGGTTTATCTGTGGCACGCAAGACATTCATAAAGAATTGGAAAAAAAGATTTCGGAGTTCCTTCATACCGAGGACACGATTTTATACGCGGCTGCTTTCGATGCGAACGGTGGCGTGTTCGAGCCGCTATTTGGTGAACAAGATGCCATTATCTCTGACGAATTAAATCACGCTTCCATCATTGATGGTGTGCGCCTGTGCAAAGCCATGCGCTATCGCTACAAGCACAACGACATGGGCGATTTGAAAGCACAATTGGAAGATGCTAGAAAAGCAGGTGCGAATCAAATTATCATTGTAACGGATGGTGCCTTTTCTATGGATGGAACCATTGCACAGCTTGATAAAATTTGTGACCTCGCAGATCAATATGAAGCATTGGTAATGACAGACGAATGTCACTCCTCCGGGTTCATAGGCAAAACAGGGCGCGGTGTACCCGAACATTGTGGAGTGATGGATCGCGTAGATATTATCACGGGCACATTGGGCAAAGCGTTGGGTGGTGCTTCGGGTGGATTTACTTCTGGAAAAAAGGAAATCGTTGAGATGCTTCGTCAACGCTCACGACCTTACTTGTTTTCAAATACATTAGCTCCTTCTATTGTAGGCGCATCTATTGAGGTGTTTAACATGCTCACCGAAACAACGGCACTTCGCGATAAGCTAGAAGCCAACACCAAATATTTCCGTGAGGCAATGACCAATGCTGGGTTCGACATCAAGCTGGGTATTCATCCTATTGTGCCCATTATGTTATACGAAGCACCTCTTGCTCAAAAATTTGCCGAGCTACTTTTGGAAAAAGGTATTTATGTGATTGGCTTCTTCTTTCCTGTGGTGGCAAAAGGAAAAGCACGCATTCGCGTACAAATTTCTGCTGGGCATGAAAAGCATCATTTGGATAAAGCCATTCAGGCATTTACAGAAGTAGGCAAAGAGTTGGGAGTTTTGAAAAAATAGGCAACAAGCAGTAGGCAATTGGCAAGATGTGGTAAAACTATCGGTTCTTGAATTACCGAAAAACTTTGCCGATTGAGATTACAGCCGATTGCTTACTTTATTGCCTCACGCTTTACTGACCTTCTTAGCAATGAAATCACCTTTTGCGGAAAACAATCCGAACAGCACCTCACTATTGTTGGGTAAAAAATAAATCCGATCCTTACCTTTTAGCTTGAGACTATACATATTAAAAAAAGGTAAAAATTTCATCTCCTTTACCTCGGACCAATTATAACTTTTGGTCTTATGTGGAAAGAGAACAGAAATTTTCTTCTTGCTAATCGCTACACGTTTAATTTTGCTAGAGAGTAAAAAATGTGCTGACAGAAAAATCATACAGAGCGCAGCGAAGACAAATACAGCAGACCTATTTCTAGGTGAATCCTCAAATTGGAGGAGCAAGAGCAGAGCGGCCAAGCCTTGAAGCACCGATAGTGCCAGAAAAAAATACTTGGCTAGATAAAATTTAAACCGATTGGGTTCTTCCATCTAACATAAAAAGTTTGTTCTTGAATACGAATATAAGACTTTTGGTAACAATTTGGTAACATTAGAGTTTGCCGCTAGGCTTAACCCGACTTTATTGCTAAGCTTTTGCGCCTCTAAGATAGAAGTAGGCGTTTCGAGCAGGCGCTCGGCCAGGGATAGAAGTGGAAAGCCCGAAGTGTGATGGATTCGTGGGCTGGCCGGACTTGGAACGGATAGCCCGGTGCCACTGCGCCTCGCGTGGCAGGCCGCAAAAAAAATTTCAATTTTCAAGCACCACAGGAAAATCTTGGCCGCGAGAAAATGTGTAAGGGTACTGGGGCTTGCCTTTCAATTTGCGTGTCATTTCGGGCACTTGATCATCGAGGTATGATTTTAATTCATAGATAGTGACCTTGCCATCTTTAGGCGCACCATCAGCATCGCCTTGAAGTGCTTTGATTAAGAGGTAAGTAAAAAGACCATGACCAAGTTCAGCAAATTCAGTGGCAAACTGCTCACTGCCTGCGGAGGCCATGACGTGGATGCCCGCACTGCGGGAAAGTTGTGCGATGGCTTTCTCTTCGGCTGCACCACGGTTGGCTAGCAACTCCACAGAAGCTCCGCTTTGGCATGCGTCCATGACAATCAACTGCTTGAGTGCTTTAATGTTTTTGAATTTGTCTTGCAACACGCTCGCTTCTAATGCTTCTTTTTGCAGCGAACTATAATCATAGAGGCGTGAGCTTTCACTGGGTATAAAAAAGAATTGATTGTCTACCATGCTACCATGCCCAGCGTAGTAAAAAATGAAAACATCTTCTTGCTGCACTTTCATAGAAATTTCATCCAATGCTTTCAAGATGTTGACGCGAGATGCTTCGGTATCATAGAGCGTAGTCATGTCTACATTTTTGAAAAGCTTCCCTTTCTCATCCATCACTTTGCCAAATGATTCGGCATCGGGCTTGGCATAATTAAGTGTCATGCGAGGATTTTTGTATTGATTGATGCCCACTGCCAATATGAAACACGTGCTGGTCTTGCCTGTTTGTTCGGAAAAGAGTTCAGCCGAGTTAGGGTCTGATTCAATTTTATCTTTGTTGACGGCTGTAGCCGAGAATGTATTGGTTCCACCGATCAATGTAACGGTGTGTCGATAAGTAGTTGATTGATCTTTTCCGCTAGGGAGTTTTAATGTGGTTTTGTCAAGCGTCACTGATTTGCCATTGTGGAACAATTTCAAATTGTCAGCGCCTGCTCCGTTATCTAAAATTTTTACAAACAATTCTGCTTTGGTGGGGTCAGATGAAACCAGTGCCGCTACCTTCACTGTGGGTGGTGGAGACTTTTGTAGTTTGCCTTGAATTCCTTTGTAGCCATCTTCACCACCGCGGGTTTGAAATATTTTCGGAAGCAAATCGGGACGATAGAACTCATCAAAGAATTGATCAACCGAATAAGTTTTCAGTCCATCTACAAAATGAATGTGCTTGCGCGCCTCTTGTGTTCCATTAAAATATCCTTCGGGTGTTTTTACCATCCATTCCTTTTCGCCAAAGTGGATGTGTTCAAAAAATTCTTTGCCTTTTTCTAAATCCCAAAATTTAGTCACGCCATCTACACTGTGGCTGATGAGCATCTTTTCATCGGTGGTCAATTGCAGGCTGCTCACTTCACCTTGATGACCAATAAATGTTTTTATTGTTTTACCTGTTGCTACATCCCACATTCTTATAATTCGATCTGCCCCTGCACTGAAAACAGCTTTCTCTGAATTGTTAAAAATTGCTGCATACACACTTCCTTTGTGCTCACTATATTTTCTATCAGCCAAACCTGTAGCAATGTCCCATAGGCGCACAGAACCATCCCAACTAGCACTCAATAATTTTTTTCCGTCTTGTGTGAGCCGAATGGAAGAAACCGTTTCCGTATGGCCAACAAATTCGCGAATGATTTTTTGCGTATCAATTTCTCGCATTTGCAAGCCCTCGGGTAATGAAGCCGTGATAAGGTATAAATCATTGCGGCTGAAGATAGCATTGTAAACAGATCCTTTTTCTATCTCAAGATATCCTAATCGCTTGCCCGTGGTGGCGTCATGAATTTTCATTATGCCTTCCCAACTAGTGCTCACAATTCTGCTGTCATCGCTGCTAAAGTTTACGTCAAATACTGGTTCCCTATACGATTTGATAGTGCGTATGGTATCTCCCTTTTCTGCATCCCAAATGATCACCATGCCATCACCTCCCCCTGTCACTAATTTTTTTCCATCGCGGCTGTATTGATAGCAAAGAACTGCCTTGTCATGACCTACATATTCCATTTCAGTTTTACCTGTAGCGATATCCCATCGCTTTGCCTTTGTGCCGAACTTGCCTTTCAATAAGGTCTTGTTGTCACGGCTTAACAATAAACTATTTTTGAAACGAATATACTTTGCAATGTTAGAGGCCCAAAATGAATTGGGATCGTAGGTTATTCCACCCTTGTCGAGTTGATTTAAGAAACCGGTAAGCTCGCCAATCTTTTTGCTTTTCGCGATGTCCCAAATTTGAACCAAGTTATTATCGGATGCAAGCAAAACTTTTTTGCCGTCAGTAGTAAAGACGGCTTGATTAATTTCAGCCTCTATATTAGGATTAATTGTCTTGATGGAATCTCCTTTCTCAGTATTGTAAATAGTCACATACTTCTCTGTGCAAAGCACTACTTGCTTTCCATCTCGACTGAGTCGCACTGATCTTAAGTCGTCAGTTTTCTTGCAATACAGAGCAGCACGCTGGCCAGTTGTAAGATTATATCTCGCCACTTCACCTCGATTAGTTGCTTTCACTAAATATTTACTATCAGGGGAAAAATCCACATCGGTGAAACAGCCACCACAGGAGGAGTATTCAGAAAAATTAAAAGTAAATGCTTTTTCCCAAGTGGCAACTTTATAAACATTGGCAACACTGTTGTCTTCTCCAATCGCCAGCCATTCTCCGTTGGGGCTGATTGCGAGATTGATCAATCCACCAGATCCTGCATATCCATCAGCTGGTAATTCTTTTATTTTCTTTTTAGAAGGAAACTCCCACACGATGGCTTTGTGCCCAAAACCAACTGTAACAAAGTATTTTCCCTTTGGGTCGAAGGCTACGTCTGTTACTCTTTCTTCATCGGGCTGTGCAGATAGAATTTCTTTGCCTGTTACTACTTCCCATATTCGTGCAGAATTATCGCCACTACCTGTGATGAGATATTTTCCATCATTACTAAATTGAATATTAATCACTGAAGCGGTATGACCCAAAAAACTTCTCACTTCGCGGCCTGTGCTAAGTTCCCACAACTTCATGGACTTATCGCGGCTGCCTGTGGCCACGTACATGCTATCAGGGCTAATGGCTACCGTAAGCACGGCTAGTTCGTGACCTTTTTGAATGACGGTTTCGATGGATTGAGATTTTGCAAGAAATGAACTTGCTAGGAGAGAAATAATAAGTAGATGCTTCATGGTGGAAAGTTAGATAAAAAACTTAACCACTGAGGTGATTGAAGTAACAGAGAGGAAGAAAATTGCAATGGGCTTTTATGCCTTTACCTCTTCCGTTTCATTCGCCTCTGGCTGTGTGGGCACTTCTTCCCAATTGGCAGGTTCTGCGTTGTGAAGATATTCTAAGATCTTTTGTTCAACCACTTTTAATTTTAGGCCACGGATAAATTTTCCATTACGCGTCAGGATTAATCGCCCTGTTTCTTCAGAGATGGCCATCACCAGTGTATCTGTCGTTTCGCTCATACCAATGGCTGAGCGGTGGCGCAAACCAAAGTGCGGAGGCAAGTGGTCGTTGTCACTTACAGGCAATACGCAACGAGCTGCCTTAATACGGCCTTGGTAAATGATCACTGCACCGTCATGTAGTGGGCTATTTTTATTGAAAATGGAAAGCAGTAATCGCTTGTTTACTTCGGCATCCAGTGGATCGCCTGTCTCCGCGTAAAATTTGAGCTCAATACTGCGCGAAAAAACAACAAGTGCCCCTGTGCGTGTGGCTTTCAATGTCTTCACCGCTTCCATGAATTGATGCACATCAAAATCATCATGATAGCCTGTGCGCCAGTTAGCAATTGACTTAAGAAAATTACCTCGGTTGATTTCTGCACCACGCCCAATCAGCAACAAGAATTTACGGATTTCCGGTTGGAACAACACAATCATAGCCAAAACACCTACGCCCATGAACTGGCCAAGGATAGTGGCGAGCAATTCCATTTGTGCCGCGCGCACAATCAAGTATACTAGATAGAGCGCAAGTATGCCTAGGAAGATATTGACTGCAATACTTCCACGAATGAGTTTGTAAATCTGATACAATAAAATCGCCACGAAACTGATGTCGATAAAGTCGACCCAGCTTACCTCAAGAAAACCAATTTTGAAAGCCAGAAGCATCAATACAAATTTAAGCAATTTAATTCCACTAACTTCGCGCTGAAGTGTGGCCTAGTATATTTATGTGAAAAACCTCTTGGGCTTACAGACAGCAACATAGTACAGGCAGTAGTGAGAGTGCATACTCAATGCTTGCTGCTACTTCTCCAAACTATCCGTATCCACGACCACTTTTACGGTATTGATCAGCTTGTTTTCGGTTTTTTGAATGACGAATGAAAAAGGAGGAATAGAAATGGTGTCGCCTTGTTTGGGAAAATCTTCCGTGTAAGACAAAATCAAACCACCCAATGTTTCATAATCACCTGTGGGCAATTGCCATTTGAAATGATCGTTGAGGTAATCCACTTCCAATCGCGCACTTACCAAGAAAGTGTTATCATCTATTTTCTGCTCTATCAAATCATCATCATCATGCTCATCTTCTATCTCCCCAAAAATTTCTTCAATCACGTCTTCCATACTCACAATGCCCGAGGTGCCACCAAATTCATCTACCACCAGGGCAATGCTCTTACGTTCTTTGATGAGTTGCACCATCAGGTGGTTGGCCATCATCGTTTCTTGCACGATATTAATTGGCGTAAGGATTTCTTCAATGCGCTGTGGCTTTTTAAATAGTGCAGACGAATGGCAATACCCAATTACATTGTCAATGGAATCTTTGTAAATCAAAATCTTGGAATGACCGCTCTGCACAAATGTCTCTTTTAATTTTTCAATACCGTCCTCCACATCAATAGACGTTACCTCTGTGCGTGGGATCATGCAATCGCGGATGCGCACTGTTTTAAATTCCAGTGCGTTGTGGAAAATTTTTTTGTCGAGATCAATGTCCTCGTCTTCATGACGCACCTTCAACATACTTTTCAAATAGTTATTGAGGTCGGTAAGTGCAAACACGGGCTTCTCTTCCGAGTACTCGATCCGCAATACATGAATGATTACTATTTTGGACAAGTACACAATCGAAAATGTGAGCGGTGCAAGAATGATGTAAACGATGCGGAATGGAACAGCCAACATGGCCAACATCAAGTTAGGGTTGATGAGAAATAAACTTTTTGGTAAGAACTCTGCCGTGAATAAAATCAGCAAGGTGGAGATGAGTGTTTGGAAAACCAACACCACTACTTCATCATTGATGCTCTGTGGCAAATTGGCGGCCAGCCAAGGCTCTATTAACTCTGCCATGTAGATACCGAATAGCACCAACGCAAGCGTGTTGCCGATCAGTGTTGTGCCAATAAACCAAGACTGCCGCTTGATAAAGTACGACATGATCTTACCCCACAAAAAGCCTTGCTTTCCTTGCAGTTCTATCTGCAACTTATTGGCCGATAGAAAAGCAATTTCTATCCCTGAAAAGAAAAAAGAAAAAACCAGTGTAACGGCAATCATTAAATACGGGCCAGTCTCCATCGGCTACTTCTTTTTACGATAGGTGTAAATAAAAAAGAAACCAAAAGAAAGCATGATGGCCCAGTAGGCATGGCCAAAGCCAAGTGTCATGACTTCATAAATACCGATGATAACAAAAACCGCTGCCAGCGACAACAAGAGAACATCCATCAATTTCATTGTGCCGCAAAGATAATAGATTAGAAGGGAATCGGAAGTAAGAGGTGAGGGAGTAAGTACAAGGTACGAAATACGAAGTACAAAGTCGTACTTCGTATTTCGTGCCTCGTACTTTGGTAAGAGGCCCCTAGTCCTTTATCTCCGTTGTCCCCGTTGGGTTCTTTAGCGTGTAGCTAGACATGTCCTCAACGGCATCTAATTCCGTTCCGTACACCACATCGCTTTCCGTAGTGATGGTAACGAATTTGTTTGTAAATATTTTTTTTGTGGCGGGCATCCAAAAGAGTTCTTCAGAATTGAGCTGTTGATTTTTTTCGATGTTTTTCACTTCCACCTTACCTCGGCCACGCCACTTGTTTTCGCTTTTAAAATAAAATGCGGTGTTGGCGCTAAGTGTTGAGGTTAACTTTCCCGTTTTGTCAAAAAACTCTAGATAGATACCTTCGGGAAATTCTTGATCACCATTTTGAAATTCAAATACTTTTTTTGCTTTTAAGATGGCCTTCACGCGGTCATTTTCTGTGTAGTGCATCAGCACATTTTCGGCTTCACGCAATGGTCCTTCGTAGGCGACAGCCTTGGCCGTTTCTTTGGTTTTGCACGAGGAAAGGAATAGGAGAGAAGTTAGAGATGAAACCAATAGCCCTGCAAGCAAGTGCCAGAAAATAGTTTTAGACGTGTTTACGATTTTCAATTTCTAATTCAATTTAAACAAAGAAGGCCAGCTTTGCAGCCAGCCTTCTTGCAATATCTATACCCTTTTATGCTACGAAGCTTGCCTTCAAGCATAGTATTGAAAATTATTCTTTACCGCGGGTACGAAGCGTTACGGTTTCACCTACCCAGCACTTGTCAATTTTTCTGGTTTCCCCTTCTTTCCAGTTCAATTCAAACAACTCGGTTACAGAAGGGAATTGCCCGCGGGCAGATCTCATTTTTTCTTGATTGCCTGATTTTGCGTACATGTCATAAGCCGCTATGTACACTAGGCGATCTTCTGCCAAGCTTTGCTTCTTAGAACATTCTTGGAATGAGAAATAGTACAAGTCACCAATTTTCTCATAGCCTTCTTTGTTGGAAGGATCTGCGGCCAATGCTTTTCTGTAAAAATCCCGTGCAGTTACTTTTGCGCCACGTTGATTTTCATTATCGCCCAACAGAATATTGATATCTGCCTTTTCACCAGGTGTTTTGCCAAGTGTAAGAGCCTCATTCAGCAAAGGCAATGCTTTATCGAAATTTTTAGCTTGCAAATATTTAGCGCCCAATACTTTCGCCAAACCAAAATCAGGAGTGGTTTTGTGAACCAACTCGGCAGCTTCAAACCACAAAGGATCATCTGTACACTTGTCGTTCAGCATGTACTGGAATATCTTTTTTCCTAAAACAATATCTGTAGGGTTTTGCTTGAAGCGCGGCTCGTAATTTTTCTTTACAAAAGCACAATTGATGACCACCATTTTAGAAAGCTTATCATCTACGTTGGCTTTGATCTGTTTGTATTTTTCCACATCGCCCACTTTATTTTCAGCTTGGGCTTTTTTCATCTTCACATCAATCACACCCGTTAACTTATCGTAGCGAGTTAAAATTTGTTCTTCCTTCAAAGTCTTTTGTGCATCTGGCAATGGCTTTTGTTTGATAAAGTTTGCAAAGATTACCGACATATAAGCCTCTAGGTTGTTATCATTCACATTGTTTCCACTGATTTCATACACGCGATCAAACATAGTCAACAGCTCTTCTGATTTTTCTTTAAAATTGATGTTGTATTTATAATTAGAGCCAGCTTTACGATTCAATACATTGATTTCATCACCGCAATTCTTGATGCGCATATCGTAGATAATCATCAACGAATCTACCAATACTTTTTTCTTGGCTATATCGGTTTCTTTGCCAGCTAGGCCATCATAGGCAGTAGCTGCATCTACATACAATTTAGTGTTCCAGTTGGGAGCATTCACAAGCATCCAGTGTAAGGATGAAGTAGCTGCACGGAAGTTTTGTTGCTTTACAGCATCACCAAAGATGGCCACACACTCTTCTGCCTTAGCTTTATTCTCAGGCCATTTCAGTTCTTTGCATTGTGAAAGAGCATTGATAGAAGCCAATGCAACAAAGAGTAGACCTAACGCTGTGTTTTTCAAATTCATGTTCATAGTTGTTTTCATTTCTATCTTAATCAAATTTTCTCTTAATAAACCATCTATCATTAAAAGTCATGCCAAAGTACAGCTTAAAATAGTTCTCGTCAATCGTATTCTCAGCAAGATTTCCTCTTTTGCCTACTTTGAGAGCCAAATCTATTGTAGACAACTGGCCTACTGGTAGCGAAACGCCAAAATTAACACCAAAATCTTTAACTTCATTGCCGTTCACCAAATAAGGATACCGATCGTAGCTTACACCTGTTCGGTACGTCATGCGTTTTAGATAACTCCCTATGCTAGTTGGGTCTGGTATAACTTCTAGCCCCACGGCAGAATGGATGCCCATTGTGGTGGGTGGAGTGTTGCCATTGAATCCACGAAACTGGGCGTAATCCAAAAAAGTAACATCGGCTCCTGCTACCCAATGGTTCACTCTTCCAAATGATATGCCTGCTCCGTATGATTGTGGCAGCACAATGGTACTTGGCACGTTATTGATAGTAGTGGTAGAGTCAATGATTACACCTGTGATAGATCTTCTTTCAATACGCAACGTATTTCTTGTATTTAGCGTTGACTTTACATCATACACAACACCCACACTCAATCTATAATTTTTTTTGAAGAGCGAATCTTTGTGGAAAGAAAAACCCCCTGACAAGGCGAAATCTTTCACATAATTACGTTCGTAGATGGATGGATAAAATGTTACCACACGATTGTCTCCTTTGTTAAGTACATTAATATCTTCTTTGATAATAGAACTGAAAAGATAGCTAGCCTTCATACCAACAGAAATATTTTTATGCAATCGCACTCCGTTAGACCAATAGAATTGGTTGATGCCGCCAGAGCCCGTTTCTTGTGAAAGAACACTGCTAGAAGTATTGCCGCTAACCGACTGCACTGAGCTTAGCTTATAATTTACGCTTGAGTAAGGCATCAGTCCAATGGAGGTAGTCCACTTACCAGGTTTTACCGGAAAGGCCATGGCGATATAATTCAAGTTGCCGCTCGTATTTTTTAATGCGTTGGAGCCATCATTGATAGTGCGTTTTTCTACTAATAGCCCAGCCTGCACTGAAGTCACATAATTGAACACCAAAAGGGCAGGATTCTGATTGTTGATATACCAAGAACTGGGATTACTGAGACCCAAGCCGCCCATGCCTTGATTTTGAGCCAAGCTGGTTCCATACAGATCGCCTATGCCAAAAGTTGAAAAAGGGCTTTTGGAAACCTGCCCAAAAGAGGCAAGCGCCAAGGCGAAAATCGTGATTAAAGTGAGGAAAATCCTTTTGTTATAAAGCATTATAGCGTAAAATCCTGTTCAAACCCATCAAAACCAAATCGGGGGCTGCAAATATGGTTGGTTTCAGCCTGTTTTCAAAAAGTGGGGCATCGCCACCGCAAAGAACTACCTTCAATTCCGGATATTTTTCTTTGTAACGATCAATCATTCCCTCCACTTCGCCTACTATTCCATTCATCACCCCGCTTTGCAGACAACTCTCAGTGCTGTTCCCAATTAAGTCCACTTCTTTATTTAAAGACACTAACGGTAGGCGAGCAGTAAACGTATTCATGGCTTTAAATCTCATTTCAATGCCAGGAGAGATCGCTCCGCCCCAATATCGACTGTTGCTATCCACAAATTCATAATTCACGCATGTTCCTGCATCTATCACTAGAGTGTTGTAAAGCGGAAAAAGTTCTATTGCGCCACAAGCTGCTGCAATCCGATCTACCCCCAATGTATGTGGGGTTGCATATTCTATTTTGATGGGCAAGGGTAGGTCAATTGACAAGGATAATTTTTTTCCTGTTGCGTTTATTTTTTTCAATACTTCTTGAGCAGGTTTATTTACAGAACTGATCAAGGTATGGGCAAAGTGATGCTCTGAAAGAAAAGCATAAAGCTCGCTTGGTTCATTGAACAGAAATTTCTCTTCCAGTTTCTGCTCCACAAATATGGCCGCTTTGATGCGCGTGTTGCCCCAATCTATCACAAGGGTTTTCATTTTGTAAAGGTAGGTTTTGCTAGTCAACCACAAAAAAGCACCTCTCATTTGGAATAATTGGCAAAAGGGGATTAAAAATTGAGCGTCTTGATATTTGTGGTTAACTTGAAGATTGAAAATAGAGATCAATGAAACTAAATCTTTGCTTGATTCTTTTATTGTTGGTCAACTGTTCAGAAAAGTCAACTGATCCACTAAAGGCTTCGTCTCCAACTTTACGAACCAATGGGACAACCATCGTTGACTCTTCAGGCAATGAAGTAGTATTGACAGGTGTATCTTTTGGCAACGAGGTATGGTCAAATCCATTGCCTTACACCCACCACACCGAAGAGGATTTTGTAAGAGTGAAAGAAATGGGCATGAATGCAATCCGCTTCTACATGAATTATAAAACATTTGAAGACGATGTGTCTCCTTATCAATACAAAAATTCTGGCTGGGAGTGGCTCGATCTTAACATAGCACGGGCCAAAAAACATGGCATCTATCTAATTTTAAATATCCATGTTCCACAAGGTGGCTATCAATCAAATGGTGATGGTGATCGGCTATGGCTAATAACAGAAAATCAAAATAGATTGAAAGCACTTTGGAAAGAAATAGCCAACCGCTATGCCAATGAGCCCATTATTGCAGGATATGATTTATTGAACGAACCTCATCCCACTCAAGCAAAAGATCAACTGAGTACGCTGATGCAGCAAATCACAGACGCAATCAGAACAGTAGATAAAAACCACATCATTAGTGTGGAACGAGCCAACGCTGTGAATAATAAATATGACAACGATGCGGATTTGAATTTTTACAAAATCAACGATACCAACATCATTTACACTTTTCATATCTATAGCCCCATTGAATACACGCATCAATTTGCTAGTTGGCTAGGCTGGGGCGATGGCGGCAAGTATCCGGATGAAAGCAAATTAGTAATAACAGGAGCTATCAATTGGTATTCGGCCACGTTTAATAATCCCGTAGCAGTAACCGGCACCACTGACTGGATTTTTTATGAAGGAGAGAAGTACAAGATAACGGATTCTAAAATTTCATTAGGTAAACTGGCGTTGGTAGGTGAAAAGATCAATGACAAAATTTACTTTGATGATCTTATATTGAAAGAATTTGATGCCAATGGAGCTTTTGTGCGCGATGTAGTAACTTGGCAACCTTCCACTGAAGATACATTTTATTTTTGGTCACAGAACAATTCAGGGCAAGCAGGCATAGAAAATTCTATCGGGCGAACCGATCTCTTCAGCTATTCCATTTCTTCCACCACCTCTGATGCTAACATTAGTTTAGACCGCACAAGATTTGTGCCTAAGCAAGGCTATTATTATCAGGCAAGTGGTTGGATGAAAGGAGTTGGCTTATCCAGTGGTGCGCGAGCGCAAGTTCGGCTTGATTTTGAGACAACTAGTGATCCCGTACTGGCACGAAACAAGCAAGCATTAGAGAAGGAGATCAATCAATATGTGGCGTGGGGCAAAAAGAATAATGTTCCTATTTATCTGGGCGAGTATGGTGTTATATCGAACTGTTTTGAAAATAACAAAGGTGGGATCACATGGGTTGGTGATATGTTGGAAATTTTGAAGGCCAACAAAATCCACTCTACTTACCATGCCTATCATGAAGATAACTTTGGAATTTACCCAGGCTATGGCACGTTGCCCGACCCTTCTACCGCCCGATTAGAATTGATCAACCTATTTAAGCAAAAACTTAAATAGTCTTTTTGGTTCGATCAATTTATTTGCAAAGGGAATTCAAAATCCTCTTACTTTCGCAGCTAAATAAATTCTAAATGAAAGAGCTGCTCCAAAAATTTGAAAACAAACGTCCCGAAATTGTATTTGAATGGAAAGATGCCGAAACAGAGGCAGAGGGCTGGGTAGTGATCAACTCATTGCGTGGAGGCGCAGCAGGTGGTGGCACACGCATGCGACCAGGTTTGGATAAGCGCGAGGTGGAATCGTTGGCTAAAACCATGGAGGTTAAGTTTACTGTGAGTGGCCCACCTATTGGTGGAGCGAAGTCTGGGATTAATTTCGATCCAAATGATCCGCGCAAAGCAGGAGTATTGCATCGCTGGTATACTGCCGTGATGCCATTGTTGAAATATTATTATGGCACGGGTGGTGATTTGAATGTGGATGAAATTCATGAAGTAATTCCGCACACCGAAGATGTGGGTATTTGGCATCCACAAGAAGGTGTGTTCACGGGGCACTTCAAGCCGACAGAACCACAAAAAGTAAATCGCATTGGTCAACTAAGACAAGGCGTGGTGAAGGTTATTGAGGATGAAAAATTTACTCCCTTGCTTTCTAAGAAATATACGATTGCTGATATGTGCACTGGCTATGGCGTGGCTGAAGCTGTAAGACATTATTATGAATTATGGCCTTCCTTCGCTGAAGCTTCGGTAGGCAAGGGTGGAAATATAAAAGGCAAAAGAGTGGTAGTGCAAGGTTGGGGCAACGTGGGTGCGGCCGCAGGATTTTATTTGTCGCAGCAAGGTGCAAAAATTGTAGGCATTCTCACGCGCGAGGGTGGGTTGATCAACCAAAAGGGATTTTCGCATGAAGAGATTTGCAAACTTGTAATTAACCGTGAAGGAAATCGCTTGGTAACGAACGAACTTCTTTCTTTTGAAACCGTGAACCAAAAAATTTGGGATTTGGAGTTTGAAGTATTTATACCTGCCGCTGCCTCTCGGCTTGTAAACAAAGATCAAGTGGATCGGATGATTGCCTCTAAGGTGGAAGTGTTTTCTTGTGGAGCCAACGTGCCCTTCTCTGACCCAGAGATTTTCTTTGGTCCTACAGGTTTATATGCCGATGAAAAATTTTCCATTATCCCTGATTTCATTGCCAACTGTGGCATGGCACGCGTGTTCGCTTATTTTATGCAGAGCGAAGTAGATATGGATGATGCCTCTATCTTCAGTGACATTTCAAGAATCATTCGTGTGGCCATGGAGAAAACCAAGAAAGTGAATCCTGCCAAAACAAAAATCGCCCAGGCTTCTTTTGAGATTGCGTTGAGGCAGTTGGTGTGATGATAGGCACTAGGACTTGGGCATTGGGGAATCAAGCGCGTCCCACCTGTCCTACAAAAACAAAGTAAAAGAAATAAAAGAATAGCCCCACTTCGTGGGACTTCTGCGACACGCAGGACATTTCCGCAGAACAGGTAAGAAAAGAACGGTAGAGGCACCAAGTTCTAAGTCCCAATGCCCAAGTCCTAAAACTACGCCCCCAAGAAAAAATGCTCTATTGCTAAATAAGCAGCGGCCCCAGCAAAATATCCCAGCATGGCAATGAGGCTGATCTTTTTCAAGTACCAAATGAAGTCGATTTTCTCCATGCCCATTACTGCAACGCCCGCTGCGGAGCCGATGATCAAAATACTTCCACCAGTGCCGGCACAATAGGCGAGGTATTCCCAAATCAAATGATCCATTGGGTATACATCCAAACTATACATACCCATACTGGCCGCTACCAAAGGCACGTTGTCAACAATGGCTGAAAGTAAACCAATGAGTGTAACAATAATGCGATTATCGCCAAAAGTACTGGCGAGCACTTCGGCAAAATGTGTAAGAATGTGCATTGACTCTAATGCTGCAACTGCCAATAAAATCCCAAGGAAAAATAATACACTAGAAGAATCGATCCGCGAAAGTGCACCAGCCGCACTAAACGGTCTGCGTGCCGCTTCATCAGCATGAGGGTTGATCAATTCAGAGACTACCCAAAGCACACCCAAGCCCATCAACATACCGATATAAGGAGGCAAGTGAGTAACTGTTTTGAAAACAGGAACGAATACCAAAGCACCTACTCCTAAAATGAGCATGGCAGTGCTGCCTTTTACATGATCATTGCCGTTGCCATGCGTGTGCATGTGTGCTGTGTGCAGATGCTCTCCCAATTCACCTTTCAAAGTAAAGCTCAAATAGATCAGTGGCACTAGCAAACATAATATGCTCGGGACAAATAATACCTTCATGATATTGAAAGTGGAAATCTGTCCACCTATCCATAGCATGGTGGTAGTTACATCTCCAATAGGAGTCCACGCACCGCCCGCGTTGGCTGCAATGATGATCATGCCCGCAAAGAACATCCGCATCTCTTTGTTGGGAATCAATTTCCTGATCAAAGAAATCATCACAATAGAAGTAGTCAAATTATCTAAGATGGACGACAAGAAAAAAGTAACGAAGCAAATCAACCACAAAAGTATTTTTGGGTTTTTGGTATTGATACGATCAGTGATGATGCGAAAGCCTTGGTACGCATCCACCAATTCTACAATGGTCATGGCGCCCATCAAGAAGAAAAGTATCTCTGAGATGCTGGCGAGGTGGTGAGAGAGGTCGGTGGTCACTGTGGCTTTATCCCCAGAAGTGACTGCGTGGATTGTCCAGCAGACTACACCCGTGAGCAGGGCTGAAGCAGTTTTGTTTATTTTGATGGGATGCTCCATGGCAATGGCGATATAGCCAAGCACGAAGACAATAATGACTGCGATTTCCATAGCCCTATACCTTTTGGTGTAAGGTAAATATAAGCGGAAAAATCAAAATCCAAACGTGTGTGTCTGAAATTTCATTTAGGGGAAACGTGGAGGGACGTTGGAAGTTGGGGGATGGATGTTAGATGACGACTAGAATCTATCCTCCATCTTCTATCCTCCAATCTCCAATTCACAAATTGAAAAGCCCTTCGTTCAACAAATTCAATGCTTTTTCCTTTTGCGAGGTATCAACTAAAATGGAGATGTTATTATGACTACCACCAAAAGACACCATTCGCGTTTTAATTGGCCCTAAGGCTTGGAACACTTCTTTCAACACACCTTCTTTTTCGGCAAGGGCATTGCCCACAATGCAAATAATGGTTTGGTTTTTATCTACTTCAATCGTTCCGAAGTTTTGCAATTCGGTTACAATTTCATCTAAGCGATTGCTCTCATCAATGGTAACAGAAAC
This sequence comes from Cyclobacteriaceae bacterium, assembly GCA_046155095.1. GTDB lineage: Bacteria > Bacteroidota > Bacteroidia > Cytophagales > Cyclobacteriaceae > ELB16-189. Next base: position 40,861 of record JBJXEB010000025.1, read on the forward strand.
CGCCACCTCAGAAGTGGAGATCATGTCGATAGAGGTTTTGTGTTTTTCAAACACCTCGAATACTTTTCGTAAAAATCCGTAGGCCAACAACATGCGCGAAGATTTTACATTGATAGCAGTGATGCCATCTTTGGCGGCAATAGCTTTGAACTGCCCGCGTGAACCTTTGTCGCTAATGATAGTGCCAGGCGCTTTTTCGTCCATCGTATTTTTTAACCTTACAGGAACGGCATACTTCTGTGCAGGCACAATAGTGGAAGGGTGCAAAATTTTCGCCCCGAAATAGGCTAGCTCCGAGGCTTCATCAAACGTAAGCTCAGCAATGGGCATCGTTTTTTTCACGATGCGTGGATCGTTGTTGTGCATACCATCAATATCCGTCCAGATTTGGATTTCTTCTGCGCGAATGGCCGCACCAATCAGGGAAGCGGTATAGTCGCTACCACCCCGTTTCAAGTTGTCGATTTCGTTTTTGTGGTTGCGGCATATATAACCTTGCGTGACAATAATATCCGCTGGCATGGTTTCTAAAATTGGGCGTAGGCGTTCGCCAATCTTTTCTAACTCAGGCTCATTGTTTTCATCAATGGACATAAAGTGGAGAGCAGGCAGCAACCGTGCGCTGATTTTTCTTTCTTGTAAATGGTGATAAAACAATTCGGTAGAGAGCAATTCTCCCTGTGCCAATAATTCACGATTGCTGCGATCGTCAAACTTGCCAGCAGCCAGCAAACGGAAGAGGCTGAAATAGCGACTGACTATTTCCTGCCCCACCGCTTGGTAGGCCGATGACGAATACAATTCCTTGATGAATTGTGAATAGTGTTTTTCTAATTCTGCAATCTCTTGCTGCGCCCCTGTTTGCTGCTGCGCGAACAAATGGTCTCCAATGCGCACCAGTGCATTCGTGGTGCCGCTCAGTGCTGAAAGAACTACAATCTTTTTACCAGGCATCCCCAACACCAACTCTGCAATCTTCTTCATCCGCTCGGGCTTGCCTACGGAAGTGCCACCAAATTTTACTACTAACATATTCAAATTTTAAGTCGGCAAATTTATAGTGAGAATAATGAAATCAAAACAATTGATTCTATCTGACTGAATTATTTTATTTGGCTTATCAACGATTGTTAGTGAAGAAGTATCTCCAGTAGAATCAGTGTGCCCGTTCTTACATGGCTATTTATTTCGATCCCTTCCGTGCGGATCTTCATTTGGCTTTGGCCCAAGCCCTCTGAGAGTTGGCTAATGTCAAATCCTTTTCCATTGTCTTCAATGGTGATGTTCAGTTCGCCTTTATGTCCAAATAATTGAATATCTACCTCTGTGGCTTCGGCATGCTTTACAATATTGTTTAAGGCTTCTTGCAAAATGCGATAAAGCTGTATGATTGGACCTGTCTTTAGCACCTCCTTAAAATCAAAGACTTGTAATTTTACATCTATGCCCGATTCTTTTCTAGTGTTGGCAATCAATTTTTCCACTAGGGGCATCAGGCCACTCACGTGTGCAATAGTGGGAGCTAAGTCGTGCGAAATGTTTCCTATGTCATTGATGATTTCAGTCATCAATTGCGACTGCTCATTTTCTTGTGTAAAGTAGGAGGGAGGGTGTAAAGCAGATTGTGTAAACGGGATTCAGGTTTTGCTTTCTTTTCACGATGCTTGTAGCTTCCGTGTAGCTGGCTTGTAGGTTTCGTTGTTGCTTCGATGCATCGCATGCTTCTCGAACGCTACACGAATGCCAGTCGAATGAACATCGCACCACCATCGCATGCCGATCGAACGGACATCGCATGCCCATCGCACCAACCACGGTGATCATCGCACCAAACTCGATGATTATCGCACCACCATCGAACGCCCATCGAACCAAATAGGGTGATTAATGAAGCAAATCCAATAATTAATGAAGCAACCGCAATAATTATCGAACCAAATTGAATAATTATCGAACCACTTATAATTTTTACGGAACATATTCTGAGGCTACTAAAAAAGCAAATGACCATAGGAATTCTATAGGCGCGCAAACTCAGGAGGTAAGGGTAGGGAAGTGTAACTAGAGTCACTGCTACAGTAATAATTATTGCGTAAAGCGCGATGGTGGACACGTGGACAAAGACTACACTGAACGGTGGGCGGGCAGAGTCGCTCAAAGGGCAGCAGGTGCTTACGTTTGGGAAATAACATAACAAATAGAGGTTAGGCCGCCTGTGGTTCTGGTTTTTTTAGTCCCCTTCATTAAAGTAGCAGTTATGCAAAATTTTGAGATTCAACTTTGATGGCGCCAGACCACTAAAGTGATCTGACGCCTCAGCCATGTATAAGTCTAATTTAACTAGTTTCCTAACACATCATTTTTTGTGCTTACGGCAATGACTACCACTTCATCAATGAGATTTTGAGCAACGTTTAATTCTTTTAATGTAGCAACGAGGTGTCCGGCCACTGCCTTAAAATGATCCTCTGTAAGATTCATGTGAGCATGAGCATCTCGCATGTTTTTTCCTGTATAAGGCATAGGAGCGCCAAAGGCAAAGGCCAAAAATGCTTTTTGTTTACTGGCTTGTGATTTCATGTCGGTGCTAGCAAAAAAGTGACTGATGATCTTATCTGCTAGTACCTTTTTGTAAAAAATGTCTACGGCAGCATTTACCGCATCCATTCCGCCAATTTTTTCAAAAAGTGTTTTTTCGTTAGTCATTACAGGTTGATTTTAGATAGTTAAGCCTACTTCTGTTTTAAGTCCTTGTTCGGCATGGTCAGACTTTTGATGTTACTAAAACTAAATGATTATACTTCAAAAGGAAGGGTGTACTCCTTGATAACGGGTTTTGAACTGCGGGTCTTTACTTCTACTTTGGCTTTAAGAGGAGAACCAATCACTAAATAGTTTTTCACATATTGGTCTTCATGCACCATCCATGAATGATCTGTCAAAAGATATTCTTTTGTACCAGACTTGCCAGCTTGATAGGCCCATCGTTCTACTATTAATGGTTCATAGTTAATGATGTTGCCCATGAAGCAGACCTGAATACCAGGTTTCGATTGATTGCCTAATTCTGTGCAGCCTAGCACTTGGATGGTTAAAGAGGATCCATCTTCTAGATCTTTTACTGCCCACTCTTCCATTATTGTTTTAACGTTTGACATAATTTTTAATTTAAGGTTGATGATTCGTTTATTGTTATTTAAGTGATTGAATTTTGCCAGTGAGAAAAATCATTGAAACGTAAAAACATTTTTTCCGCCAACAGATTGGATGCGCCCACCAAACGTGGTCTTTGCCCAATCGAAACTGAGCTTTAGTTTGGTTTCTGTTAGTTCATCAATAGTTATTTGAAGACCGTCATTTCTTGTGATTACAGTAGTGGAACTTGTTGCGTACGTCCATGTGCCGCTAGCTAGCCACGCACCACCTCCGTTAGTAGTGGTGTAGGTTTTGTCAGAAAAATTCAGGGTCATGTTAGCGAATAGCGAAGTCTTGTCAACACCATCTACCACTACAGAAGAAACAGTCCAAGTTTTTTTTGTTAGTAAATCAGGTTGTGGATCGGTGCTGCTTTTTTTGCAGCCAGCGCAGAGCATCAGTGCCGCTATTGCTGAGAAAGAAAAAATACAAAAAGATAATTGCCTTAGGGTTTTCATAAATAGTTTGTTTTAATTTTTTTTATAGGATATGTTAGTCTTAGCATAATTTTTTTAGATTTTCTCTAGCTCCACCTCTAGTAGATATAGATTTCAACCACTTTTAGGTCTTTACTCAATTCGTTTATATTTTGGTCGAGTGTTATTTTGCTATCTAAGATGAAGGATATTCCTTCCAACGAGGGGGAACTGATTGCGACCCCCCGCTCACCCGTGATGATAGCGGCATTCGGATAGGCTTTTAGCAAATCTGAAAGAGAACTGCCTACGCTAATTCTTGCGTACGTCAAAAAGGTATTGCTAAAAATATATATCCTGCTTACAAAAGTTTTATCTTGTGCTAGTTGCGCTATCAGCGCCCCATTTTGATCAAACAAACTGGATAGTATAGTATCTTCCTCAGGGCCTTTAGTAGTATCTGTCTTCATAGTGAATCCTTGGGTTAGTGCTTCTTTTAATGCCCCCTCTATTTTATCGTCTAAGTGAATGTTTCCAAATCCTATGTCGTACACTGCATTTTGTTCAGTGATACATACTTCTTGCCTCACCGGAAAATTTGTTTTTTTCTTGCTCTCTATTAAATATTCTTCATTGGAAGCAGATGATCTAGGGTCACTTTTCATGAAGCTATTGAATGGCCCGCTCCCAGTGCGAGAAATACAGAGTTCAAAAGATTCCGAAAGTTTCTCTGATGGTGCTTTCAGTGTATAAGAGATTCCAGACGAATTCTTTTTTATTTCCAGAACATCAAGATCATCTTCTGCATAGGAAATACATTGTATGGAGTCGCCACTTTGTACGATGTGAAATTCATCCATTCCATTACACGTTTTGTAAACGAAAGTTTCTCCATGGTAATTGATGGCATGGACATAATCGGTTAGCGCCTCGGGAGGTACATCGGTAGGAAGAAATTTACCTTCGGGTGTAAGTTTTATCGAATAGTGTTTGGGGTCATCGTCTTTTGATGTTTCGGTTGATACGGATTCTGTAAAAGAAAACTTAAGACCTTCCCTTACTGAAGCCAACGTATAATAGGTAATTCCCAACATGTCATAAGCAAGGCACTTCGAACTGAGTAAAGAACCTTTCTTGTTATAGTTGAGCAGTTGATAAGTAGAATAACCACCATCAGCTACTTCTTGATAAATCACCACAGAGTATATACTATCATAAAGCTTGAAAGCAGAGTGATAGTAAGTAGCACTCGTTAAACTGATTGGTTTTGATAATTCTTTTAACGGCACAAACTTCTTTAACGATAACGTGTCAATGAGTAGGAGACCTTTTTCGTACGATTTCTGAGGGAATTTGAGCAGCTCATTTCGAGTTGGAAAATGAGAGATGAATTCAGAAAAAGTTGTATCCTTACTTTTTTCTGGAGCACATGATAGAAGCGTGGAGACAGTAATGAGAATGAGTAAGAGTTTGTAAGTTTTCAAAGTGCAAGGGCTAAAAGTAAGATAATAAAGACTCGTTCAGGTAATAGTATGAAGGGTGCATACTCTCTTAATTTAATTTAGTAATGAAGGCATTCACGTGGGTGTATAGGAGGTATCCCCAGCCAAGGCCTAAGATAGGAACGAGCAAGAATACCCAAGCATATAACAGAGTGCACAGAGAGAGAACAAAGAATTGTACAAAACTAAAAGAGCGATATATTTCCATGGCGAGTTTTAGTTTCGTATCAACAACCACATCTAGTTTTGCGTTATAGAGCAAGCTAGCATGCAGACTATCTAGATATTTAAAGAAAAAGGTAACGATGGGCAGTAGATTCCCAAGAACAAAGCCAGACAACATCCATCTTGATCTAGTTGGAAAGACCAAATAGCATAAGATTCCAATCAGCGTAGAAGCAACGGCCACTTGTAAGATCATTTTGATGTCTTCCATGTCAATTGCATAATACCAAGTGTGGGTGTCCCAGCGCCTAGAATTAAAGATTCTGCTGGTAATAAAACCAGCTATCAATCCATACGCCATGTTAAAAGCAATAACGATTGTCCACTTTAGCATCTCAGTTAATTTACAAATTGTAGCTACTGTAGTTATCAATTACAGTTTTATAAATCGGATGACATGGGTCTGTTGTGGCTCTTGTATATGCAATAGATAAGCACCTGCTGCTAAGTCACCAGCAAAGATTGTCAACTGGCCATCATTCATTTCTTGTCGGATAGTTTGACAAACTCCTAATTGGTTGATCACCTTGCCATGCGTCTTGTCACTTACTCCTTCTACTACCAAATAATCTTGTGTTGGGTTAGGATAAGCGTGAAGTGTTAATGTAGTGTGTGATGTAATATCACCCGTTATCACAACTGCAAAGCCATCTGAAAAAGTACTTTTACAAATGCCCACAGTAGTCTGAACTTTATAAGTGCCTTCTTTTGAAACGGTGAGTGTTTTGTTGGTTTCACTAGCTATCAGTTGATCATTCAAATACCATTGATTGCCAGAGGCACTTGAAGAAGTAAGTACTGGAACTGCAGGGTTACTAAAATCGGCTGTTATAGTTGGCTTTGGCTGAGGGGCACAAACCGATTGACCAGAGATGTTAATCAATTTAGTTCCGTTCACGCCTGAAACATCATTAGCTGCGGCTTTTACAGTTACGGTTCCATCGCCTGTAGCGGTCAATAATCCTGATGCATTAATGGTTGCAGAACCTGTACCGTTGGTCACAGACCAAGTTACCGAATTGACAGTGGCATTTGCAGGCAAAATAGAGGCACTCATCTGCGAAGTTCCACCAGTCGTTGAAATATCTGCACCACTAACTGTAATGGAGGTAACAGAAATACTTGGTGCCTGACCTGAAATGTTGATTTGCAAAGTGCCATTCACATTAGAGGCATCGTTGGCTGTAGCTTTCACCGTTACAGTTCCATTACCAGTTGCAGTTAATAATCCTGATGCATTAATGGTTGCTGAGCCTGTACCATTTGTTACTGACCACGTTACTAAATTATTTGTCGCGTTTGCGGGAAGCACTGCGGCATTCATTTGCAACGTGCCGCCAGTCATAGAAATACTAGTGGCATTGCCAGCACCTGTTACGGTAATAGAATTCACTAAAACAATTTGATTAGAGATCGTGATTTGTAATGTTCCACTTACGCCCGAAGCATCATTCGCGGAAGCTTTTACAGTCACGGTTCCATTGTTCACTGCCGTTAATAAACCCGATGTGTTGATGGTACCAGTGCCAGTTCCATTTGTTATCGACCAGGTTACAGTATTTAAAGTTGCGTTGGCTGGTAAAACCGCAGCGTTCATTTGTAGGGTTCCTCCATTGGTTGAAATGGTAGCGGCATTGCCGGCTCCTGTTACAATGATAGACGTTACGGGCACAATCGGATTTTGCCCTGAGAGAGTGATGAGTATTGTTCCGTTTATTAGTGAGCCATCAATAGCCGTTGCTTTCACTGTTACTGTGCCGTTGCCTACAGCCGTCAATAGACCTGATGCGCTAATAGTAGCAGCGCCAGTTCCTGGTATCACCGTCCAAGTGACAGCACTATTGGTAGCATTGGCGGGTAACACCGCAGCAATCATTTGCAGAGTTCCGTTAACTATTGAAATGGTAGTGGCATTGCCCGCTCCTGTTACAGTAATAGAATTCACCAAAACAATTTGATTAGAGATCGTGATTTGCAATGTTCCATTTACACCGGAAGCATCGTTCGCTGTGGCTTTCACTGTTACCGTTCCGTTGGTTACTGCTGTTAATAAACCAGATGTGTTGATGCTTGCTGAACCTGTTCCGTTTGTTATCGACCAAGTAACATTACTATCTGTTGCATTTGCAGGTAATACGGAAGCGTTCATTTGTAATGTTCCTGCATTTGTTGAAATGGCAGTGGCGTTACCTGCACCTATTACGGTAATAGAATTTACCAAGATAATTTGATTGGAGATGGTGATTTGCAATGTTCCATTTATGGTTGAGCCATCATTCGCAGTAGCTTTAGCAGTTACTGTTCCGTTGGAGACAGCCGTCAATAAACCTGATGCATTGATGGTAGCGGAGCCTGTGCCATTTGTTATTGACCACGTAACTGTATTGTTGGTGGCATTCGCAGGTAACACGGCCGCATTCATTTGCAGCGTGCCGCCATTTGTTGAAATGGTGGTGGCATTACCTGTACCAGTTACGACAATAGAACTCACTAAAATTATCGGATTAGTCGAAGTTCCGCTTACGGGAACATTCTGGGTTGTCGCTCCTGCGCTAGCAATGCTTACGTTACCCGAATGACTTCCTGCTGCCGAAGGATTGTAACGGACATGCACGTCTGTATTAGGAACCGTTCCTCCTACAACAGTAATAGTTGCAGAGGGGCCGAAACCACCAGCGAAAGAAGAAAAAGAAACTTCAAATTCAGCGGGAGGGGTAATTACAATATTGCCCGTTAGGTTAGAACCCGAAACTGTAAAAAAATCAGAAACGGTTGGCGTGCCCACAGTGGTCGAGAAAGCACCTAATGTTCCCGTTACATTAATCGTTGGAGAAGCAGTGGCTGTGAATAACGGTGAGTTCTTCATTGCCGACACACATCCTCCCGGTGAGGATACAAGAATATCTCCTGTGGTCACAGCTACTGGTGCCGTGGCTGTTATCTGATTGGCATTGTTAACAGTAAATGTTGCCGCATTGATACCATTAAATGTAACTTGACTTACGGGCGATAGATTGTTGCCCGCAATCACAACGGCTGTTCCTGATGGCCCAGTTATAGGTGAGAAACCCGTGATCTGCGGGCAAGGAGTTCCACAACTAAATCTAACCAATCCATTATTTGATCCTATATCCGCATAGCCTACGCTCGTGCTAATGACAGAAACTTTTAGACTTTGTAAGCTTGTTACCTGCGTCCAGTTGGTTCCACCGTTTATAGTTTTATAAACACCCAGATCGGTAGCAACGAAGCCGTTGCTGGCATCCAAAAATCGGATATCATTAATTGAAATGATTCCTGCTGGTACAGAAACAATACCCCATGAAGAACCTCCATTACTAGTAGCCCTGATGGACGGGGATACAACACCGTTTGTTAAGTCACCAGTTATCCAGCCCACATTATCCGAAAGAAAATTAAGTTTGCGCACATAGAAGAGAGGAGTAGTAACGGCCACCCAACCAGCACCCGTATTCTTATACAATGGTCCACCAGCAGTATATGTGGTAGTAGCACTGCTTGCATAAACGGCTGTAAGATTATCCGTATTGCCACCAGGTGTTGCCACCCTTGCCGACCATGTTTGCCCACCATCTGTTGTTTTGTAAGTACTCCCCAAATTGCCCACTGCCCAACCATCTGTAGCCGTAGAAAAATGTACATCGACCAATGTAATAGGAGTACCGGCCAATGATCCTGTATTTTTTACTTCTGCCCACGAAGAGGTGCCTGTGGTCGTTTTGTAAATGGAACTTCCTCCAGATGGATTGATCGAACTTTTGATGTTGGCTTGAGTAATGACAACCCCATTATTAGTGTCAAAAAAATGCATACACGATACCGGGCTGGCGTCTGTATTGGCTCCATTCACTCCGCTGGGTACTGTTATTTTGGTGGATGTCCAATTGGAACCGCCATCGGAGGATTTTCCAATAGTGGCATTATTTAAACCATAATAGCCAATAGTGGAAGAAGGAAACGCAAAGGTTCTTGCAAATGAATTTCCCGCTAACTGTACTTTATTGATATTTTTCCAACTTAACCCTGCATCGGTAGTTTGAAGGATGACTCCCTTATCACCTACTGCATAACCATTGGTAGCAGTGGTAAACCATACGGAGTAGAGATCATTGGTAGTGGTGGAAGTAATGATTGAAAAATTAGTACCATCAGTAGTACGTAGAATCGTTCCTGTATTTCCGACAATAATGCCATGTGTGGCATCTGTGAAAAATATGCCATGCATATCCTTGGTCGTTCCACTGGTTAAAGCGGTCCACGTAGTACCATCTATTGTTTTCTTTACCACGCCAGCATTGCCTACTACATACCCGGTAGTGGCTGTAGGGAAATGAGCTTTTCTGCCAATGGCTAACGCAGCCGATGCTGTTTTAGTCAATGCCGATGCGAAATCATTGGTGGTTAAGTTCATGCCATCCGATCCCGTAAGGAGAGCAGTGGTCGCATTAGTAAACCGAATGTCAAAGTAAGTCAGCGCATTATTTGCCACATAATTTATAGTTGACCAGCTAGAGCCACCAGTAGTTGTTTTTATAATCTTGCCTTCACCTCCGACTGCGTAACCAGTATTTGCATCTTTAAAGTAAACACCGAAATAGAGAGGGCCAGTACCCAAGTTTGTTCCCGCAGATGAAATATCATTCCAAGTATTTCCACCATCCAATGTTTTAAAAAATGTGGCTTTTGTAGAACTCGTGTAAGTACCCACGGCATAGCCAACAGTAGATGTGCCGAATGAAATGTCAAGAAATTGCGGAACGTTTACATTACTGTTCATATTTACTGTAGCAGGAAACCAGTTCTTGCCACCATCAGTGGTTTTTATAATAGATTGGTTTGAGCCTCCTATAAATCCAGTATTCGCATCAATAAAATAGATGGTCCTAAGATCTTCGCTTGTAAAGGAAGAACTGAGATAGTCAACCGAACATTGGCTAAAAACAGGCGTGGATAAGATAAAAAAGCAGCTAAACGCGAGGAGAAGTTTTTTCATTTTGGGGTTAGTTTAATATCGATGCTAAATTCCAGCTATTGACAGAAAGGTGAGGTACTAGAACCGTTACCAAAGGTTAACACGGAGCCAAAGCCTGGTTTATCTTAGGTTAACAAAAAAAGGAAGAGTGGGAAATCAATCTCTAAACAGAGATTTGAATGAAACCAGAAAATAAGCTGGAAGTCGCTCGGTTACTTTTATCGGATTAATTACCAACCTTGAATGAAAATGATTTCTGAATGTATAAAAAGATATTCCTTGCAGTCCCTGTTGTTATTCTAATTGTTGTCTATTTCAAACCTATTTTCTGGCATATACGCGACTATTACTACCAGCTAAGGTTTGGGGCTTTTGCAGTTGACTATCAACTTGGCTTAAAGGATAGGTTTTTGTATCAAGCTTCTATTAAAGCATTAACCCCCGCTCATATAAGAGATAAAATTGATTCCAATTATTTTACGCTTGTCGGTTATAATGAATGGCAACGCATCCCTACAGTATATCCCTACACGATCAATGCTTATATAGGCCGTGATGCCCCTACTGGATCTAGTCAGGGCGTCTTTCTCACAAATTCAAAAAGTGTTAATTATGATCAGTCAAGTCCAGAAGATACCCCAGGCGGAATGGCTTATGCAAATGATGAATATGGAGACATTATTGCAGAAAACATTATTGCGTTTTCATATAGCCGTACGTATCTCATCGGCAAAACAAGAACCGCCATGACAGACAATCTACCTACTCCTGAATCTATCACCGCTTATTTTATCCTTGAATTTACTACTGGTAAAATAGACCCCTTCGGCTCCTACGAAGAACTAATGCTAAGCGCGAATAGGCTAGGTTATAAGAGGCATCGCTTTAATTTGGACTACACCAAAGAAACAATCGATACCAAGGAGTATAAAGAGCAGGAGAGAAAGAAATACCTGGATAACAACGAAACAGAGCTTATTCCTTTTCAACTTTTTTTTGATCGCTTCACTGGAGCTAGCATAGAGCTTTAGCACTAGAAATAATAGATACGATTATTCTTGTCATGACAAGTTTGGCCTTTGCTTTTGGCGAATGGAGTCTTTATAGGTATTTTCTGTATGGAATGATTATCTTTTTATAGTTGCCTGCGCGATGACGGCAACAAATTGATTTCACTATAAACGAATAAGAATTTATGTGGGTAACTCATATCCGAATTTGTATTGTACTTGTCGTTTTGATTATCCCTATTGGTATAATTGATTTTACCTTTTTAGGGAGAGGGTCTGCTGGTTTTATAAGCCTTAACCTTAGAGGTTTATTAATAACCGCCTACTTGATTTTTATTGCATCGCAAATTTCAATAAGCTCCATCGGTATAAAAGTGTTCCCTGCTTCGGTATTGAGTGTTCATTTTACTTCCATTTTACTTTCAATTGCCCTGATTTTAATAAGCGTAAAGGCCTATTCCTATCTCGATAAAAAGAAGCATCGGGCCGAAAGAGAATCTCAAAATGCAAAGCGAAAATTAGTTTTCGGTACAATCGCGCTCAACCATTGGGCGTTTTACCCTAACCCCGAGACGGCTACGGATATCTATGTGTTAGTGACCATAGCCCACTCAGGCAGGTTCGCAGCTAGAGCGGATGGCAGAGATAAAAAGGGGATAGAGATTGACTGGTACTTTCAATCAGGTGATGTAGAGCAACGGCAAGTGAGTGCAGGGGAACGATTCACTCACCGTCTCCCCTTGGAGCGCACCAAGAATGGAATTCCAAAATCAATAGACCTAACACTTTATTTGTTTGCTGATAGTATAGGCTCAGCTAAAATGGACGTGATTAAGATTTTTAAAACAGACTCCATTGAAAATGAAGATGACGGTAGGTATTTCTACGCCAATCTACCAACGCTTTCCACTTGGCCATGGGAGCCTTAGTGTAAGTGCCCGAATAAGAATTTTGCTTAGACGCAAAAACTATTCATTTTCATACCTATGCGAGGGCATTCATCATAAAAACTAGGAAAAAGTAGTAGGCATGTACATAAGATTCATTACAACACGGCTCTCATTCTTGGTTTACTAATGTATTGCTTGATGGAAGCAAAAACAAATACCCAAGAGTCGCGTGCTTCGTTGCTCCATACTTTAGTTGTCTTTTTCTCAAGTGTTATTAGAAATGCAAACATGGCAGAGTCGTAATCGGATGGGGTCATGCCTAGGCTAGCGTATTCCATCTGAATAGTTCGTATTTCGGTTTCCACTTTGCTGAAATCAGGCAAGCTGGTAACGATGCGGTTGATAGTGCTCATGATTTCACTCGCACTTTTTTCTTGTTCTCTTTTTTTAAGAATGGGCTTTAGATCAGGCAATAAGCGAAGTAGGTTTTTACAAAAAAGAACATTGGTATCGTCTAATTGGTTAGCTACGTAACTCCAACTATGCTTTACAATCAGAACTTGTTTCTCGGTCATGCCTAAATGGATTTTGTTTAGGCAAAAGAACGGAATTGATTTACGGATAGCTCTTTTTCTAGGTAGTCAAAAGGTTAACAAGTCTTCCAAATAGGGTGAACATTAGGTTAGTAATCGGTGAGAGGTGGTTGGTAAGTGGTAAAAAGGGTATTCAGTAATCAGTAAGAGGTAGTTGGTAAAAGGTAAAAGTGGTACTCATCCACCGAATACCGATTACCACTTACCTTTTACTTCTTACCACTTACCAAATTACAGTGCCATGATAAACCCATTCAAATTATCCTCCGTCTGCATGCTAAATTTTTTGCGCAGGCGATGGCGGGCGATTTTTACACTGTCAGGTGAAATGCGCAGGATGGCTGCGGACTGCTTCATATTGAGATTTAATCGAATAAGGGCACAGAGTTTTAGATCGGCTCCGCCCAAGTCAGGGAATCGCTCCCTTAGTTTGACAAAGAAATCGTTGTGCACGTCTTCAAAGTAAATCTTGAACTCATCCCAATCTTTTTCAAGCGTAAAACTGTAGTCTACTACTTTACTCAACTTTTTAAAATGCTCTTCGTGGTTGTCGGGCTTTTTTAGAATTAGTTCTACACTTTCACGTACCTCTTCCAATATTTCATTTTTCTGTACCATGCTAAGGGCATAGGTGGTCAGCGACTTATTTTTGTAGTCTATTTCCGTTCGCAATTTTGCTTCACTGAGTTGGGTATTACTTAATTCAATCGCCAATATTTTTTTCTCACTTTCATTAAGGGCTTTTATGCTTTTAGCTTTGATTCGCTGTCTATTAAAAAAAAGGACGCCAATAACGATGAAGGAGATTAGGCTGATAGAGGCAATAGCTGTATAAAGTTTGTTTAGATCATTATCCTTTTTAAGCAACTGGTTTTCTTTTTCTTTTCGATCGGTTTCAAAGCGCACTTCCATTTCTGCTAATTGATTGATGCGTTCCTTTGACTTTACACTATCTGCATAAGCGGTATGAAGTTTTTGATATTGATAGGCTTTTTCAAAATCCTTTGTAAGGACTGACAGTTCTGCCAAACTTTGATAATTATCCATTAGCTTCTCAATCATTTTTGCCCGTTGAGCGATGGCAACAGATCTTTCAAAGAAAGCTTTGCTTTTTGTGTACTCTTTTTTGCCTAGGTATGTTTCTCCTAATGATTCAATGGAATAAAGCTGCTCTCGCTCATAGGTTGATTTTTCACTAAGTGAATAAGCCTCTAAATCATTGATCAGGGCTTTATCGAAATCCTGGCGCAGTCTGTAAATATCGCTTAGCTTAACCAATGATATAATTGTGCCTCCTCTAATTTGGGCAGCCTTAAAATTTTCTAGACTTCTCAGATAATACTTCTCTGCCTCTGCAAGTTGATTTTTATTCTTGTAGACATCCCCGATATTCTGTGTTGTTATTCCAAGAGCACTTTTATCATCTTTACTTTCAAGTAACTTGAGTGATTTCATGAAATATTCCAAAGCCTTTTCATACTCCTTTTGATGATTATAAACACCAGCTATCCCTATGTAGGCATCATAAGTTTTACCAACGATATTGTGAGACTCATATGAATTCAATGCTTTTGAATAATACTCCATCGCTTTTACATAATTTCCCAATACACTAGAGTATGTACCAGCAATGTTCAGGTAATTTTGAGCTTCCAGACCCCAGTTACCGATTGATTGAGCTTTGTTTGCGCTCCGAAGAAGGTACTCAATAGCCTTTTGATGGTCATTATTAAAAAACCAAGCAACCCCTGTGCTACGATATGACATTGCTAGGCCCGATTGAAAATCTAATTTTTCCGCAAGAGCAATGGCCTCTTCACCATAAGCCAAAGACTTTTTTGAAGCACTCTTGGCATAAAGGCTTGATAGTTTATTCAATAAATTCACACGTAGAGTATCCGTTGAGGAAGAGAGAAGGGTTCCAAGACTGTCAGAAGCACTTATCTTTTGCGCATAACACTGTTGGCTCATCACGAAAGAGACCACCGCGAAGAGAAGCTTGAGTAAACGATGCATGAAGAGCTTTAGTAGCGAGCTTTTTTTAGAGACTTTAAAGATACGAAATTGGCAGTCATGGTAGAGATCACCCAAACAAAACAGGCTTCCCCGATTTCTCAGGAAAGCCTGTTTTCTATTTTCGCTGAACGAATTACTTCTTCACCTCTTCATACTCCACATCCTGTGCATCACTTGAGCCCGCGGTGCTGCCACCACCTGTATTGTTGTTGGCATCTGATTCAGCGTTTGGTTGAGCACCGGCATTAGGTTGCCCACCTTGTGCGTACATCTCTTGCGAGGCTGCTTGCCAAGCGGAATTCAATGCATTCATTGCAGTGTCAATGCCAGCTAAGTCTTGGCTTGCATGTGCTTCTTTTAATTTAATCAACGCACCATTGATGGCCGATTTATTTCCTTCAGAAAGTTTATCGCCAAACTCTTTCAATTGTTTTTCCGTTTGGAAAACCAATGAATCAGCCTGATTGATTTTTTCTACTTTTTCTTTCTCCTTCTTATCGCTATCAGCATTCGCTTGCGCCTCATGCTTCATCTTTTGAATTTCCGCCTCCGTCAAACCACTGCTGGCTTCAATGCGAATCTTCTGCTCTTTGCCGGTGCCTTGGTCTTTTGCCGATACGTGTAAGATGCCATTCGCATCTACATCAAAGGTCACTTCAATCTTAGGCCCGCCACGCTGTGCTGGGGGAATTCCATCTAAGTGAAACCTTCCGATCGTGCGATTGTACTGTGCCATATCACGCTCGCCTTGCAGCACGTGAATTTCCACTGACGGCTGATTATCTGAAGCAGTCGAAAATATCTCTGATTTTTTTGTTGGGATAGTCGTGTTTGAATGAATCAATTTAGTGAACACACCGCCCATTGTTTCAATACCCAATGAAAGTGGCGTAACATCCAACAACAACACATCCTTCACTTCGCCTGTCAACACACCGCCTTGAATGGCAGCACCTATCGCTACTACCTCATCGGGGTTTACACCCTTCGATGGTTTCTTGCCGAAGAATTTTTCTACTTCTTCTACAATTCTTGGTATGCGTGTCGATCCGCCCACTAAAATCACTTCATCAATTTGCGAAATAGAATACCCTGAATCGGCCATTGCTTTTTTGCAAGGATCCAACGTGCGCTTGATCAAGTCATCGCACAGTTGCTCAAATTTTGCACGGCTCAATTTTTTCACTAAGTGTTCTGGCACGCCATCCACACTAGTGATGTACGGCAAATTGATTTCTGTTTCGTTACCGCTCGATAATTCTATCTTCGCTTTTTCAGATGCTTCTTTCAAGCGTTGCAATGCCATCGGGTCTTTGCGCAAGTCAATGTTTTTGTCAGCTTTAAATTCATCGGCCAACCAATTCATCACACGCATATCAAAATCATCACCGCCAAGGTGTACATCACCATTGGTCGATTTCACTTCAAATACACCATCACCTAATTCCAATATAGAGACATCGAATGTACCACCACCAAGGTCGTACACAGCTATTTTCATATCCTTGTTCTTCTTATCCATACCATAGGCAAGTGCTGCTGCCGTAGGCTCGTTGATGATACGCTTCACATCTAAGCCAGCTATCTGCCCAGCTTCTTTGGTTGCTTGACGCTCGGCATCGTTGAAATAAGCTGGCACTGTGATGATAGCTTCGGTCACCGTAGTGCCAAGATAATCTTCGGCAGTACTTTTCATCTTCTGCAAGATCATCGCAGAAATTTCTTGAGGTGTGTACATCCTATCGCCAATGCGCACGCGCACGGTGTCATTGTTGCCACTCTCCACTTCGTACGATACCATTTTTTTCTCACCGCTCACTTCACCAAACTTTTTGCCCATGAAGCGTTTGATAGAAGACACTGTATTTTTTGGGTTGGTAATAGCTTGACGCTTGGCAGGGTCGCCCACTTTGCGTTCGCCTTTTCCGTTGTCCAAAAAGCCCACGATCGAGGGCGTAGTCCTGCGCCCCTCGCTGTTGGCGATCACCACCGGCTCGTTGCCTTCCATTACGGCCACGCAACTGTTGGTGGTTCCTAAGTCAATTCCAATAATCTTTCCCATATCATTAAGTGTTATTTTTTCTAGGTTATACGCCCTCGAAGTCAATCATTATGCCACGGAGTATTTGCTGCCAAAAAGTGACAGAGTGGCATAAGCCCCTGGTTTTTTAAAGAATTTAAGTGCTATTTGGGGCGGCTTGCCACGTGAGGCACACTGCTACTTTCATGAGATCCACGAATTTACGAAGTCCAACGTGTCTTTAACAAACTCTCCGATTGGGACTGGTTAAGGATTCCACCTTACACATCTCTGTGAGAACATCTTCGTTTAGCATTTTAAAATACTATTTTATTTAGCTTTAAATACTAAAATATTTAGTATAATTGCCCCTAATGACCAATAGGAGTATAATTCATTTAGACTTAGATGCCTTTTTTGTGGCCGTTGAGCGCAAAAAAGAGCCGCGGCTCAATGGCTTGCCACTAATTGTTGGTGGAAGCAGCCGCAGAGGTGTGGTGGCCGCTTGCAGTTATGAAGCAAGAAAATTTGGCGTGCACTCAGCTATGCCCATGTACCTCGCCCTGCAACTTTGCCCCGATGCAAAAGTGATTTCGGGCGACATGGAAGCCTATAGTCAAAACTCACATCTCGTTACCGAAATCATAGCCGACAAAGCACCTTCATTTGAAAAATCGTCCATCGATGAATTTTATATTGATGCCAGCGGCATGGATCGTTTCTTCGGCACGTTCAAGTGGTCGGTAGAATTGCGAAAAAAAATTATTAAAGAGAGTGGCCTTCCCATTTCTATGGCACTGTCCGTGAACAAGCTCGTATCCAAAGTAGCCACAGGAGAATTCAAGCCCAATGCTCAAAAACAAATTTTAGCTGGAGAAGAAAAAGATTTTCTCGCCCCGCTCTCCATCGAAAAAATCCCGATGGTGGGCAAACAAACTTCTTCTTTTCTCTATGATATGGGCGTGCGCACGGTGGCCACATTGCGCGAGATGCCGCTAAAATTTTTGACGAGTGCCTTTGGCAAAAATGGCATCAGCCTGTGGAACAAAGCACACGGCATCGATGATTCGCCCGTGGTGTCTTACACCGAACAGAAATCTATTTCCACTGAATCTACTTTTGATACTGACACCATTGATGTGAAGCGATTGAAATCTATTTTGATTGCGATGGTGGAGAAAGTAGCATTTCAACTGCGCGAACAAAAAAAACTCACTTCGTGCGTCACCGTAAAAATCCGTTACTCTAATTTCGATACAGAGACCAAACAAATTCATATTCCTTATACATCATCTGATCATGTCATCCTGCGCATAATACAAGAACTCTTTGACAAACTTTATAATCGCAGGATGCTGATACGCCTCGTGGGCGTACGCCTCAGTAACCTCGTCCACGGCAATCAACAAATCAGTTTGTTTGATGATACCGAAGAAGATATTAATTTGTATGAAGCCATGGATTACATCAAACACAAACACGGTGTAGAAAAATTGGTGCGCGCCACCACCATAGATGTAAGCAGGCGTGTGCGCATGGAAATGAATATGTTCAAGGGAAAGGTGATAAAAAATTTAATAAATTGATGGCGTGAGGACGCAAAATCTTGTGTCCCCATGTGTGATGCAATGGATTACATCAAACACAAACACGGTGTAGAAAAATTGGTGCGCGCCACCACCATCGATGTCAGCCGCAGGGTGCGCATGGAGATGAATATGTTTTAAAGGAAAGGTGACAAAAAATTTAATAAATTGATGCCGTGGGGACGCAAAATCTTGCGTCCCCACCGTCCACCAAAAAAATATTTTTTTTGAATCATGAAAAAATATCAAAACAAATACCGATCAGAAACCACCCGATTAAAAAATCATGATTATGGTGCGGACGGTTGGTATTTCATTACCATTTGCACACATCATCGCGAAAATTATTTTGGGGATATAATCGTAAAGACGCAAAATTTTGCGTCTCTACATTTCACGCCCCTGCCACCAATCGCATCATTACAACCCACCCCCATCGGCAAAATTGCCCATCAATATTGGTTGGAAATTCCCACCCATTTCCCGTTTGTCGTATTGGATGAATTTGTGATCATGCCCGATCATGTACACGGTATATTATATTTCGACAAACCAGAACATGAATATCAAATTCATCGCCCCAATAAATTTGCTCCCCAATCAAAAAATCTGGCATCGGTTATTCGCGGATACAAGGCGGCTGTAAAAAAATATGCCACGATGAATAATATTTCCTTCGCCTGGCAATCGAGATATCATGATCATGTCATCCGTTCAGAAAGAGAATTGCAGGCCATCCGCAGGTACATCCGCAATAACCCTCAAAAATGGATTGATGGTAGGGACTCAAAATCTTGCGTCCCCCCATCAGCAGACCACAGTAGTAAGGACGCAAGATTTTGCGTCCCCCTCACCACCACCCCAACAAAACCATCCAACCCTATGACCACCCCCCTCCAAATCCTCCAACAACACTTTGGCTACTCCTCTTTTCGGTTAGAGCAAGAGGCCATCATCAACAACGTGCTGGCAAAGAAAGATACCTTTGCGCTGATGCCAACAGGCGGAGGAAAATCCCTCTGCTTCCAAGTGCCAGCTCTGATCTTTGAAGGGCTCACCATCGTTATCTCCCCACTGATTGCATTGATGAAAGACCAAGTGGATGCCCTTCGCCTGAACGGAGTGAAAGCCGCCTTTCTCAATTCCACTCAAAGCAACAGCGAGCAAGAAAAAATTTTGAACGACATAAAATCAAACAGCCTAAAACTACTTTACCTCGCACCCGAGAGCACCTTCTTTAAAAAAATCACTTCCTTCAACGTCAGCCTCATCGCCATTGACGAAGCACACTGCATCTCACATTGGGGTCACGATTTCCGCCCAGAATATCTCACGTTGGCACAACTCAAACGCACCTTGCCGCACGTGCCCGTTATTGCGCTCACTGCCACGGCCGACCGCCTCACGCGAAAAGACATCCTGCAAAAATTGGAACTGAAAGACCCCGCCACTTTTATCTCCAGCTTCAATCGCGCCAACATCCGCTACACCGTAGAGCCCAAGCGCAGAAGCGTTGAGAGGCTGGTTGAATTTTTAGAAAAACGAAAAGAAGAGTCAGGCATTGTTTATTGTCTATCGCGCACCTCTACCGAATCACTCGCGCAAGATTTAGTGCAAGCGGGCTATGCAGCAAAACCATATCACGCAGGCTTGGAAAAAGAAATCCGCGCCCGCCACCAAGAAATGTTTCTGCGTGATGAGGTGAAGATCATCGTTGCCACCATTGCCTTTGGCATGGGCATCGATAAATCAAACGTGCGTTATGTGGTGCATACCGACCTGCCAAAAAATATCGAAAGCTATTACCAAGAAACAGGCCGTGCTGGGCGCGATGGGCTAGATAGCGAGGCACTGCTTTTTTATTCGTATGCAGACGTAAATAAGATGAAGCGGTTTGTCGAGATTGATGACAACCCCGAGCAAACTAAAATCTATTTAAAGAAGTTGGATCAAATGGCCACCTATGGCGACCTCACCTCGTGCCGAAGAAAATACCTGCTCAATTATTTTGATGAAACCGCTCCCGACTATTGCGGCAACTGCGATGTATGCCTCACCCATCTCAAACTTGTGGATGCCACCGTCACGGCACAGAAAGCATTGTCTGCTGTAGCGCGTTTACAAGAGCGCTTTGGTGCGGGTTATGTGATTGACTTCTTGCGAGGTTCTTCCTCTTCTAAAATGCAAGAGGAACATAAACTGTTAAAAACATATGGCGTAGGTGCCGACATGAGCAAGGAGCAATGGAGTGATGTCTTCCAGCAGTTGATCTCGCAGGGCTACCTCGCCAAATCTGAAGGAAACTATCCAGTGCTAAGACTCACAACAAAAAGCACAGCCGTGCTAAAGGGTGAAGAGAAGGTGATGCTCACTGTAAAGACGCAAAATTTTGCGTCTCCATTGGAAAAACAAAACGTAGTAGAAACGCAAAATGTTGCGCCCCTACTACAACACCTGAAGGACCTACGAAAACAACTGGCCGTGGAAGAAAATGTCCCCGCCTATATCATTCTTTCTGATGCTACGCTGATGGAACTGGCCACTTACCTCCCGCACAGCAAAGAAGAGTTCAGTAAAATTTCAGGCTTTGGCCAAATCAAACTGGAGAAGTACGGAAAACAATTCTGGAATGTGGTAACAACGTATTGCAAAGAGCATCAATTGACATCACGCATCCATCTTAAATCGCCCAAGCGCCAACGCACAGAAAGGCCCGAGCGCGAAACCGACACCAAACAACAAAGCTTCGAGCTTTTCAAGTTGGGGCATTCCATCGAAAAAATTGCTGAAGTGCGTGGATTGAGTATCGTCACCATTGAAGGTCACCTTGCATTCTATGTGCAGCAAGGCAAGCTAACAATCGATCAACTGATGGACACAACAAAAATTCCAACCATCCAAGAAGCGATTGAAAAGATAGGAGGCAAAGTACTTACACCTATTAAAGAAAAATTAGGAGATGGATATAGTTTTGGTGAGATAAAGTTGGTAATAGCACATTTGGAGTTTTTAAAGCAACAGGGTTGACTGGCTCTACTGGGGATTTGGGGGCCTGCCCCGATAAAAATCGGGGCACCGGGCTATCCGTTCCAAGTCCGGCCGACACACAAAAACCACGCGCTTCGGGCTTTCCACTCCTATCCCTGGCCCACGGCACCTCGAAGCTTTTCAATTTTCCGAAGGTTGGAAAGCCAAAGCATATCACGTACAACCCGCAATGACACAAAATTCTCAATTCTCAAATCTTAAAATCTTAAATCTTAAATCTCAAATCTTAAATCTCAAATGTACCTCAACTGCCATACAGGCTTCAGTTTCAAATACGGCACATTGCCAATAGAAACTCTTTTTGAAGAGGCGAGACGTTGTGGCGTTCACAAACTCGCGTTGACAGAAATCAACAACACCTCTTCATATATGGAGATGCTACGGATATGCAATAAAAATCTACCGCGCGAAAATGGCCTCACCAAATTTGGAAAAGAACCTTACCGATTGGAAATTGCCTTGGGCATCGAATTCCGAAATCAATCCGATGAACGTACGGACGCAAAATCTTGCGTCCCAATGTTCACCGCCATCGCAAAAAACAACGAAGGCTTCGAAACCATCAACCGCTTCCTCTCCAAACACAATCGCGAACAAAAACCATTTCCACCTCGCGCACCTGAATTTGAAAATGTATTTGTCATCTACCCTTATGGGGTACGGACGCAAAATTTTGCGTCCCTACGGGATTACGAATACATCGGCATCCGCAAACACGAATTGACAACCTTTTCTTTGGATCATTCCCGAAAAAAATACCCCCATAAATTTGTTGCGCTCCATCCCGTCACATTTCTTCCGCCAGAAAAAAGGGGAGGGACGCAAAATTCTGCGTCCCTACTCTATCGCGACCACAACGCCCATCGCTTATTACGATCGATTGCTAACAACACCTTATTGAGCAAACTATCCCCACATCAACAAGCCAGCAAAGAAGAATTCATGCTTCCCGAATCTGAACTTGAAAAACAATTTGAACAATTCCCTGAGCTGATTCACAACGCCAAATTGCTGCTCGATCAATGTTCTATCGAATGTAAATTGGGCGAAGACAAAAACAAAAAATTCTATACCTCCAGTTTGCAGGAAGACCTGAAATTTTTACGAGAGGAAACAGCCAAAGGATACATTATTCGTTATGGTGATGATCAAACAATTTGGGAAAAGCACATTGAAAAAGAACTTAATATCATTGCCAAAAAACAATTTACCTCTTACTACCTGATATCTTATGATCTCATCCTTTTCGCGAAACGTCAAGGTTTTGATTTTGTAGGGCGAGGAAGTGGAGCTAACAGTACAGTAGCGTATTGCCTCGGCATCACCAATGTTGATCCCATCGAACTCGATTTATATTTCGAACGCTTCCTTAACGAAGAACGCGCCACGCCTCCCGATTTCGATATTGATTTTGCATGGGACAATCGTGATGCCATCTACGAATACATTTTCAAAAGATACGGCCATGATCATGTGTGCTTGCTCGGCACACACGTTACCTACCAAGGCAAATCCATCATTCGCGAACTCGGAAAGGTATTTGGATTGCCAAAAGAAGAAATTGATGAGTTGGTAGAGAACAGAAAAAAAGATTCAGGTCGCGATCACATTGGCAAGATGATTTTCGCTTACGCGGAATACATTGTAAAAAAAGAATTGCCTGCAAACATTTCTATCCACGCGGGTGGTGTGCTAATTACCGATAAACCCATCTATGCCTATACCGCTACGGAACTTCCCCCTAAGGGCTTACCCGTATCGCAATTTGAAATGCACAGTGCAGAAGATTTTGGCATTTACAAGTTTGATATTCTAAGTCAGCGTGGACTCGGACATATCAAAGAAACAGTGAAGCATGTAAAAAGAAATAAGGGGATTGACATTGATGTGCATCAATTCAAGAAATTCAAAGAAGACGAAAAAATAAAAGACCTTATGCGCCACAGCAAAGCAATGGGTTGCTTCTATGTAGAGTCACCCGCCATGCGCATGTTATTGGGCAAACTACGCTGTTCCGATTATTTGACTTTGGTAGCGGCAAGTTCTATCATCCGCCCTGGCGTGGCCAGCTCTGGCATGATGAAGACGTATATTGAACGCTTTCATACTGTAAGCAACGGTGGCACCTACGATGTCATCCACCCAAAAATGGATGAGCTGATGCGCGAGACCTATGGCGTGATGGTGTATCAAGAAGATGTGATCAAAGTAGCTCATCACTTCGCTGGACTCACGCTAACAGAAGCCGATGTGTTGCGCAGAGGCATGTCTGGCAAGTATCGCTCACGCGAAGAGTTTCAGCGCGTGCGCGATCGTTTTTTTGAAGGATGTAATGAACGTGGCTACGATCCTAAAATAGCCGATCGAGTATGGTTCGAAATTGAAAGTTTCTCGGGCTACTCATTTGCTAAAGGCCACTCCGCCAGCTATGCCGTAGAAAGTTATCAGAGCCTATTTTTAAAGGCACATTATCCCTTGGAGTTCATGGTGGGTGTGATCAATAACTTCGGTGGCTTTTACCGAACCGAATTTTATTTTCATGAAGCCCGAATGAGCGGTGCCACCATCAACGCGCCCTGCGTGAACAAAAGCGAATACCTCACTACTATTTATGCCGATCAGATTTACATCGGCTTTATTCATTTAAAAAGTTTGGAAACCAAAGTGGCAAAGCACATTGCTGCCGAGCGCGAACGAAACGGTGCCTACAAGAGCCTTGATAATTTTCTAAGGCGAACACCAGGTGTTGGGTTAGAGCAATTGCGCATCCTCATCCGCATGGGTGCTTTTCGATTCACAGGAAAAAATAAACAACAACTTTTGTGGGAGTCAATGCTTTATTTCAACAGAGATAGTAAAGGTGGAAAATTTTCCGCCTCCACAATAAATCTCTTTGACACCGAACCAAAGGAATATCCATTGCCCGAATTGAAGCGAAATAAATTAGAAGATGCCTTCGATGAAATTGAATTGCTGGGCTTCCCTTTGTGCAACCCATTTGACCTATTGAAGAAACCTAACTGTGTGGAGACGCAAGATCTTGCGTCTCTGCTTCACCTCAAAAAAGGAAAACAAGTTCACATCATAGGCTACATCGTAACCACCAAAGATGCTTGGACAATGAAAACAAAAGAACACATGGCCTTTGGCACTTTTTACGATGTGCATGGCGAAGTATTCGACACCGTGCATTTCCCTAACTCCGCTCGACAGTTTCCATTTCGCGGCCGCGGCTTTTATTCCATCAAAGGAAAAGTGACCGAAGACTTTGGCATCTATGCCATTGATGTGCACTGGATGGAAAAACTACCGATGGTTAGTAAGCGTGCAGACCAAGCATTTGTCGAAACAGCAAGCACCAAATTTCAAACTTCAAACTTTTGATTTTTTTTTGGCGGTCGGGCGGGCTATCCGTTCCAAGTCCTCGCTCGTTCCTCGCTGTGGGCTTTCCACTCCTATCTCTGGCCGATGCATTCCACAAAATTTATCTTCACACTTTTAACTTTTTGGTATCTATTGAACTAACCTTTACTTTCGGATTTTAATTACAGCACTCACACCAAGGCTTAAGCCCTAAGTCCAAATGCCCAAGTCCTAAAATTATGCGCCAAATACTACTAAGCGAAGGAGCCAAAGAACTCAGCTACGAAATCCGCGAGATTGTAAAGAAGGCCGAACAGATTAAAAATTTAGGCCAAGAAATTTCTTGGGAAAACATTGGCGACCCCATCCAAAAAAATCATTTGATTCCGGCATGGATCAAACAGATCATTGCCGACCTCGCATTGCAAAATGAAACGTACAGCTATTGCCCCTCGAAAGGGATTTTAGAAACACGTAAATTTTTAGCAGAGCAAAACAACCTTCGCCAAGGCGCACAAATCACTCCTGAAGATATCTGCTTTTTCAATGGCCTAGGCGATGCTATTGCAAAAGTGTACCAATACCTTGCGCCCACTTCGCGCATCATCGGCCCCTCGCCTGCATACTCTACACACTCTAGTGCAGAGGCCGCACACGCGAGTCACGAACCGCTCACCTACAAACTTGATCCCGACAACAAATGGTATCCAGACTTAGATGATCTCTACAACAAAGTCAAGTATAATCCGAACGTAGTCGGTATCCTCATCATCAACCCAGATAATCCTACTGGAATGGTGTACCCACTAGAAACATTGAAGCGGATTGTTGCTATCGCTAAAGAGTTCAATCTCTTTTTGATTTGTGACGAAATTTATATCAACATCACTTATAATGGGGCAATGGCTTATGCACTGTCAGAAGTCATTGGAGACGTGCCTGGTATTGCCATGAAAGGAATATCTAAAGAACTTCCATGGCCAGGCGCACGCTGTGGTTGGATGGAATATTACAATAGAGAAAAAGATATTGACTTCAACCGTTTATGTCAGGCTATTGATAATGCCAAGATGATCGAAGTGTGTTCTACAAAGCTTCCCCAGCTGGCTATTCCCAAAATTTTGGGTGACTCACGCTTTAAAATGTATCGGCAAGAAACGAACGAGCGGATTGGAAAACGTAGCAAAATCATTTCAGATATTTTTAAAACAGTTCCTCAACTTACCTTCAACGAAACATTTGGAGCATTTTACAACACCATCATTTTCCGTGATGGCACATTAAAGCCAAATCAAAAAATCAAAATTCAAAAATCCGAAATCAAAAATTTAGTAGAGGAATGGACATCCCAAGAGATGCCTTATGATAAACGCTTTGTCTATTACTTGCTTGGTGCAAAAGGTGTTTGTGTGGTGCCTATCTCTTCTTTTTGTTCAGAGCTTCAAGGCTTTCGCGTTACGTTATTGGAAGAGAATGAGGAGACGCTTGTTAAAACTTTTACAGCGATTAGGGATGGGATTGTGGAGTATTTGGGGACTTGAATAGCTACTACTCCATTCTTTCTTTTTACTTATATTTGCAAGAGTCCGCCAAAATAAATCATTCAAAACAATGGATATAAATACAACCCTGATTGATGGCTACTTGGGAATGCTAGACAATCTCAGTGCAAGTAATAAGCTCGACCTTATTTCAAAGCTGTCGCTTTCTCTTAAAACTGATATTACCGATAGGAAGAAATCCTTTCATAAATCATTTGGTGCCTGGAAATCGAAGCAATCTGCAGAAGAGATGATCAGTGAGATTCGCAACAGCAGAACTTTTAACCGACAAATAGAACAGTTTTGAAAAAATACCTTATTGATACAAATATTTGTATCTTCTACATCAGGGGCAAATTTAATCTCAAGGAAAAATTTGAGAAGGTGGACTCTGACAATTGTTTCATTTCTGAAATAACACTGGGTGAATTAAAGTTTGGCGTTGAGAACAGTGAGAGAAAAGAGGAGAACAAGAAAGTGCTTGATCGTTTTCTGAAAGGAGTAAAGATCATTCCAATTTTCCATTCTCTTGACTTGTATGCAATAGAAAAAGCAAGGTTAAGAAAAGCAGGAACTCCGGTCGATGATTTCGATCTTTTAATCGGTGTTACATCGGTAACTCATCATTTGATTATGGTAACGAACAATACCGATCACTTCAAACGAATAAAGGGGATTGTCTTGGAAGATTGGACAAAGTAATTTTTTTATAATGACCTTGTAAGTGATTACAATCATACCCTCTACCTAACATTCGTTACCCACTTATCAAAAACTTTTTCTTGCGCTTTCATTGATTGGCATCATAAAATTTTGCCATCTTGCACTACCGCACAAGAAAACAGATGAACAGAATAGCTACATATCGATTCAATAATTTGATCAATACTAGCCTTGTGCTCATTAACGTCATTATTCTCCGAAAACCGGGGCTGTGACGATTTTGTAAAAAGAAATTTTCAACCGCCCCGACAAACTCGGGGCGGTTTTATTTTATAGCTACCACAACAAACTAACAGTTGTTTTAAAATGATAGAGTACTACAACGATCAAACAATTCTTTTCCTCGATGGAAGTTTTGTAAAAGCGAGTGAAGCAAAGACTGATTTATTTGGCCAGACACTGCATTATGGCTACGGTGTATTTGAAGGCATACGTTCGTACGAAACAGTAAACGGTGTAAAAGTTTTTAAGCCGCGTGCACACTTTGAAAGATTACAGCGCAGTTGTGAATTGATGGGCATACCATTCACCTACAGTGTTGAAGAACTAACTCAACTTACCTACCAAGTTCTGGAGAAAAATAATTTATCGAACGCTTACATCCGCCCATTAGTTTTTTGTGGACCAAACATGGCGTTGACTTCCCCATCTGAAGTGTCGCTAATGATCACTGCATGGGAGTGTGAGCAGCATCCTACACTTAAACCAAAACGTATCTGTGTTTCTTCTTTTGAGCGGCCTAACCCTAAAGCAGTAAACATTGAAGCGAAAGTTTGTGGATTGTATGTAAACTCAATTCTGGCCACTACCGAAGCAAGAAGACGCGGTTTTGATGACGGCCTTCTTTTAGATCTAAGTGGCTTCGTAGCAGAAGGCCCAGGAGCAAACTTCTTTTATGAAAAAGACGGAGTGCTTTATACACCGCCAGCTAAAAGTATTTTACCAGGTATCACTCGCAAGACGGTCATCGAAATAAGCCGCGAGTTGGAATTGCCCGTAGAAGAAAAGTATTTCAAACCAGAAGAATTGTTTGAGGCGGATAGCGCTTTCTTCTGCAGCACGATGCAAGAGATCGTTGCTATAGACTCTATCGAAGGTCAGCAAGTGGCGAAGCCTTGGAAAGATTCGATGGGCTCTCTCGTTCAGGAAACGTATAGGAATATTGTGTTGGATAAGAGTTACTCGTATGTAATAGTATAGAGTGTATAAGTTAATAGTTATCAGTTTAATCTGCCACCGATAACTATTAACCAATAACTATTAACTGAACTAAATGGAAATAAATAAATACAGTCGCACCATCACCCAAGACCCTACCCTGCCTGCCTCACAGGCAATGCTATACGGCATTGGTTTGACAGAGCATGATTTAAAAAAAGCGCAAGTAGGTATAGTGAGTACTGGCTATGATGGCAATACTTGTAATATGCATTTGAATGCGTTGGCTCAAGAAGTAAAAACGGCAGTATGGGATCAAGAATTAGTTGGATTGATTTTTCATACAATTGGCGTAAGCGATGGAATAGCAAATGGTACCGAAGGCATGCGCTACTCATTGGTAAGCCGAGAGGTGATAGCCGATTCAATTGAAACAGTTTGTGGTGCACAATATTATGACGGATTGATTGCTGTGGTGGGCTGCGATAAAAATATGCCTGGCTCCTTGATAGCGATGGGTAGATTAAATCGCCCCGCCATCATGGTGTATGGTGGAACGATTGCAGGAGGACATTACAAAGGAAAAGAGTTGAACATCATTTCATCTTTTGAAGCGTTGGGCGAAAAAATCCAAGGCAAACTTTCAGACGAAGATTATAAAGGCATCATCCAAAATTCTTGTCCGGGTGCTGGCGCTTGCGGTGGCATGTACACAGCGAACACGATGGCCTCTGCCATTGAAGCGCTGGGCATGGCACTACCATACTCTTCTTCTAATCCAGCATTAAGCAAAGAAAAATCTGCGGAGTGTGCAGAAGCTGGGAAAGCAATTCTTCATTTACTGAAAGAAGATTTGAAGCCCCGCGACATTATGACGATGAAGGCATTTGAAAATGCAATCACCATTGTGATGGTGTTAGGTGGTTCTACGAATGCAGTAATACATTTGATCGCAATGGCAAAAAGTGTTGGGATTAAAATCACGCAAGAAGATTTTCAACGTATCTCAGATAAAACTCCACTGATAGCTGATTTAAAACCAAGCGGAAAATATTTAATGGAAGCGCTTCATAAAATCGGAGGTGTTCCATCCGTGATGAAGTATTTAGTACAGAAGGGGCTTTTGCATGGAGAGTGCATCACTGTAACAGGAAAGACCCTTGCTGAAAATGTGGCCAATGCCAAGGACCTTGATTTTGAAAAGCAAGATGTCATCGTTCCGTTTGAAAGAGCGATAAAGAAAACAGGTCACTTGCAAATCCTCTATGGAAATTTAGCTGAGAAGGGATCAGTTGCAAAAATCACGGGTAAGGAAGGAGAAAAATTCAAAGGTACAGCACGCGTTTTCAATGGCGAGTTTGAATTGATAGATGGAATTAAATCTGGTAAAATTAAAGAGGGCGATGTGGTGGTCATTCGCAATGTTGGGCCCAAGGGAGCACCCGGTATGCCCGAGATGTTGAAGCCAACCAGTTTAATCATGGGTTCTGGACTTGGAAAATCAGTCGCATTAATTACCGATGGAAGATTCTCTGGAGGCTCTCATGGATTTGTAATAGGACATATTACACCCGAAGCATTTGATGGAGGGTTGATCGGTTTGGTGGAAGATGGTGACTGGATTGAAATTGATGTGAAGAAGCACCAGATCAATTTATTGGTAGATGAAAAAACAATTGCGATCAGACGATCGCACTACAAAGTTCCAGCACTTCGTGTGACGAGCGGGGTATTGTATAAATATGCAAAACAAGTAAAAACTGCCGCTGATGGATGCGTTACTGACGAAGACTAAACCAGTTGACAATAGGCAATAGGCAGTTGACAAAATGGAAGCAAAAGATACTGACGTGGTGAATGGATTGTAGAAAATGAAATACAATGGTAGCAACAGAGAAGATTAAAAAAGAAGCAGTTGCCACAAAACCTGTGGCGAACAAGATTTCTGGTTCGCAGATTTTACTGAATTGCCTAGTGGCAGAAGGTGTGGACGTGATGTTCGGTTATCCAGGTGGTGCCATCATGCCCGTATATGATGCGCTCTATGATTATGCAGATAGGCTCACTCACATTTTAGTTCGTCACGAACAAGGTGCCATCCATGCCGCGCAAGGTTTCGCGCGCGTGTCTGGCAAAGTTGGTGTAGCGTTAGCAACTTCTGGCCCGGGCGCAACGAATTTGGTAACTGGTCTTGCTGATGCACTGATCGACTCAACACCTATAGTTTGCATCACGGGTCAAGTGTTTGCACATTTATTAGGCACAGATGCATTTCAAGAAATAGATGTGGTGAACACTACTTTACCAGTGACGAAATGGAATGTCCAAGTAACAGAGGCTAAAGATATTGCTCCCGCCATAGCAAAAGCATTTTACATTGCGAAGACGGGAAGGCCCGGCCCTGTGTTGATTGACATTACTAAAAATGCGCAAAACGAATTGATCGAAGAGGTTGAGTACGAACGGTGTGAACATATCCGCACGTATAAGCCCAAACCTGTTTTGCAAGATGCACAGGTAGATGCCGCAACTGAATTAATCAACAAAGCGAAGCGACCATATATTTTAGCGGGTCAGGGTATATTACTATCAGGCGCTTCAAAAGAACTCATTGCTTTTTCTGAAAAAACAGGAATACCGGTTGCATCTACACTGCTGGGTCTTGGAGCGTTTCCACAAGATCATCCCAATTATGTTGGCTACTTGGGTATGCATGGCAACTACAGCCCCAATGTAAATACCAACGAGTGCGATGTACTGATTGGTATTGGTATGCGATTCGATGATCGCGTGACGGGCAATGTGAGCAAGTATGCAAAGCAGGCCAAGGTCGTTCACATAGATATCGACAAAGCGGAGATTAATAAAATCATAAAGACTGATGCTTTTGTTTTGGCTGATGCGAAGGAAGCATTGAAAGCCCTAACGGAAAAATGTGAAGAGAAAAAATACCCGGAGTGGGTAGAAAGTTTTCATGCGATGGACAAGATCGAATACGAAAAAGTCATCAAGCATGAATTCAATCCAACGTGCGAGGAATTGATGATGGCTGAGGTAATCAATTGCTTATCTAATAAAACGAATGGCGAAGCGATTGTGGTTACCGATGTAGGCCAGCACCAAATGGTCACTTCCCGCTATTATAAATTTAAAAAACCACGAACTAACGTAACCTCAGGTGGCGCTGGAACTATGGGCTTTGCACTTCCTGCTGCCATGGGTGCGAAATTGGCGATGCCGCATAAGCAGGTGGTGGCGGTGATTGGCGATGGAGGTTATCAGATGACGGTACAGGAATTAGGCACGATCATGCAGTACAAAATTCCTGTAAAGATCATGGTGCTAAATAATAATTTTTTGGGAATGGTGCGCCAATGGCAACAGCTGTTTCATAGCAAGCGCTATTCTTTTACGGAAATGGACAATCCCAATTTTGTGAAGATTGCGGAGGCCTATAACATCGCAGCAAGAAAAGTAGAAAAGCGTGAAGAATTAGAGGCGGCCATACAAGAAATGCTGGATGCAAAAACATCTTATTTTTTGGAAGTGGTAGTGGGCAAAGAGGATAACGTGTTCCCGATGGTGCCTGCGGGTGCGGGAGTGGGAGAAGTGATTTTGGAAATACCAGTTAAGAAGTAGGCAGTTGGCAATAAGCAGTGGGCACGAGTAGTTGACAAATAGGCAATTGATCCCGATAGTTATCGGGAACAAAGTGAGGAGTGATTGGAAAAGTTGGAGTAAGAAGTGTGCAGCAGGCAAATTCTGAATTCTGACTTCTATCTTCTGACTTCCTTTAAAATAGAAAAGAATGAAACAAGATTTCACATTAGAGGTAGCGGCTGATAATAATTTTTCTGTGTTGAACAGGATTATTAATATACTCAATCGCAGAAGGGTACGCATCAAAAAATTGATGGCGCATGAGAACGAAAATGATTTTCGTAGGGGCGGAGTGATCATGCTGCTCCACACGACTCCTGATATGATTGAGAAAGTTTCGGTGCAATTAGAAAAATTGATAGAAGTAGAGCTGGTACGTTCAAAGGAAGGAAGCGAACTTTATTTTGAATTGAGCGAACGGATTGTGGATGTTGATTGAATACTCGAAGTTATAAGTTAACGGTTATCGGTTAGCAGGCCGAATCACCATTAACAACTAACGATTAACAGGTAACTATTAACCAATAACTAAAAACAAATAAAAATGGCAAAGATCAATTTTGGAGGTACGGTAGAAGAAGTAGTAACACGCGAAGAATTTCCGATGGAGAAAGCGTTGGATGTTTTGAAAAATGAAACCATCGCGATCATTGGATATGGTGTGCAAGGGCCTGCGCAAGCACTGAACCTGCGCGACAATGGTTTCAACGTAATTGTTGGCCAACGCAAAGGTTCTAAGACTTGGGACAAGGCTGTGGCTCATGGTTGGGTTCCTGGTGAAACACTATTTGAAATTAACGAAGCAGCAAAGCGTGGCACGATCATTCAATTTTTATTATCGGATGCAGGGCAAATAGCTTCTTGGCCTACGCTGAAACCATTTCTTACTACGGGTAAGACATTATATTTCTCGCATGGCTTTGGAATCACATTCAAAGAGCAAACGGGTATTGTGCCTCCAGCAGATGTGGATGTTATTTTGGCTGCGCCCAAAGGCTCTGGCACTTCTGTGCGCAGATTATTTTTGCAAGGCAAAGGCATTAACGCTAGTTACGCAGTATTTCAGGATGCCAGTGGCAAAGCAGCTCAAAAAGCAATTGCATTGGGAATTGGTGTAGGTGCAGGTTATTTATTCGAAACAGATTTTAAAAAAGAAGTGTATTCAGATTTAACTGGAGAGCGTGGCACATTGATGGGTGCTATTGCGGGAATTTTTGAAGCGCAATATGAAGTGCTTCGCTCGAAAGGACATACACCTTCTGAAGCTTTCAATGAAACCGTAGAAGAATTGACACAGAGTTTGATGCCACTTGTTGCAGAGAATGGTATGGATTGGATGTACGCGAATTGTTCTACCACTGCGCAACGTGGTGCTCTGGATTGGAAGAAAAAATTCAAAGCAGCTACCCTTCCTGTGTTCAAAGAATTGTATGAGAGCGTAGCGAGTGGCGCAGAAGCGAAACGTACTATTGAGACGTGTAGCAAACCTGACTATCGCGAAAAGCTTGCTGAAGAATTGAAAGAAGTGCGTGAAAGTGAATTGTGGCAGGCTGGTGCAGCCGTGCGTGCATTAAGGCCAGAGAAAAATCAAGTAGAGGCGAGTATGATTAATTAGATCGTTAATCGTTATTGGTTGTCCGTTAATCGCGAACAACCAGTAACGACCAACAAATGACCGAGACGATCAACCAACAATTCCCAGAGGCATACAGCCGCATTGATGAAGCCACAAAACTTTCTGGCTTCACCATGGCTTCAGATGTGCTGACTTGTTCTTTGCTAAGAACACTCGCATGCTCAAAACCTGCTGGTAAATTTTTGGAACTGGGCACTGGAACGGGTCTCTCTACATCGTGGATATTGGATGGGATGGATGCGGATTCAACGCTTACGTCAGTTGATAAAGATCCTATATTTTTAGAAATAGCTCAATCATTTTTAGGAAAGGATGAGCGATTGAAACTGGTTTGTTCTGATGGTGGTGAATGGATTGAAAAGAACAGAGATCAAAAATACGATTACATTTTTGCAGATACGTGGCATGGCAAATATTTGCTTTTGGAAGAAGTGCTTTCGATGTTAAGTAAAGGAGGCCTTTATATTATTGATGATATGCTGCCTCAGGCCAACTGGCCTGATGGACATCAAGAAAAGGCAATTAACCTTGTCAATGTTTTAGAAGAACGAACTGACTTATCATTGACAAAGCAAGTGTGGTCGACAGGGATTATTTTAGCAGTTAAAGAATAGTAGGCAAGAGCAGTAAGCAGTAGGCAACTTGCCTATTGCCTTTGTCTACCGCCTACTTTTAAAACATGGTTGAACTAAAAAAACAAACACTGGACATCGACTCCGCCTACAAGGTGCTGAAGTCTGTGGTATTGAAGACTCCCTTGCAGTTTCATCGCAAGCTATCTGAAAAGTTTGGATGCGAAGTGTATTTGAAACGCGAGGATTTGCAAATCGTGCGTTCGTATAAAATTCGTGGGGCGTATAACTTGATTCAAAGCCTTAATGAAGAGCAACGCAGTCGAGGCGTGGTGTGCGCGAGTGCGGGCAATCATGCACAAGGTGTTGCGTTTTCTTGCAAAGCACTCAATATTAAAGGAGTGATTTATATGCCGGCCATTACCCCCAAACAAAAAATCAATCAAGTAAAAATGTTTGGTGGAGATAATATTGAGGTCATTTTGATCGGTGATACGTTTGATGATTGCCAAGCACACGCAATGGAATTTACCGAACAAAAGAATATGGTTTTCATTCCGCCTTTCAATCATGTGAAGGTGATGGAAGGCCAGGGGACAGTAGGTAAGGAAATTTTAGAAGAGCAATCGAACATTGATTTTGTTTTTGTTCCTGTAGGTGGAGGTGGATTGTCCGCAGGACTGGGAAGTTATTTCCAGACCTATTCCCCTCAAACGAAAATCGTTGGTGTAGAACCACAAGGAGCACCTTCGATGAAAGAAGCATTGAAGGCCGGTAAGCCCGTGATGTTAGAGTCGATCCAACGATTTGTGGACGGAGCTTCGGTAAAAAAAGTGGGCGATCTCACATTTGAAATCTGTAAAGAGATACTGGCCGATATGTTGCTAGTGCCAGAAGGAAAAGTGAGTTCCACGCTCCTTCAACTTTACAATGAAGACGCGATTGTGGCAGAGCCAGCGGGAGCATTATCCATTGCTGCGCTTGATCAGTATGCTAATCAAATCAAAGGAAAAAAAATAATCTGCATTTTGAGTGGTGGTAACAACGACATCGATCGCATGCAAGAGATCAAAGAGCGCTCTCTACTATACGAAGGCCTCAAGCATTATTTCATCGTTCGCTTTGCACAGCGACCAGGCGCGCTAAAAGAGTTTGTCAATAACATCCTTGGCCCGAATGATGATATCGTGCGGTTTGAGTTCATTCAGAAGCATAATAAAGAAACGGGGCCTGCCTTGATCGGCATAGAGGTAAAATCCAAAGATGACTTTCATTTGTTGATCGAGAGAATGGATTCTTCCAAACTCAATTACACGTTGGTGAATCAGAATGAGAATTTGTTTGAGTATTTGGTGTAGGATTACTTACATTTTTTAAGGATGGTTTCTTTTACCTCTGCCCACGAAACATCGTAAGGCTCAATACCTCTAATATCCACATCGTTATCAGCATCTTTAAAATACGTTATGCTCTTCCATAAAAAGAAAAATTGAGATTTATCATATTTCTGACTAAACCACTCTAGCATTTGTTTCCAATCATACAGTTGAAGTAGTGTGTAGATATCAAAGAAATCTTTTTTCTTCCCCCGCCCACAGATGGTATGCATTTTCATAGCGGCTATATCCGCAAGCGAATAGAATTTCACTCCATTTTCTTCTAAAAAAGGATTGATCAATGGAAAGGGTTCATAAACGAAATCGCACTTGACTTTATTAAGGTAGCAAAAAAGCATCCGTTCACTTTGGCTCATGGGTTCATAGTGCCATGAAGAACTACTTGCTAGGGTATTTTCAGTTTCTTTCGGTGAAAAAGAAATCGGAGAGAATAGATCGAGATCAATTGATTTGCGATGGCCAATTTGCAAGGACAGAGAAGTTCCCCCTGCAAGGCCAAAGTTTTTTTTCACAAAAGGAAGTTTAAAAATATCCTCAAGCAATGAAAATGTGGAGCGATCAACGGTAGAAAGATGAAGCATGTAATTCGTTTTCGGGAATATCAAAATACCAGCTACAGAAGTGACGGGTTTTAGGATCTAGTTCTTTTGATTCTTTCAACGCGGCCCTGATTTCTCCTTTCGAGTAGAGCGTCAATAGTGTTTCAAAGTCTTCCATTTTTCCACGAGTCATCACCCGCTCAATTACGTATCGCTTGTTCTTTTGCAGATCAATATCTTCTACTGGGGCATCCCAAAATAAATACTGACTAAAGGGGAATGTTGCCGTCATAGGCCAAAGTTAGATATTTTTGAGTAGTGCATAATTAAAATATTGTGCGATTCATTCTATTACCACAATTTTCATAACTTGAACTTAATTCTCAAAAAAATGAAACTCTTTCGCAAAATTCTCCTTGGCCTTGCCGGCTTATTAGCCATCGCTGCAATTACCATCCTATTATTCTATCGCCAAGAAGCCTACCAACTCTACAAAGTCCTTACCTTTTTTGATAAAGATAATATCTCGCAAAATTTTAGAGGTGTTAATAAAATATTTAGTACCAGCACTGTACCACAGCCTGAACAGTCACATCCATTTCCAGTAAGTATAAAACCTTACTCTTTGCCAGAGACTTTTCAATTGGGCGACTCGACCATCAACACAAAATCCTTTTTAGATTTCACGCTGACAGACGCACTCTTGATTATTCAGCATAATACCATGCGCTATGAATATTATGGAAATGATTTCACAGTCGATAGTCATCACATTGCGTGGTCAATGTCCAAGTCGGTGATCTCTGCGCTGTTTGGCATTGCCATTTCAGAAGGAAAGATCAAAAGCATTGAGCAGACAGTTACTGATTATTTGCCTGAGTTTGCTGGTACAGGCTACGATAAGGTTCGGATCAAAGATGTGCTGCAAATGTCGTCAGGCGTTGGCTTCAATGAAGACTATGGCGATTTTAATTCTGATATCAATATCATGGGCAGGTATTTTGCGTTGGGTATGCCCATGGCCGACTTTGCTAAAACATTAAAGAGAGAACGTGAGCCAGGCACGTACAATCATTATGTGAGCATTGATACACAAGTGTTGGGGATGATTTTGACGAAAGCCACGGGTCAGTCGATAACTCAATATATGAACGAAAAGCTTTGGTCACAGATTGGCCCCGAGGCAGAAGCATTTTGGATTGTAGACAAATCAGGAATGGAGTTCGCCTTGGGTGGCTTGAATGCAACAGCCAGAGACTATGCAAAAGTAGGACAACTATTTTTAGATAGCGGTAAGTGGAAAGGAAAGCAAGTAGTGCCAGCAAATTGGGTTCTTGCATCCGTCACGCCAGATGCTCCACATGTCATGCCAGGAAAACGTGAGAGTGCAGTGTTAAGGGATGGGTACGGTTTTCAATGGTGGATTCCTGAAGGAAGCCAAGGCGAGTTCAATGCACAAGGGATTTATGATCAATTTATTTACATCGACCCTAAAACAGATATGGTGATTGTCAAGCTATCATCAAATTATCATTTCAAGAATGATAAGAAGAGACTATTTCACGAACTGGAGATGGCTATGTTTAGAAAAATTGTGGCGCAAGCAAATCAATAGCTGTATATTTGCGAGTAAAATAATTGACAAAAATGGCACAAGGCTTATTAATTGATATGGACGGGGTTATTTATAGCGGTGATGCTTTAATAACGGGCGCTGATAAATTCATTGCAAGATTGTTAGAACAAAAAATCCCTTTCATGTTCATGACAAACAACAGTCAGCGAACCAGGGTAGATGCCGTTAAGAAATTGGAGAAGTTGGGCATCAAAGTAAGCGAAGATCACGTCTATACAAGTGCTATGGCTACTGGTAAATTTTTGGCGAGCCAAATTCCTGGTGGTACCGCGTGTGTATTGGGCGAAGGGGGATTGATCTCTAGTCTCCACGAAAATGGAATTACGTTGGTCAACTCAGATCCTGATTTTGTGGTGCTTGGCGAAGGAAGAAATTTTACTTTAGAGATGGTGCAAAAAGCAGTAGACATGATTTTGGCTGGAGCTAAATTTGTGATCACCAATCGCGATCCATCACCCAAGAAAAAAGGCTGGGACAATTTAGGTATTGCTGCTACGAGCGCGATGATTGAAGAGGCAACGGGAGTAAGAGCTTTTGTAGTGGGCAAACCAAGTCCGGTGATGATGCGCTCGGCACGCAAAGCACTTGGATTGGAAACAGCAACAACTACAATCATAGGTGACACTATGGATACTGATATTCGTGGAGGTGTGCAGATGGGCTACAAAACTATTTTGGTGTTGAGCGGAATCACCAAGCGCGAGAACTTAACGCGCTATGCTTTCAAGCCAGATTTAGTGGTTGACTCAGTAAACGAAATTAAGTTTCCGTTGACTTGGTGGTAACTGACTTTGCAGCCTGCCACGCGAGGCGCAGTGGCACCGGGCTGTCGGCAGTCGCCACCAACCGCACATATCCATTTCGGGCTCCAACAATGCCTCCATCCCTGGCTGACGTTATCTATAAAGTTTGTGGTTTATGAAATGGACGTTTCTCTTTCTATTCGCTACTTCAGTTTCCTTCTCGCAAGAAGTTGCCTTCGAGATTCTAGAAAAGGATTAAATCTCCGAGTTAATTAATCTTGTCTACTTATTTTGACTTGGCTATAAAT
This sequence comes from Cyclobacteriaceae bacterium, assembly GCA_046155095.1. Taxonomy (GTDB): domain Bacteria; phylum Bacteroidota; class Bacteroidia; order Cytophagales; family Cyclobacteriaceae; genus ELB16-189. The sequence goes on from JBJXEB010000025.1 coordinate 79,631, forward strand.
AGCTGAAAAACTATATTTAGAGCCAAGCCACTATTTTGCTTATAGATGGTTTTTTCGTTATGATCTCAAAAACAGTTCTTATAATAACTTAGCACATTTCTAAAAATTCCGCTTGGCCTTCTCTTTTTGTAGAAGGTGGTAGGTTGAAGTAGTTAAAGGCAAGATTTTTATAGATATTCTTACTAGATAATTCGATTTGGCTATAAGTAGTAAAAAAAGTACATTTATAGCCAAGTTGAAAATAAATACTTTAGGGATTTTATTGGCCGAGAAGGTGAAGCAGCGAAGATTCTGAAATTAGAAAGCTCATCGAAAGCCGAGTTTCTGGCTCTCTATGGCAGAAGAAGAGTAGGCAAAACATATCTCATCAAAGCTTTGTATAGAGAGGTATTTGCTTTTTACGTCACAGGTGTAGCTAATGTATCTGTGAACGAGCAGTTGATTAATTTCAACTTGGCCTTGAAAAAGTACAGCAAAAAAAAAGGGGATATGCCCGAGAATTGGCTATATGCTTTCCAGCAATTGATAGAGCATTTGGAAAAATCGAAACAAAAGAAAAAAATTATTTTTATTGATGAACTGCCTTGGTTTGATACACCCAACGCACGATTTCTACAGGCACTTGAGCACTTTTGGAATAGTTGGGCTTCTGAACGTAAAGATATCTTTTTAATCGTATGCGGTTCGGCCGCTTCTTGGATGTTGACTAAACTCATCCACAACAAAGGTGGATTATATAACCGCGTAACCTACAGAATGAAGATAGAGCCTTTCACCTTGCGTGAATGCAGTCTGTTTTTACAAAAAAGAAAAGTGGCCCTTGATGCTTACCAAATCATTCAATTGTACATGGTGCTGGGTGGAATACCTTTTTACTGGGAGACCGTGAGCAGAGGCAGAAGTGCCGCGCAAATTATTGAAGAGGTTTGCTTTTCTGAAGGCGGCTTATTGCAAAACGAATTTAATGCTGTGTTTCAATCACTGTTTAATCAGCCCGAAAGACACTTGAGTATTGTAAAGACTTTAGCAACCAAAGCCAAAGGTTTGTTACGGGGAGAAATTGCTTCTCTCTCTGGCTTATCGAATGGCGGAGGGCTCAGTCGGCTATTGAAAGAATTAGAAGAGAGCGGCTTTATCACTTCTTATGTGCCTTTTGGAAAAGCAAGCAGGAACACGCTCTATCAACTGAGCGACTTTTACTCCTTGTTCTATTTAAAATTTTTATTCCGTCAAAATAGAGGAGGGAAAAATCAATGGATAAAAATGATTGATAGCCCCACACATAGAGCTTGGAGTGGTTATGCTTTTGAGCAAGTGTGTCTGTATCATATTCAGCAGCTCCAACAGGCTTTGGGAATTAGCGGCATGCAAACGCAGGTCTCCTCATGGCGAAGCGCAAGTGACAAACAAGGCGCGCAGATAGACCTCATCATTGATCGCAGAGATCAAGTGATTAACCTTTGTGAAATGAAATTCTCAATCAATCCATTCGTCATCTCCAAAAAATATGCTGATGAACTACGGAATAAGATTGGATGCTTTAAATCCGAGACGCTAACACGTAAGGCAGTATTTTTAACTATGATCACAACATTTGGTGTCACCAGCAACCAATACTCTGGTAGTGTGGTGCAAAATGATTTAACGATGGATGTGCTTTTCCAATCGTAACACACCTGTTGGCCATTCTCATTAAACTACTAAACGATTACCATCACAAACTTTTTAAGAAATTCATTGGTGATGTGCAGAAGTTCCTTCATCTTAGCTATTGTATTAAAAAGGTGATGTAAGATAGTGGTCAGCGAAAAACCAAAACAATTTTTGAAAAAACTTGGAACAATTCTTTTCTTCCTATTCACTACTTCTGTTTCCTTCTCCCAAGAAATCATTTTTGAAATCCCTGAAAAGGATTTAATTACCGAGGGCATCGCGTTCGATCCACTCACGAAAGATTTTTATATTAGCAGTATTTTCAAAAACAAGATTGTCAAGATATCAAAGCAAGGCGTATCTGATTTTATCGAAAGCGATCAAGATGGATTCGTGGGCGGTGTAGGTCTTCATGTAGATAGTAAAAGAAGAATCTTGTGGGCTTGTTCGGGAAACATCATTGGCAAAAGTTTCAGTGCAGGCATATTTGCTTATGATCTTAAAACAAAGAAACTGTTGAAAAAATTTTCTTATCCGTTAGATACGATCAAACGTTTTTTCAATGACTTAGTAATTTCCCCTGATGGTTCTATTTACATCACAGATACTTATGGCCATTGTATCTGGAAGTGGAGTATGTCAATGAAAGAGCCTATCAAGTTAAAATTAAATAAACCATTTACCTACCCAAATGGAATAACCATTTCCCGAGATGGTAAATTTTTGTTAGTTGCTACCGACAATGGGTTACAGCGAGTCGATATTAAAAGTAATATTGTTGAGACGATCAAAATGAATGATGATAATGTTTCATCCAAAGGGTTAGATGGAATTGAGCTATATAAAAATTCAATCATTGGTATTCAGAACGCACTCGAAGGCAAACCCAATAAAGTTATAAGGTATTTTTTGTCCAATGACTTTCAGTCTATTCATAAGACCAAAATCATAGATAGTAATAATAAATATTTTGATGTACCCACAACATTAGCCATCGCAAATGGTTATTTATACGTACTGGCCAATAGCCAAATGGATAATCTTAATCAAGAAAACTTAACAATCATTGCACCTGAGAAATTAACAAGTACTTACATCTTAAAATACCGACTTCACTGAAGCAGCAACTAAGGTGTCAAGACACTTTTAAAGTGTCAGACACCTAGAAACAACTAAATAAATTTACTAACAACTTAAATTAACAACTATGAAACGCACTGCAACCGCCCATTGGGAAGGAGATTTGAAAACTGGAAAGGGAAATCTATCCTCTCAAAGCACCGTACTGAACAACACTCAGTACTCTTTTAAAACCAGATTCGAAGAAGGAGTTGGCACTAATCCAGAAGAATTGTTAGCAGCGGCACATGCCGGCTGTTTTACCATGGCCGTAAGTGCAGGGCTTACACAGGCAAACACTCCACCTACTTCGCTTGATACTGTTGCAACATTAACATTAGAAGGACTTGACGTAACAGCCATTCATCTTTCTGTCAAAGGAAAAGTACTCGGCATTACAGCACAACAATTTAATGACGCTGCAAAAGGAGCAGAAAAAAATTGCATCATATCAAAAGCATTGAAGGTTGCCATCACTTCAGATGCTGAATTATTGTAACTAACACTTGTAAGCGGCAAAATTTTTTTCTTGAAAGAGAAATCTTCTAACAGAAAAATTCTCATCTTCGTAACGATAAATTAATATCACTCTAATCGCCTTGGTTTCGTAAAGCCGCAACATTTTGCGTCTCAACGAAGCCGAGGCGATTGCATTTTTAAGGCATTACGCCAAACTAACAGTTGTTGAAGAGCCAAATGAGCGAACAAAAACCAAAAACAATTTTTGAAAAAATCTGGGACAACCATGTTGTGAAGCGTGCCGAAGGCTATCCCGATGCTTTATTTATCGATAGACATTTTATACATGAAGTAACAAGTCCACAAGCGTTTGATGGCTTGAAAAAAAGAGGAATAAAAGTTTTCAACACTTCCCGCACTACGGCCACAGCCGATCACAACGTGCCGACTAAAGACCAACACCTTCCAATCAAAGAAGCATTGAGCCGTCATCAAGTAGAAACGTTGAGAAAAAATTGTGCGGAGTTTGATGTGGAGCTGTATGATCTCGGCCATCCGTATCAAGGCATCGTGCACATCATCGGGCCTGAGTTAGGATTGACATTGCCGGGTATGACAATTGTTTGTGGTGATAGCCACACTAGTACGCACGGTGCGTTTGGAAATATTGCATTTGGCATTGGCACGAGTGAAGTAGAACAAGTATTGGCTACGCAATGCATTTTGCAATACAAAGCTAAGACCATGAAGATTGAAATCAATGGTTCATTAGGTAAAGGTGTCGTCAGCAAAGATATTATTTTATATATCATCTCAAAAATTTCAGCCAGTGGTGCCACTGGCTTTTTTGTGGAATACGCGGGCGATACCATTCGCAATTTATCGATGGAGGCGCGCATGACCATCTGCAACATGAGCATCGAGATGGGCGCACGTGGCGGATTGATCGCACCAGATGAAACTACTTTTAATTATATAAAAGGAAGAAAGTTCGCACCACAAGGTGAAGCCTTTGATAAAAAAGTAACCGAGTGGAAAAGGTTAGCAACAGACGAAGGCGCAACCTACGATTCGGTTTTAAAATTTGATGCAGCGGACATTGCCCCCATGATCACCTACGGAACAAATCCGGGCATGGGCATGAAAATAACGGATCGCATTCCCACAGTTGCAGAGTTAAAAGAAATTTCAGAGCAAGCCTCTTTCAAAAAATCATTGGAGTACATGGGCTTGGAGCAAGGTGTCTCACTACTCGGCAAGGCCATCGACTATGTATTCATTGGCAGTTGCACCAACGCGCGCATCGAAGACTTGCGCTTAGTAGCTGCAATGGTAAAAGGAAAAACAAAAGCGCAGAACGTAGAAGTGTGGGTGATACCTGGATCAAAGCAAGTGGAAGCGCAAGCTATTGAAGAAGGGTTGGATAAAATTTTTGCTACGGCAGGTTTTGAATTGAGAAGCCCCGGCTGCTCAGCTTGCTTGGGAATGAACGAAGACAAAGTGCCAGCAGGAAAATATTGTATAAGCACCTCCAACAGAAACTTTGAAGGAAGGCAAGGCCCCAAGTCGCGCACGTTTTTAGCTAGCCCACTGAGTGCGGCTGCGGCTGCAATTACTGGACGAGTTACAGATGTAAGGGAGTTTTGGGGTAGTTAATAGTTATTCGTTAATAGGCCGAGTAACTGATAACCATTCACTTTTAACAATCAACTGGAATGAAAGAAAAATTCACCACATTAAAATCTACCGCAGTACCACTGCCAATTGATAATATTGATACGGATCAAATCATTCCTGCGCGATTTTTAAAGGCAACTACGCGTGAAGGCTTTGGTGATAATCTTTTTCGTGATTGGCGATTTGATGGAGAAGGCAAACTTGTAAAGGATTTTGTGTTGAACAATCCCAAGTATACGGGAAGGATTTTAGTGGGTGGAAAAAACTTTGGTTGCGGCAGTAGTCGTGAGCATGCCGCATGGGCCATCCATGATTATGGCTTCAAAGTGGTAGTGTCGAGTTTTTTTGCAGATATTTTTAAAAACAATGCATTGAACAACGGCCTATTGCCAATTGTAGTGTCCGATAATTTTTTGAAACAGCTTTTGACAGCCGCTGAAGAAAAACCATCTACTGAAATTGTGGTGGACTTAGAAAACCAGATCCTTCAAGTAGGATCGGTAAAAGAAAGCTTTGAGATCAACAAGTACAAAAAAACCTGTATGATCAATGGGTATGATGACATTGATTATTTGTTGAGTTTGAATAAGGAGGTAAGGGAGTTTGATGTAGCACACGCATAATAGTTAATAGAAATTATAAGTTAATTGTTAATAGTTTGTGACAATTTCCTGATAACGAATAACTGATAACTATTAACGGATAACGAAACTTTAATGAAAAAGAAAATAATCATTTTGCCAGGCGATGGCATCGGCAAAGAAGTAACTGCCGAGGGAAAAAAGGTATTGGAAAAAATTGCCGAGTTGTTCGGGCATCAATTTGAATTTGATGAAGCAAGCATTGGGCATGATGCCATCGAGGCTACTGGAAATCCATTGCCTGACGAGACTTTGGCAAAACTAAAAAACTGCGATGCAATTTTATTTGGAGCGGTTGGTCATCCTAAATATGATAACGATCCCACTCTAAAAGTTAGGCCTGAACAGGGTTTGTTGAAAATGCGAAAGGAACTTGGCTTGTATGCCAATCTTCGCCCCATTAAACTTTTTGATGAGCTGCTAGAGGCCTCCAGCATCAAAGCGGAAATATTAAAAGGATCAGATATTCTTTTCTTCCGCGAACTAACGGGCGATGTGTATTTCGGTGAGAAGGGTCGGAAAGATGATGGCAACACCGCCTACGATCTGATGATCTATCAAAAATATGAGGTAGAGCGCATCGCACACAAAGCTTTTCAAGCAGCCCGTACTCGCAAGAAAAAAGTAACATCGGTTGATAAAGCCAATGTACTGGAGAGCTCTCGCTTATGGAGACAAGTGGTGACAGAAGTGGCCAAAGAATATCCTGACGTTCAACTCGAGCATCAATTTGTTGATTCGGCCGCGATGAAGTTGATCCAAAACCCGCGCGGCTTTGATGTGGTGGTTACAGGAAATTTATTTGGCGACATCCTTACCGATGAAGCTTCGCAGATAGCAGGTTCTATGGGCATGTTGGCCTCTGCCTCCGTTGGCGACACCGTTGGATTGTACGAACCCATACACGGAAGTGCGCATGATATTACTGGAAAAGGAATCGCCAATCCACTCGCTTCTATTTTGTCAGTTGCTTTGATGCTTGATATTTCTTTTGGATTAAAGGAAGAATCAGAAAGTATTATCAAGGCAGTGGAACAAACATTGAAAGCGGGCTATCGCACAAGCGATATTGCAGATTCACGTACGGATAAAAATAAAATTTTAAACACAAGCAACATGGGGAGTATAGTAGTTGAGCAACTTGAAAGGGTGACACGCACCCAAGCTGTTTGATATTCTAACTTCTGACTTCTATATTCTAAATTCTTTTTTTATGAGCCACAAAATTCAAATATTTGACACCACTCTTCGCGATGGCGAGCAAGTGCCAGGCTGTCAGTTAAAGACGGAGGAAAAAGTAATTATCGCAAAAGAGCTTGAAGCATTGGGTGTAGATGTGATCGAAGCAGGTTTCCCAATCTCCAGTCCAGGTGATTTTCTTTCGGTTGTGGAAATATCCAAAGCAGTGAAGAACGTTACCGTCTGCGGACTCACGCGCTCGAAAAAAGACGACATCGATGTGGCAGCCGAAGCATTGCATCACGCGAAGCATGGAAGGATCCATACAGGCATTGGTTCATCGGATGTTCACATTAAGCATAAATTCAAATCCAATCGCGAGCAAGTGTTGGAGCAAGGCGTGTGGGCGGTGAAGTATGCGAAGGCAAAAGGCTATGAAGTAGAATTTTTTGCGGAAGATGCTGGTCGTGCTGATTTGTTTTTCCTTGCTCAATTGACCGAGGCCGTAATTGCCGCAGGTGCCGATGTGGTGAACATCCCTGACACCACTGGTTATTGCTTGCCGCATTTATATGGAAAACGCATTCACTATTTATTTGAAAATGTAAAGAACATCGACAAGGCAGTAATCTCCGTGCATTGCCACAATGATTTAGGTTTGGCCACGGCCAATACCATTGCAGGTTTGACCAACGGAGCCCGTCAAGCTGAAGTCACCATCAACGGCATTGGAGAGCGTGCTGGTAATACTTCCTTAGAAGAAGTAGCCATGATTTTACAAGTGCATAAGGATTTAGATTTGTATACCAATATTAAATCGGAACGCATTTTTGAAATCAGTCAGATGGTGCGCGAAATGATGCACATGCCAGTGCAGCCGAACAAAGCCATTGTAGGCAAAAATGCTTTTTCGCATTCTTCGGGCATTCATCAAGATGGATTTTTAAAACATGCCGAGAACTATGAGATTATCAATCCCGCTGATGTGGGAGTTCCGTCATCATCTATCTTACTTACTGCGCGTAGTGGCCGTGCTGCGTTGAAGCACCGTGCGGAATTACTCGGCTATCATTTCGAAGGTGAAGACTTGAATACCCTCTACGAAAACTTTCTTGTGGTAGCCGATGAGAAAGGCAATGTGGATAATGAAGATCTTCAAATGCTAGTGGGCAATATGCCAGTGTTGGCGAGGTAGTATTGCTTATGATTTTCGTTGGAGAATAACTTCAACAAAGACGCATATTTTTAATGAATTCGAATTTTATTCCTCGCGGAGTCTCCCGCCTCGGGACTCCGCGCCTTCATTGCATTATCCATCGCTCCCCATACTTACATTTATCCATTACCGTTCTGTTTAAATTATTCCTTTCGTGATTCCATTATACGCGGAGTCCCCGAGGTGGGAGACTCCGCTGCGAAGGAATTTTCAGGGTGTTTTCTTAAACATTCAAGTCTAATTTGTCTATACTTTTCTTTGTCTGCAAAAGTTAAAATTCTGTAATCAATAATTGAATTCATATTTAGTCTTCTTCAATATTTGTAGGGTGTCGCTTTACAATGACCGCTAACTCCTAAATATACGCAAGTTTCAGATTTCCAAAAACGAATGGCTTTCCGCTAATCCATTCAAAATCAACGACAATGAAAAATTACGCAATCGCCTTGGCGATTGCGCCAATACAACTTCCTGTTCTTTGCTGTGTGTGTTTATCTGCAAACTTTTTTAATCAAGATATGAACTTGGTGCGGGCATCGGCCAGCGATAGAAGTGGAAAGCCCGCCAAGGGAAGGTGGTGTGGGGCGCGGACTTGGAACGAATAGCGCGGTGCCACTGCGCCTCGCGTGGCAGGCCGCCTAAGTATTAATAAGACCTCATTGCAACATGCACTCAAACTGCTTGAGGCATGTAGCTTGCTGCCTTTCGAAAATCCGCAACGCAACGTGCTAATCCCGAACTAATTACTATATTTGTTCGTGGATTTTTTAAACTTTTGAGCTTTACCATTTTTTAAACTAATCGACTAAACAACCACGCCATGAGAATCACACCATTGGAAATCCGCCAGAAGGCATTTGAAAAAGTGCTGCGCGGCTACGACAAAGATGAGGTAAACGCTTACCTGCAATCGCTCTCGCAAGAATGGGAGCGCACGCTGGACGATGTGAAAGAAGTGCGCATCAAGTACGAGGCCACCGAGCGCGAAGTGGCTAAACTGCGCGAAGTGGAAAGCTCGCTCTACAAAACATTGAAGACTGCCGAAGACACGGGCGCGAACGTGATTGACCAAGCGAACAAAACGGCCGAACTAATTTTGCGCGAGGCGCAGATGAAAGCTGACGCGATGCTGAACGAGGCGAAGACGAAAGCAAAAAACACGATAGAAGAATCGGAATATATTTCCAAAGATATGTTGGCGGAGATGGAAGATAGGCTGAAGACGCTGGGGCAACATTACAAAACATTGGAGCTGCACAAAGACAATTTGTTATCTGACATGAAGCGGTTGGCAGGCGAAACGATTGACCGCGTTGACCGCGCGAAGACGGCCGCGCGTGAGTTTGACCCCGATCAACATTTGGCGTTGGCAAAACGCGAAACGAAAAAGGCGTTGTTCCCCAATGCCGAGGTGGAGCGCGAAATAAAAAGCGCGATGGCGTTGCCCGTGCAAGAGCCGGTGCTGGTAGAAAAACAGCAGCCTCAGTTTGCTGACGTGCACAAAATCCAAAAATCTTTTTTTGACGACATCCAATGACGGGCAAAGTAGCGCTGGAAGGTCTTGAGTTCCATGCCTACCACGGAGTGTATCCGCATGAGCGCTCTTCGGGCAACAAGTTTGAAGTGGATGTGATCATCGACACCGAATTTTCTGAATCTGCTTTTCGCGATGAACTCACTGGCACGATCAACTACGAAGAGTTGTACGCCATTGTGAAAGAGGAGATGGAGAAACCATCTAAACTTTTAGAAACCGTTGGCCACGCCATCGCGAGTCACGCACTCAAATCTTTTCCTTCGGCCAAATCGGTAGAAGTAAAAATCTCAAAATTCAATCCACCAATTGGGGGCGTGTGTAAGAAGGCGAGTGTTGTTGTTTATAAGGCATTGGGCACTGGGCATTAGGACTTTGGACTTAGGGCTTAAGCCGAGAACCTTCTGACTTCTATCTTCTGACTTCTAACTTCTAATTTGTGTCTTTAAACATAAACCCCTTCGCATCTGCCCCTTCATAAAAATCCACTTCTTTGCCAATGAGGTACATGGTGTGCTTTTTATCTACATACACTTGAATGCCTTCAACCAAATAAGAGAGGTCTGATGTCTTTTGCTTATCGAACCCGATGATGAGCGCTACACCTCCACAGCCTCCGCCCTTTATGCCCAAGCGAAGTCCATACTCAACAGGGATGCCCTTCATCTGCATAATTTTTTTTACTTCTTCGGCAGCGCGGGCGGTGAGGCCGATAGGTTTTACGTTTTCAAACATTTTTTTAGTTTTTTTGGCGGCCTGGCCACGCGAGGCGCAGTGGCCAACGGGCTATCCGCTACAAGCTCCCTCGGCTTGCCAGCGCGCGGAGTTCATCCCGAGCGCAGCCGAGGGAGGCTTTCCACTTCTATCCCTAGCCGAAGTCCCCACGTATTTTACCGTAATTGGTTCATCCTTGAAATAACTTCTTCATGTGAAACAACCATCCCCAGTTTCTCTTGTTCTTCGAATTCATCAATATCAGCAAGCAAGGCCAGTTGATTGTAAAAATCATCAAGCTGCGTATTTGGTTTAATATTTTCAGCAATGTGCAAAAGGTATTCTTTTAGTTTTTCGCTGTTCATAAGTACGGTTTAGATTTTCTCGGCAATTACCTCACCCCTGCCCTCTCCACAGGAGAGGGTGACTCTACGACATAACTTATTACTTTGACATCTTATTTCTTATTCTATGCATGATATTAATTGCCATTGTGTTAAACGTTCTCGACAGTTACCCTCTCCTGTGGAGAGGGCTAGGGTGAGGTAGATACGGTGAACTGCGAAAGTTTGGGATACACCTATTCATAATCAAAGGTCATTAGTTCCTATAAAATTACCTAAATTTCCAACATAATTGACCCTTAATAAATTCCCATGAATGCTTTGATTGAGTTAGGAAAGATTTTGATACCCGCTTCCATCGTGCTCTACGCAGTCTATCTCATCGTTCGCTCGTTTATCCAGCGCGAGATTGATTTGAAAAAACTGGAGGTGCGCACCCGCAGCATCGAAACCATTTTGCCCGCTCGCCTGCAAGCATATGAGCGCATGGCGTTATTTTTGGAACGTATCTCCCCACAGAATTTATTGATCCGCCTCAACAACCCCGGTTACACCGCCCGCGACTTTCAAAAAATATTGCTGGATGAAATCCGCAACGAGTACAACCACAACGTATCACAGCAAGTGTACATGAGCGAGCAAGTGTGGGATCAAGTAAAGAATGCAAAAGAAGATTTGATCATCCTCATCAACGAGGCATCTAGCCGCGTGACGATTGATTCGAGCAGCCTCGACTTATCGAAAAAGATTTTCGAAATGGTGATGGACAAGAAAGTGGATCCCATCGGCCACGCACTTTCTGAATTGAAAAAGGAAATCCAACAAGTATTTTAATCATGGCAAAAGTAGCATTGCTTGTTGGCACTACTGGGCTCATAGGCAGCCAACTGCTCGACTTGCTTTTAGAAAGCAATGACTACGAAAAAGTAATCGCGCTCAGTCGCAAACCGTTGGATAAAACGCATCCTAATCTCAATAACTTGGTTTGTGAACTCAATCAATTGCAAAATCACGCTACTGAATTAAAAGCAGACGATGTTTTCTGTTGTTTGGGTACTACCATGAAGAAGGCCAAAACAAAAGAAGCCTTTCGTGCAGTAGATTATGATGCGCCTTTGGCCATGGCAAAAATCGCAAAAGAAAATGGAGCGAAAAAATATCTGATCATCTCTGCCTTGGGTGCCAACAAAGACTCCAGCATTTTTTATAACAAAGTAAAAGGCGAAGTAGAAGAAGCGATTGCGCAGATTGGATTCGATAGCTTCCATATTTTTCAACCCTCATTATTAACAGGCCCGCGCAAAGAGCAACGCACTGGCGAAGAAGCAGCTCAGGTATTTTATAAAATATTCGGCTTCCTCATTCCAAAGAAATACGCATCTATTGAATCGATAAAAGTAGCAAGGGCGATGATGGCTTTAGCGAAGGAGGAGAGGAAGGGGAGGGTTGTGCATTCATCTAGTGAATTGCAAGAGTATTAAGCGTTATATTCTTTGATGAAATGAATTTTTCCTTAAAAAAAAATTTTAGAAACAGTAAGGAATTTAAGGAAGCAGGAAATACTACTGTTTATGCAACTATTCATGTTATGAAAGAAGGTTCGGCCATAACACTAGTATCACATGAATTGGACGGAGATTGGCAATTCATGGGTGATGAAGCATTGCAAGATTTTAAGAAAGTAGGAATGCTCGTTACTCTTGACGAAGTTATTAAAACTGACAGATCGGTGCTTGAGTTGGCAGATTTACCAATAGGGTATCGAGCAGTACGCAAAAAGAAAAAAGATAAATGGGAAATTGAAAAAATAGATTACAGTGAAAGCGAAATTGAGGAAATGGGTTATTACTGTAGTGATTGCGGCAAGTATCATAGAGAAATCCCCATGAATTATGGAGCACAAGCACCTACAGCTTACTTTAACTTAGCTAATAAAGATGTTGCAGAGCTAACTCAAGATGTTTGTATTATTGAAGAGAAAAGGTTCTTTATAAAGGGGCAAATTAAAATCAAAGTTGAAAATAGAGATGAGCCATTTTCATGGAACGTTTGGGTTGAAATTGACAAAAAGGATTTTGAAGAAGAACAAGAATATTGGAATGAAGAGAATAGATTTTTAAGAAAGCCCTATTCAGGAATACTGGATACCCCTTTAAACTGCTATCCGAATACACTTGGTCTTAAGGTTAAAGTGCAGACCGCGAAAATTGGACTAATTCCAAGTGTAACTGTCGATGAAACAAATCATCCCTTGTTCTTTGAGCAAGAAAATGGCATTGATATGTCGAGAGTGATTATGTTCGCGAAAAAAATTCTCTACGGTCATGAATGACGGATTAACATCATTTTTTGAACCACAACCATGATCGCAGTCATCCAACGAGCATCCCAAGCCTCAGTCACCATCGATGAAAAAATCAAATCCCAAATTAACAAAGGTCTTTTGATTTTAATTGGCATCGAAGAAGCAGATAACGAAGAGGACATCGAGTGGCTCTCTAGCAAAATTATCAACCTGCGCATTTTCAATGATACCGAAGGCGTAATGAATGTAAGTGTGAAAGATGATGGCGGAGATATTATTTTAGTAAGTCAGTTTACCTTACAGGCCAGCACCAAAAAAGGGAACCGACCAAGCTATATCAAAGCTGCCAAGCCCGATATCGCCATCCCGATTTATGAAAAAATGATCAATACTTTGGAAGTAACTTTGGGCAGACCCATTCAAACTGGAGAGTTCGGTGCCGATATGAAAATAAGTTTGATCAATGATGGGCCAGTGACGATTTTGATTGATACAAAAAATAAAGCCTGACTCACCCCCAGCCCCCTCTCTACTTTGTAGGGAGGGGGTGACTGTTAACGAAGATTTGCTCTTAGCAATGTGAAAGGCGCAGAGAAGGTTGTTCATAGCAGCCCTGTACTTCGCACACCATCCGTCCCCCTCTACAAAGTAGAGAGGGGGGGCCGCCATCCGACTGCAATTCCTCGCTGTGGGCTTTCCGCTGCTACCCCAGGCCGAGTGTCACGGATTGAATTCGTGCCATGCCTTTACAAGTTTTGCAAGTCTTTTTACAATGCATTGAGGGTTTACTACTCACTCCGAAGAGAATCCACAGGCTTGATCAGAGCTGCCTTGAATGCTTGAAAGCCAACCGTGATCCAAGCAATGAACAATGCACCCAATGAACTAATGGCAAAAATGGCAAACGTGATCTCAACACGATAAGCAAATTGACCCAACCAATAATCTAACATAAAATAAGCAGGAACTACGGCCAATACAATTGAAACAACAACCAACAAAGTAAACTCCTTAGATAATAAAGTGGTGATGCCAGATACACTTGCACCCATAGCTTTGCGTATGCCAATTTCTTTGGTGCGCTGCTCAGCAGTGAACGCTGCCAATGCAAACAAACCTAAACTGGCAATGAAGATGGCGAGTACGGTGAACACCGTGAAAAGAGAACCCAAGCGTTGTTCCTCGCGAAAAAGTTGATCAAAGTTTTGATCGAGGAAAGAGTATTCAAATGGATCGCCTGAAGCATATTCTTTCCATAATGCGGTTGCTTCTTTCACCACATCCTCTGCTTTTCCAGAATATCGTATCAGTAAGTTGTTTGATTTATTTGTAATCTGAATAACCATTGGACGGACTTTCACTTTATACGATTCAAAATTAAAATCCTTCACTACGCCAATCACATTCATGGGAATCTCTGTGACAATGCCTTTGCTTTGATCTCCACCAAAAATGATCAATTTCTCCCGCAAAGGTTTTTCCCAACCTAGTTCACGCGCAGCTGCTTCATTGATAACCACTGCGGTAGAGTCAGAAGGAAAGTCGCGAGAGAAATAACGGCCTTGTACCAATTCAAATTTCATAACATCAGCATGATCATAGTCGGCAAAATAGGTGCCCATTATGTGATCCTTTCGAGTAGTAGCATTGCGGAATGCAGTCGTATTATTTACGCCCGGAAAAACATTGTTGGTAAAACTTGCTTTCTCAATACCATTCTTGTTAAGAATCGAATTTCTAAAAGCAGTTTGGTTAGTGCCCAATCGGCCTGCATTGCTGACGACTAATACATTATGCTTATCCAAGCCCGCATTTCGCTCTTGCAAAAAAGTAATCTGCTGATAAACGGTGGTGGTGCAAATGATGAGAATAATGGAAAGAGCAAATTGAAAAATCACTAACCCGCTGCGGATGCCTTTGCTCTTCAAACCTGCTCGCACTTTTCCCTTCAACACTTCTACAGCACTAAAGCTTGTTAGATAAAATGCGGGGTAGCTACCTGCAACCAAGCCAATGATTATTGTAAGACCAACAGCACTTAGTAAAATAATTGGATTAAAGATGGTGAACAATGGCAATTCTTTGCCCGATAACAAATTAAATTGAGGTAACAGAAGAACAGAAAGTATAAAAGCAATCAACACGGCAATAGTCGCATACACCACTGATTCGGCTAAAAATTGACCAACCATTTGACTTCTTACCGAGCCCAGTGTTTTACGCAACCCAACTTCTTTAGCACGTCCCGCAGAGCGAGCTGTAGATAAATTCATAAAGTTGATGCAGGCAATCAATAAAATAAAAATGCCTACGCCACCAAATACGTAGAGGTAAGTAACATTCCCTTGGGCTTGAATGTCATCGTTCCAAGTTGTGTGCAAACGAGAATCCAATAGGGGTAACGTAAAGTACCCATACTCATTTCCTCTCTCGCGAAATTTTTGAATCGAAACACCTATGAATTGCTCAACCTCAGGCGCAATGTGTTTGTCGGTGACATCATTGAGTTTGGATGAAATGGCTGCAATATCCGTGTTGGGATTCTTTTTGAAATAGGTGTACAATCCATTGTTCAACCAAAAGGGTGCGTTGTAGTAATCCCTCTCTGAACTGGTGGAGAGCAATGCAATAAAAGAAAAATGCGAGTTATGAGGTGGCTCAGCCACAATGCCTGTCACTTTAAAAGATTTATTTTCATTGCCAATTGTAATCAACTTTCCTAAAGCTTCTCCTTTAAAATATTTTGCTGCCAAATCAGGTGTCAGTACGATGCTGTTTGGTTCTTTCAAGGCCGTGGCGGGGTCTCCTTCTAAAAGTTTAAAAGAGAAGAATTGGAAAAAATTGGAATCGGCAAAAAGTATTTTGTCTTCGGTAAATGACAAGTCGCCATTCTTAAAAACCATGTTATCTCTATGGTTGATACGCGTGGCTGCCTCCACCCCAGGAATATCAGAGACCATAGAAGATGCCAACGGAGGGCATGAACTGGCTGTATTAATTTCCTGACCACTAATTTTTCCGTGCAGTCCAATCCTATAAATATTCGCAGCATCTTGGTGAAATCGATCATAGCTGAGTTCATCCACAATGTAGAGCAGAATAAATAAGCAAGCTGCCATTCCTGTTGCCAACCCAAAAATATTGATGGCAGAATAAAAAGTGTGCTTCCGAATGTTGCGCAACGCAACGGTTAGATAGTTTTTTATCATAAAGAAAAATTTAAGGTCAATAGATTTCTATTCATGCTTTTATAAGCAATTACAATCCAAATCAAATAGTCAGGTTTGGTCGTTAGACGCTGATTAGCTCGATGATGTTACAAAGTCCATTAAAAAAAACTCACTGTTGACAACTTACTCATCGCGCAACGTCTTAGTGGGGTTCAACATAGCGGTACTAATGGTCTTATATCCTACCGCTAGCACGGCAATCACAACCATTGCAGTAATCGACAAAAACAGTGTGATCAAGTTCAGTCTCATGTAATATTCCCAGATGGAATCCATAAGTGCATCAGCCGCAAAGTACCCAAGTGCTCCTCCAAGAATTGTAGCAATACCAAAGTTGACGATAAACTCAAAATTGATAACTCCTGCAATATTGCTTACTGATGCACCTAGCACTTTGCGCACACCAATTTCCTTCATTTTCTTTTCGATGTTGAGCGATACCAGCGTGAACAGCCCAATGCCCGTCATCAACGCAGCGAAGAAACCAAGGAAGCCAAACATAACAGTCACATTGTGATTGATTTCATTTGTCTCGCCCAATTGTTGGTCTATCATTCTTCCTGAATAAAGCGTGTTCGGAAATACTTCTTTCCATTTTTTCTCCATGAATTCATTGACACTTGCCATTTTTTTAGGATCCATTTTAACCACTAATTGCTGATATTTTACCGGAGCGACATAGCGTATCAATAAGGGTTGGATCGGCTCCCAAAGGGCACGGGCAAAAACATTTTTTGCAACCCCTACTACATATAGCTGTGTGGTGTCCATCCACACTAAGCGTTTTCCGATCGGGTTGTCTTTCCAGCCAAATTGCTTTACTAATTCTTCGGTCACAATTACCGATTCCTTTCGATCCGTTTCCGAGTCTTTCAAAAATTTCCTCCCCGAAAGTAACGTCATATCCATCGCCTCAAAATAATTATCCCCCACTTCCATAATATCTACTTCGCGCTCTACGGCCTCGTACTTCACCGGATCGTTATAAAAATTAAATGGCACATGGTGGCGTGAGCCAGCGATTACTTCTATATCTTTATTGGAAGCGAGCGCATCGCGATAAGTGTTGAACGACCCTTCATTATTGACCCATGCTGAAATGACTCCATGCGTAGCAAAACCCAGATCATAATTCTTTTGGTACTCTCCATTCTGATAAAAGGCCACACCCATAATGATGGCCAACAATGAAATTACAAACTGCCCGCCCAATAAAATCCGTGTGAACCAATTGGTGCCACCAAATTTTGCTTTGCCTTTTAAAATACTCACTGGCTCAAACGAAGTAATATAAAACGCAGGGTACGATCCAGCTATCAACGCAGTGATCAATAACAACACCACCAAAAACAAAAGGAAGCCTGCGTGCTCAGTATAGCTCAACTTTAACTCCAACCACGTCCACATATTGTCATACGCGGGTACCATCCACTCGGCCATTAACAAACCTGCCAACATGCCGAAGAAACACAAGACCAAATTCTCTCCCAAAAATTGGATGATCAACTGCTGCCTCATGCCGCCCATCACTTTGCGTATGCCTATTTCCTTTAATCGCTTGCTTGAGATAGCGATAGAAGTGTTCGTGAAATTAAAGCAAGCCAACAGTAAAAGTAGTCCCGCCATGATAGCAGGCACCGTCACCGCCTCATCAGGAACACCACCTCCTAAATAATCGCTATCCACACGCGGGTTGGCGCGGTTGCGCTGCATCATGCCCACAAAATTTTCCAGGTAATATTCACTGATCTTAAAATCCTCGCGCGCTTTATTTTGCGGCTCAATGTATTGTTGAAGTTGCTTGGTAATAATAGCCACTTGCGCAGGGTCATCGATTTTCAAAAACAAAACGTGTGCATATCTCTTCCAGCTTGTTTCGCTCAGGTCTTTATCTAGGTTGACCTCCCAAAAATTATCAAAGAGCGTGATCACATCAAAACCAAAACTATTGTTTTGGGGTGGCTTCTTGAACACCGCACCAATCTCAAATTCCTTTGGCCTTCGCACGCCATCTGCACCCAGCACAATTTGCGTGAGTTGTCGCCCCACCACATCTTCTTTGTTGAAATATTTTTTTGCCATCTCATCACTGATGAACACTTTGCCCTTATCCAAAAAATTAGAATACGATCCGTACTTCAAGGGAAAAGTAAAAAGATCGAAGAAGGCAGAATCGGCATAAGCCATCTGGTCGCCAAACACCTCTTCGCCAATGCGCATGTCGCAATAGGAAGACATGTAGCGCACTGTCTTGTTTACCTCTTTTATGTTTTGTTTGATGTAACTACCCAGTGGCATAGGCGCCATCCCGAACCGGTCTTTCTTCCCTTGAAACTCCCTCCAAAACTGGACGCGATAAACATTCTCTGCTTTGTCATGTACTTTATCCCAATTACTGCTGTAGCCCCAATTCAAATACGCAGTGATGCAACAGGCAATGGCCAACCCCATGCCAAATACATTGATGAGGATAAAAAGTTTGTTCTTGAGCAGATTGCGGAAGGTGATGAGGAGGTAGTTTTTGATCATGTGGGTTGGTGTTTGTCCTCTGTAAGACGCATTAGTTTTGATAAGGTTGCATGCGTAAGCCAACAAATGTGCCAATGGATTATGAGCAGCAAATCGATTGAATTTTCAAGTAGTTAAAAAAAATAGGAGATTAACTGTTCGTAGATGAACAGATGAGTGTTCAAGAATAACTCGTCAAAATGCTTTGAAATTAGATAAAGATCGCGCTAGGCTTTATCTCAAAGCCTTTGGCAACTTCTTTTCCAGATAAGTTTTCATTAAAAGGGATGCTTTCAATTTTTCCATCAGTGTAAACGTAAGTCAATTCCTCTTCGGGGTTTATCAGCCAAGCCAGTCGGCATCCGTTAGAAACCCATTCATTCATTTTCGATTTTTGTGCAGCTAGTGTATCGGAAGGTGATTTAATTTCAATTATAAAATCGGGGCAAAGAGGAGGAAACTGCTTTTTCTCTTTTTCCGAAAGAGTATTCCACCTCTCCATAACCTATCCATGCGGCATCAGGCGAGCCCACAGCACCATTAGGCAATCTAAAAGTAGTAGATGAATCAAAACAGCTTCCTTCTCTTTTTTTTCTGTTCCAGATTGTGAGTTCTGCATTTACCTCTGAATTGTAGATACCTGTTTTACCACCAGTATTAGCCATAATGATAATGTTTTTCTGAGCGTCCCGTTCAAATTTTAGATCAGGGTTATCCAAACAAAATTGATAGAACTCATCATCTGTAAATCCACCCAGGCTACGGGTATCAAGCAGAATAGAGCCTAATTCGGTAAGCATACTCATTTCAATTTCATTAAGTAGTCCTAAATTTATAGAATTAATTGGAATATTGGAATAGGACTCGAATGTCATTCATCTCTTAAAACATGGGATGGATTCAAGCGAGTTGTTTTAAAAATTTTATAACCAATTGAAATCACAGAGGCTACAATCAGAATCATAGCTGAGATGACAATGGAGGTAAAACTCACTTTTTGGTAATAATCCCAAATGCTCTCCATAAAGACCGAAGATAACGCATAACCCAAAAACCCACCGCCCACACTGGCAATCAATAAAATGATGACGAACTCTCTATTAACAACTGCCGTAATATTCCATGTTGAAGCACCAAGCACTTTACGCACACCTATCTCCTTCATCTTTTTAATGATGTTCAATGAAACCAATGTGAATAATCCTGTAACCGAAAGCATCAAAGCAACCAGACCCAAAAAGGCAAACATCTTCACCAGGTTCTTGTTAACCGTATCTGCTTCGATCATTTCTCTATCCATGTATCTTCCTTCATACATTTTCTCAGGGAAGATAGTCTTCCATTTTGTCTCCATGAATTTGTTAATGGCAACCAACTTATCTGCTTTCGCCTTCACCAAAATATGATTCACATTATCCTTAGGCGCATAACGAAACATTACAGGATCCATCTTTTCCCACAATCCATTAGTATAAATATCCTGCACCACACCTACCACATAATACTTCACCGTGTCAAGCCAAATAATTTCTTTGCCGATTGGTTCTGCAAGCCCCAACTGTTTGGCGAGCCCTTCTGTGATGATCACAGATTCTTTTCTATCCGTTTCAGAATCAGGTTCAAAATTTCTTCCTTGCTTTAAGGTGATGCCAATCGTTAAAATATAATCAGCACTAATATCTAAAATATCCACTTCAATCTCTTTGTCTTCATGCTTAATGGGGTCATTGAAACCTGAAGAGTACAAGTGCGTCTGCGTACCGGTAATGGAAATGATATCGGGATTTTCAGCTAATATATTGCGGTACGTTTCGTATTCAGAGCGGCCGTTTACATTGGTAAATACCACACCCTTGCGATCGAAACCAATATCAAAGTTGCGCTGAAAAGTAGCATTATCAGTGAAGGCAAAACTACAAACAACACCAGCAAGCGAAATGGAAAACTGAAGACATAACAACACACGGGTAAAAGTGTTTGTGCCTCCAAATTTTAGAGTTCCTTTTAAAATACTGGCAGGCTCAAATTTGCTAATGTAAAAAGCCGGGTAACTTCCTGCCAGTAAGCTCGTGAAGATCAATGTGAGGATCGTAAAGATCAAGAAATTCGGCCGCCCAAAGTAATCTGTGACCATATCGAAATCTGGCCAGAGTTTGTTGAATGCTGGGAGCAGAAAAAACTCACCAATAAAAATCCCTAGGATTAGCGCAAGAAAACAAATCAATGTTGTCTCTCCAATAAATTGGGCTATCAAATCTCTACGAGTGCTTCCCATAACCTTACGAAGCCCTATCTCTTTCAACCTACGAGATGAAATGGCCACTGCGGTATTCGTAAGATTAAAAATGGCAATCAACAAAACAAAAAGACCCATTAGCCCAATGCCAATAACAGCCGCCAAAGGTGAGCCATCTTGTGTCCATGTTCCGTTCTTGTCTGCATAGCTATCGCGAACAGCCATTCCTACAAATGACTCTACTAAAAAATAGTTGATAATAAAATCTTCCCTGATCTTATTGTTGTTTTCGGTGTATTGCTTCAATTGTTCTTGAATAGCAGCCACACGAGTTGGATCTTTTATTTGAACAAACAAGTTGTTACGATACTTCCAACTGTTTTCGGTGTAATCTCCTTTGGCGAATTCAAAGGCATTATCGTAATGAGAATAAGCCTGGCCATTGAAACTTGAATTGCTCGGTTGCTTTTTAAAAACGCCAGCCACCACATACTCCTTCATTTTTCCGCTATCTAATAGTTGGGTCATGGGTTTACCCAATGCTTGCTCTTTTCCGAAATGCTTAATAGCTAACTCATCACTAATACAGATTTCGTTGCGGTTTTTTAGATCGCCATTGCCTTCAATGAATTCGAAGGTGAATAATTTAAAGAAGCCCGAGTCCACATACGTTAGATTGCTGTTAAACAACTCACTTTTAATTCTAAAATTACCGCCATCTGGAGAAAAGCGAACTACATTAGCTACTTCAGGTATGTTCCGCTTAATGGCGTTACCTAGTGCGATGGGTGCATGGCCAAATTCAGTCAGCTCGTTCTGAAATTCACGTACAGAACCAACCCGATAGATAGTAGATGCATTTTTATGCATGTGATCAAAACCCGCATTATGATCATAGTTGAAAAATCCTATAATACAACACGCTATGGATATGGCCATGCCGAAGATATTGATGAACAGATATAACTTGTTCTTCAACATACTCCGAAATGTAATCAGAAGGAAATTTTTGATCATGGCGTAGTTGGATTACTGACTTTTGTATGACGTCTATAAACGACCAAAGGTTGCACTTGGCGTTCAATAAATATGCCAACGGAAATAAATGTGAATTGAACTCTGTTTAAATGAATGGATAAACGATCGAAACAAAATTCGTTCACATCTGAACAGTGAGATGTACGTTTATGTTTAGAAATCTTTTGATGCCCCCAATGCTTGCGGTCGGGCTATCCCAGCCTGTGCTCAGCTTCGGCAGGTATGCCGCCTATCATTTTACTGATTGCTGTTTATTTAGGATTCTTTTAACAACACTGTCCTTTAAATTTCTGCTAATAGGAATAGCGGTTTTATTAATATGTATTTCATTTTTTTCAATGGTGATAATTTTATCAATGGCGACAATGAATGACTTATGAACTCTGATGAAATTATCCGATGGCAATATGTTCGATATGTTTTTTAGGCTATCGTATGTCATTATTTTTTTATTTGTAGTATGAATGACAACGTAATTATTGGCGGCTTCAGCATAAAGTATCTCATTGGAAATAATTTTCTCGTAATTGCCATTAAATTTCACAAAGAAAAAATGATCAGTAGGTTTTTCGGAGTCAGATAATTTATGTTTTAGTTGATAAAACTCTTTGGCCTTGTAACATGATTTCAGTAACCGATTAAAATCTATTGGTTTTACCAAATAGTCGATTACATCCAACTCATAACCTTTGAGAGCATATTGTGAGTAGGCCGTGGTGATTATGATCATGGGAGGATTCTTCAACGTCTTTATCAAATCCAACCCATTTAGCCGCGGCATTTCAATATCTAAAAACACCAGATCAGGATTTTTTGATCCTATCAATTTAAGTGCCTCGATGGAGCTATCCGCCACACCGATAATATCTATAAAATCAATTTGCCTAATATCCTCCTCTAGCCCTCTACGGGCAATGGGTTCGTCATCTACTATAATGCTTCGAAGCTTCATGAGCAAACTAGTTTTAATTTGACCGAAAATAATTCAACTGTATTTTTTATCTCCAATTCATATTTGTTAGGATAGATAAGTTGCAAACGTTTCTTGATGTTCGCTAGACCTATACCACTTTCTTTACTGACTTGATCAGATGCTTTTGTGTTTAAAGTAGTAAACCAAAAAATATCTTTTTCTAGTTTACAATTGATGGTAATATTATTTTCTTTTTCAGGATAATCAGAAACATGTTTGAAGCAATTTTCAACTAGTGGAAGTAACAAGAAAGGAGAAACTAGAACACCCTTGATTTCTTCAAAGCCAGTATAATTGACTGTGTAATTTTTATTTAATCTTTCTTTCTGTAACTCTATATATGATTTGATGAATGAAAGTTCGTTCTCGATTTCTACTAAGAGCTTGTTGCATTCATAAAGTTGATACCTGAGCATATTAGAAAACCGCTGTAGGGTTTCTCTGCCTTCAGTGTTATTTCGATCTATCTTATAGTAAATA
Organism: Cyclobacteriaceae bacterium; assembly: GCA_046155095.1. Classification (GTDB taxonomy): domain Bacteria; phylum Bacteroidota; class Bacteroidia; order Cytophagales; family Cyclobacteriaceae; genus ELB16-189. The sequence goes on from JBJXEB010000025.1 coordinate 102,937, forward strand.
GTATTTAATGCATTAAAAAGAAAATGAGGATTAATCTGCTCTTTTAATAGCTCTAATTCTGTTAGTGCTTTTTCTTTAGTAAGCTGCTCTGCTTTGTTTGATTCCTTGAGACGATCGAAGGCTAACCGAATAGCTACGCCTACCGAAGTGATAAAAAAGACCAATGTAAAAGAACCAAATATTAAGTCTGCCCAAAACCAATAGAAATAATGCTCTTGCTCACTGTGTTTTTGGTACGTGAATAGCGACTGCCCCAATAATTCTAGTTGTGTTAGGATGATTGTTGCGCCACCTAAAAATACTATCACCAGATAGGAAATGAAAAATTGAGCATATTTTTTTTTGTAAACCAATCGAGGTAATAGTAATTCGACCGTTACAATCAGAGCAGTCATTGTAGCGGCCACATCAAACAAGGTAGACAATAGTGAGATGGGTATATCAACAAATCCACCAACCTTAAAAAGAAACCAAAATGCAAAAAAGATAGCCCCGAAGGCAGAATAGTAAATATGTTTTTTTAATAGCCAGTTCATAAAAATCCAATTATGCATGCAAAGGTACGTTTCTTGAGGTAAGGGCTTCAGTGATTTATGTGAAATGCGGTTTTGGGATTGTGAAATGCAATTTTGTTTTTATGCCCAAAGCTATTGACCTGTTACATAATTTGTCTATTGATTTCAGCGCAGCAGTGTTAGGTTTATAAAATAATTTCTAAAGCGGTAGAAAATTTGTAAACATTAAATTAAAAAAATATGATGACATCAAGAAAGGAATTTTTAACAAAGAGTTTGTTGTTTGCTACAGGTATCGTTCTTACCCCTAAATTTGTTTTGTCGCAAACTCAGGAAAAACCACAACCAATCGATCCTAAAATTGTAAAGGACTTTGTTAGCGCGGCTCATTCGGATCTGGGTAAAGTAAAAGTATTATTGAAGCAGTATCCTTTGCTTTTAAATTCGGCTCATGATTGGGGAGGTGGTGATTTTGAAACCGCCATCGGAGGCGCAGGCCACCTAGGATTGGTTGAGACTGCTAACTTTCTATTATCACAAGGAGCGAGAGCAGATATTTTTGTATTGACTATGCTCGGGAAGATAGCAATTGTAAAGTCGATGCTTGCTGACTACCCAAACCTTCTACACTCAAAAGGACCTCATGGGTTTACTTTGTTGCACCATGCTAAGAAAGGAGGATCAAATGAGTTAGTGGACTATTTTCAATCGCTTGGTTTAACGGAGACATTTATCAAATTATATTAGTATCTTACTTGAATGAAAGTATCTTTCACGTGCCTTATTATTTTCGCCCAAGATGTTGACAAATTGAAAACGTTTTATATTGAAAAACTTCATCTTGAGTTAATTGAAGAAACTAAATCAGTATGGGTTTTACTAAAGGCTGGGCAGTGCGAAATAGGACTTCACAAAATAGGTGAGCAATATTTAGAAGGTGCAGCTTTTAAAGTTGACAATAACACTAAAGTAGTTTTTGAAATAGATGAAGATATATTTCAGTTGAGAATGGACTTATTGAAGGGAGGCGTTTCGCTAAGAGAAATAAAGCAATTTGATGGATATGATTATTTATTGTGTGATGGAGAAGACCCAGAAGGAAATGTTTTTCAATTGAGGCAAAGACGTTCTTGATTTTTCTTATCTACGTTATCAGCTACCCACAATATTCTTAGCCATCTTTGGGAAAATAAACCCATGAAAAGGCAACACCGAATACCAGTACAACCTTCCCCATAAACCCAATGGACGATAGGTGGCAGTCTGATGCAAGACTTTTGTATCGGCCGTTTCTTTTATTTTGAATTCAAGCCATGCTTCTCCCGGCAATTTCATCTCAGCGTAGAGCAATAATCTTCCATTTGGTTTATCAGCTACCAACACTCGCCAAAAATCAAGTGCATCACCAGCTTTTAAATGCGTTTCGTTTCTTCTGCCCCTGCGCAGGCCAACACCACCTACCATCTTATCCATCACTCCGCGAATGCGCCACATCCAATTGCCAAAGTACCAACCATGGTTGCCACCAATCTTCCAAATGTTTTCAATAACCTCATTTTTATCTCTGTCAAAAACGATCTGTCTTTTGTCAGTAAATACTCCGTGTTCAGGTACAAATGTGTTATTTAGAAAATTCTTGTTCATTGTGCCGTGTGCAATAGAATCATTCCAACTTGACACTACGTTTTTCTGACTGATTTTGTCAAAGGCCAATTGCAATGCTTCTTGATAACTCAAGATTTTAGTAGGTACTATTTCTCGAATGCGAAAATCTTTACAGATTACTTCGTTCTTCATGCTGCTTACCAAACTTCTTGCCAACGAATAAGTAGTAGAAGTAACAAACACCAACCATAGCGAAGAAAGTTTAGGTGTTAGCACCGGCACAGTAATAATCAATCGCTTTAAGCCGCGCATCTTCGCAAAACCATACAGCATTTGATTGTACGTAAGAATTTCCGTTCCACCAATATCGAATGTTTGATTGAATGTTTCTTGCTTTAGCAAAACCCCTTGAAGGTATTCAATCACATTGCGTATGCTGATAGGCTGGCACCTTGTCTTCAACCATTTGGGTGCGATCATCACAGGAAGTTTTTCTACCAAATCGCGAATGATTTCAAATGATGCGCTGCCCGAGCCGATAATAATGGCAGCACGTAAAACAGTGAGTGGTGCCCTCGCCTTCTTTAAAATATCTTCTACGTTTTTGCGTGATAGCAAATGATCAGAAAGATCGTCATCGTTGACAATCCCACTGAGGTAAATGATTTGCTTGGCGGTAGTAGTATCGACTAACTTAACAAATTTTTCTGCGGAGGCTGCCTCCATTTGAGTAAAGTCAGGATGGGAGGAACTCATGGAGTGGACTAAGTAATAGGCAGCATCTATATCGGTAGGAATAGACGTAAATGAGCTTGCATCATTTAGATCTACTTCTATGACAGTGACGTGCTTTAAGAAATCTTCTGTAAAATCATCCCAATCAAACCTGCGTTGGTCGCGAACAAGACAGATAACCTGATGCCCTGCTTCAACCAGAACAGGAAGAAGTCTTCGTCCAATGTAGCCGGTGGAGCCAGTGAGGAGTATCTTCATAGACTTTGTTTTATCAGTTTCTCACACTTTTTCCAATATGAAAAAAATGAATTGTAATACCCACTTACTTGTGGGTATACCCAATCGCGTGCGTCTCTTTGTCCGAGATAATAACTAAAAGCCGGGTGTTCTTTCGAAATTAGCCACTTGGTTTTCACCTCGGAAGCTACGTAAAGTTGTTCTAACTGAGAAACTTCCCCTATCATCAATTGGATATTGGGGACGTTTTTGGATAGATTTAAAATAAATGCAATCACCTTTTCACTCACCGGAAATTTCTGAAAGTGTGACGGCTCTTGTAATAGAATACGATTTACTTTTTCATCCTTTCTCCAAAGTGGATCGAGATTGTAGGAATTATAGATTAACGTTGGCTTTGTAGTGTCAACAGAAGGCGTTATAGAATCAGGAAGTAAAGTTTTTAAACTTAGGAGGTTAGTAGACTTGAGTATACCGGGTATTGGGGCTTTGTCTAGGTTTTCAACAGGTGAATCCAAAAATGTATTCTGTTGATGGCTGTGGGTAAAGCGATTGATATTTTCCTGATTGCAATAATACTTTTTTGAAGAGAACGCCCCAGCCACCCATTGCCAGCTACACGCGTTACTTGCCAAATCACCATCCAACAAATGATGGTACATCCATTGCGCGGGTGCCGACCAATGTGCCTTGCCAATGTTGCACGCGATGCTGGCCACATACATACGAACATGGTTATGCAGATAGCCTGTATTGTAAAATTCGAGGATTGATTTATCTATGGCGTCAATGCCGGTTTTTGATTCAACCACTGCTTGAACCATTTGATGATGGGATACATCGGCTTGCGGATGCTTCAAATCACGAAAGAGTAAATCTCCTTTCGCTTGCCACACGCGTTGAAAATATTCGCGCCAGGCAAGTTCTTGCAAAAACTTCTCAATCGTGCCACGTGGATATCCTTTTGCCAACACCGACTCTTGCACTTGCTTGACGCTGATTACCCCGCGGGAGATATAGGGTGATAGATACGTTACTGCTCCATCGATAAAATTTCTGGTCTTGCCGTATTTGAGTGGGTCAATGTTATTGACGCGTTCAATAATCGAGCGGTAGTCAGTTGGAAATGAAGCCTCTTTTTTACTACGCGTAAACAACTCGTTCATCGTTTACTGATTTTGTTTCCTGAGATCGACTTTTGTAACGTAGACTTAAACCGTCCTTTTTCCAGTTGACTGAGAGATTGATGCTTCGTTCCTCTTCCATTTGTGCGCTTGCGCCACATTTTAAAACTGCTTGCTTTCATCTGTGCACGCATGAGTTCAATCACTTCTTTTTCAAGCAAACCAAATTGAAGTTCGATAGCCTCGAATGGAGTTCGGTCCTCCCAAGCCATTTCAATGATGCGGTCAATGTCTGCAATTGTAAGCTCGTCCTTTTTCATTTTACTGTGGTGATCAAAGTCTTGACGTACTAATTTCCATCCGAGCTCAATTCGATACCTTTTGTTCACTTGCTTTATGGTATAACCGATGCATCACGAGTACGTGTGGGAGTGTGATCATCGATAGTAAGATAAATGCCTCTGCGATTTGAAAACCCCTGAAGTAGACATACACCCCAAACGAAAGTAAGGCCAAGAGACTAAATGGCAGCATCGCTTTAAGAAATTCCAGTAAAGTGCCACCTGCTGATTGCTTGAAGTACATAGCTTGATGCCTCATCGATTGCAATGCGTGCCATAAGCAAAAAAAGATAATAAATCCAAATAACAGAGGTGTAACGAAATACCAGAGCGTAATGAGGCCAAATTGAATAAAGTAATGAAAAAAGCTTTGACGCTCGTACACAATAAGACTTACTAGATAGATAGCGCCCAAGATAATCATTACCATGATCGGCCAATTGAAATCAGCTAGTGAACTTTGTTCAACAAACGAGCTTGAAGTGGACAGGTTGTTCGAAGCTAACATCTGTTGAAAAATGCCTGTCGCCTCTTTTAAATGAAGAAGAACTGGAAAAACCAAAACCCACATTCCCCAAAGCCATGAAGGCAAATATCGGAGAGATTCATTTTCAAAATTTGATTGGCCGAAATGATGAAAGGAAATAACAAAGAAGAGAATCAATGCCAATAGGGGTGCTATCCACCAAAGTCCCAAATAAAGCAGCATAGTCCCCAGATAAATACTCAAAAATTTAAACATCCCCATTATCGACTTATCGGGTCGATACAAGTGATCGTTTGAACCATGTGGAATTCCAACCGTGCACAATAGTATTCCACAAAAAATGGCTTGTACCTCTACAGCAAACGAAAACCAATAAACAATCACTATCAAAATTAATTGTAGTGCTATTTGGGTTTGAAATAGTTTCGATTGGTGATACATCAACGTCTCAACAAATGATTTAATAGTGATTTCAGAAATAGTCGGATAGGCAATCTAGAAAAAATAGCAATCTCCTCCACAATCGTTGTTTCTTCATCTAGAAATCGAAGAATACGCTGAATCGGCTGGGCTCGAAACAATTGCTCGAAAATCTCTTTTCCTTTCTCCGGGCGATCTCGCAAAATTCGCAAAAGTAAGGTATCGTACAAGCGAAATCGATAGGGCCGATACATCGTGGGGAGCATCTTATCTTCTTTTAATGCATGTGCTAGCGCTTGTGCGTAGGCATGCATTCGTTTAAATCCGAATCCTGTCGTTGGTTTGATAGCCCCACCCAACGTTCCTATATAAATAGTTCGTTCATTTTGTGTTAAATATTTTCGGTGCATATCAAATTGTGGCGTCATAGGTATTGCTCCGATTTCGACCTCATTGATTTTATAACTGCACCCTTTCCGATCCATGTAATTCCTGAGTTCTTTTTCTGCCTCCGGAAGAGATAATTTTTCTTTTCCGAACCGTGTCATTTCAACAAGGGCCTCTGTAGACGAGAAGGGTAACTCGTACATGAAATGAGTATAGTTCCCTTGTGCAATGTTAAAATCCATCATCGACATGCTGGATTGATCAAATGCCTTTTGTGCAGTTTCAACTCGCCATCCCACAAACGACTGCCAAAGAAATAAATTGGATTTTGAAGGTAGAGGCGTTTTTAAGTAACGCTGCTGGGCAAGTTTGTAATCAACCTGATTAGAAGATGAATGAGGAAGTGCGGATAAAAAAATACGATCCGATTGCCAGGTTTGTGTTGCTGTCCTTACTTCTACCTGCGTTATTAGATCATTAACTTCGATGACTTCTTCATCAAGCCAATAAATGGCAGGACACTTACTTAATTTACTTTTTAATTGCGAATAAAAATCTGCACTACGCACATGAAAATAACTATACGGATCCAGACTTTCTATGTGAGAGGATATATTTAACTGTAAAATTGACCTCCATTCTTTGCTAACCATTTCAGTAGGTGCAATGGGATTAGTCGCCCAATAGCACCAGGTTCGGTCGTTAGCCTTGTTCGCATCTGATTCTACGATGCAGAGTGTGTTGGTTGCGAGAAGGCCTTGATCTAATAAGGCATTCGCCAGCCAGAGCCCCGAAGCGCCTGCGCCAACAATGGTGTAGTTATATGAAGTTTGTTTTTGCATGAAAAGACCAAAAAAAACGGAGCCCATTTACGAGCTCCGCTTTCCTAACTTCTGCCGTAGATTATTACGGTTTATTTTCCTTTGCTAGTAACAGCAATGTTGTAAACTACTAGACCGAAACCAATCTTATTAATTGCATCTGCGATGTTGTAGAACAAATCTACATTTGATGCACTCCAACCTAGTCCGGTATTAAGCCATCCTCCAGGCATACACATATACCCAATCGGATAGACAGCCCATCCTACTAATACGAACCAAGCCAATGTTTGAATACCTCTTACGACTACTGGATCGCCAGAGTTCTTAGCCAATTGAGCAACTTCTCCGACCCATGCAGTATATAAAATGTAGATGTAACCTACCGTTGAAATAACTCCCCACATTACACTATGGAAAGTTGATCCATCAGTAAATGCTTCACCAATGTAACCTGCAACTAGCATTAGAACAGACGCTGCAATTAGTTTCCATAACAGGCTTTTCTTAGCACCTGCAGCTTTCGTCAACAAGTAAAACTCAACACACATCAAAGGAACAGTCAGCGTCCAGTCAATGTAGCGAAGGGCCGTTGGTGTTTGACCAGTTGCTAAATAATAGTCGCGCATGTAGTAGTAATGTACTGCTGCGATACCAGTGATTAGACCGGAAACTAATAGGGAAAGTTTCCACTTGCCTTCTACGCTGCTTCTCTCCATGAAGAAGAAAACAGCAGAAGCAAGCATGGCCATATAGCCGGTGAAGAATGTGAATGCGATCGGATCATCCACTGGGATTTTCACGATGTCGGTAAACAATGTGTTCATATGGTTTATGTTTAAGGTTTTAAATTATGATTTAAACACAGCTTACAACCGCTTGTTTCAATCGTTTGAAAAAAATGTTAAATATTTTATTATTGTTTAACTTATTTAGCATTAAAACATATTATTGTTAATCAAAAAAGCAAAATATGAAGATGATCAGCTAAAAAAGCTAAAAAAAACGAGATTTGATTTTATTGGAGTGTTTAGTATTGTCGCATTTTATATATAAAATATTAAACAAAGCGAAGGCAGAGAATCTCTATTTGCGGCTTTTTGACAGTTTTCAGATCGCTTAGAACATTAAAGAAATTGGTTTGTTGAAAGGACATCACCCTTCAACAAAACTAGTCTATGGTCGTTACGAGTAAATTTTTGGACAGTCAACGCTTGCAGGGAGATCCTGAAGCAGATGCTATCATTGTGGCGACTTTTGCTGCCAATCAGCAGAGTATATTATATGGGCTATTCAAACTGGAAGAAAAGGCAATCGAACTTCAGCCGAGTTCTGACCTCAAGAAGTTTCTGGTTGGAAAAAAGCCCCAACCTGTTTGGTTTAATCAAAGACGATTGCTGAAGGGGCAACAACTCTTTAAAAAGTATGCGCTGGAAATGATGGCGTTGCTTGGCGCAATGTCACTGCCCTATTGCTATGCGGCATCCCCCGGAAATAAAGCACTTTATTTATCAGACAAGATGCGCAATTCACCAGGGAAGCGATTGATGGATACTGCATCATTTGTAATATCTGTCTTAACTCCAGGAACTCTAGAAGACGGAGAGACCGGTCACATCCACATTAATAAAGTACGACTCATCCATGCTATGTCGAGATACTACTTGAAAAAACTACCGACCTGGGATGTGGAATGGGGTGTACCAATTAATCAAGAGGACATGGCGGGTACGAATCTGGCTTTCTCTTATGTGATTCTGCTGGGCATGCAGCAATCAGGTTATATTCTCTCCGACAAAGAGAAAGAGGATTTTCTTTTTGCCTGGCGATATATTGGCTATCAGATGAATATCGATGAAGCATTACTACCATTGTCTTTTCTGGAGGCACGGCAATTGGCGACTACTATTAAGATCAGGAATTTCAAGAAGACGGATGAGGGCATCATCCTCACCAAAGAATTATTGAGTTATTATAAAGTGAGTGTTCCTCCTGACCAGTCAGACTTGGTGTCTTCGCAAATTAGATTTTATCTTGGGAATGAGGTGGCAGAATACATTGGGATAACAAGTGACCCTATTCGAGACAAGTTAGCTGCAACGGTAAGTACATTTAAATCCTTGCAAAGCCTGCTATCTGTTCAACCCGATAGCTATCAAAAAATGCTTTCGCAGCATGCGCTATTGAAAAAGAAGTTTGTGTAATCAGATTTAATATCATCATAATAATTTGAGTCTACTTAGTTAGCTGATTAGCAGTTATCATCATTGTTATTTAGCTATATCACTACTTGGTACAACCAATTTAAATGTTGCTATTCCATTCGTACTATTGAAGTTAATAACACCTTTCAATTGTTCGCTAATCTTTCGGGCAACGTATAGACCCAACCCACTACCGGTAGATCGCTCGGATCCTCGATAAAACATATTAAATATTTGACCCTTAATTAAGTCTGATATCCCCTCTCCATCATCTACTATTTCAATCTCAAAAAAGGAATCTTCCACTTTTGTTTTTATGAGTACAAAACCGTCTTGTGATGGTGCGCGAAAATTGAGTGCGTTTGCAAGGAGTGCTTTTATCACAATGCTAATTAACAAACGATCTGTAAAAATCATTTTATTGCCCACTGACTCAGTCCGGATTACCACAGCAGAAAAATTTGGCACAAATCGTAAATCGGAAATACAATCTCGCACTAATTGCTCAATTGGCGTTTCCGCATAGTGGACATCGTTCGAATTTGTCTTTGCCAAAATGGAAAGCGATTTAAGCAGTTCGTCCATTTGACTGGATTTATCGCGAATGTGATCAATACAAATCTGTTGGGTATCTGTACGAGGTTCATACTCAAGAACGTTTAGTACGCCATTAATTGACGTGATAGGCGATCGCAAATCATGGGAAATGCGATATAAAATTTGATCTAGCTCTTGGTTTCTTTCCTCCAATGATCTGAGCGTTTTCAGAAGCATTTTATTTTTATCAACTACTTCTTCAATGGCAGCTGTTAGCTCCTCTTGCTGAGATGCTATTTCTTCTAGACGATCGGCCAGATCGCTTTCGCGCTCCATTAATGCCATCGTACGCGTGTCAAGCACCGTACTTAAATATTTTATTTCCTCATCTTCCATAACAATAGACCCCAATAGAACTAACAAAAGGATTTTAACCTTGTATTTGTTCCCGTAAAGTAGGTAATAATTTCAGGGAACAATTTGATTCATTCGATGTTAAACAGCAAAATGTAATTAATACGTAAATGGAAAAAATAACTCTTGACACCTTAACTGAAGAAAAAAAATTCAAACATGCTACTGTCTACACAGTAGCAAAGTCACCGAACATTGCCATTGTGGAAGCCACGGCAAATTATATTCCTTTAGAGCCCTTTAAAGAGGTTTTTAATTTTATTGGCGAGCTCACAGCTAAAAGAGGAATTACAAAGCTTATTTTTGACAAGCGGAAACTTTCGGTTTTTCATCAACCTTCTATGGAGTGGTATTTTATTGAGTGGAAAGAAAAGACATTTGACCTTGGTTTAAAGACTCACAGAAAAATATTGCCCGTAGATGATATTTTTCGCCAAAGCGTACGAATCGGAAGAGAAAAAATTAATAAAGCTTACCCCACAAAGAAATTCAATTCAATGGATATTCAATATTTTGAAACTGTCGAGGAGGCGATCCAAAAGTAGACTATTCTTTTGTTTGCTAGATTCCTGGTTTAGTCGCTCATTGTACAATCATTCTATGGCCTATGGATTTAAATCCATAGGTTATTTTTTTAGACAATAATTGATGGATTCGGGTATTAGCGATAATAGCTCACACACTTTCACTAGCAGCTTTTTAGATAAATTCGGCTATTGAGAATTAGATGATTTTGTATTAAGCCTGTCAAACTGGTTATGAATTGCCAAAATAATTACTCCAAATAATACTGCCAC
>JBJXEB010000026.1:0-45244 GCA_046155095.1 Cyclobacteriaceae bacterium
TCAGCCCGACCCCTGTTTTAGTGGTAGGCCAGTCGAATACGATCTGTTCAGGCGATAACACGGCTTATGAGATATTATTGGCACCATTGAACCTTCCCCTGGGCACGACCTTCAATTGGCCAGACCCAGACGGAGCAGGCCCCGCGACAGCAGGCACCAATGTAGCGATGGGTGTAGCAGGCACCACACACATCAATGATGTGCTTACCACGGGCACTGCATCTAGTACGGTCACCTATGTGGTGACGCCATTTGTTGGCACTTGTCCGAGTGTTCCGCAAAACGTTACCATCACAGTTAATCCAAAACCCGTTCTGGTTGTAGGCCAATCGAAGACAATCTGTTCAGGCGACAACACGGCTTACGAGATATTATTATCACCGTTGAACCTTCCATTGGGCACTACTTTTGATTGGCCTGATCCAGATGGAGCAGGCCCCGCGACAGCAGGCACCAATGTGGCGATGGGTGTAGCAGGTACTACGCACATCAATGACGTACTGACTAGCACGGTTACTTATGTTGTGACGCCATCTGCTGGCACTTGCGTGGGTGTTCCCCAGAATGTAGTTATCACAGTCAGCTCGCCTCCTGTTTTAGTTGCAGGCCAATCGAAGACGATTTGCTCAGGCAACAACACGGCTTACGAGATATTATTGACACCATTGAACCTTCCATTGGGCACTACTTTTGATTGGCCTGATCCAGATGGAGCAGGCCCTGCAACAGCCGGAACTAACGTGGCAATGGGTGTAGCTGGAACAACTCATATCAATGATGTGTTGACTAGCACGGTTACCTATGTTGTGACGCCATCTGTTGGCACTTGTGCAGGTGTTCCCCAGAATGTAGTGATCACAGTCAGTTCGCCCCCTGTTTTAGTAGCAGGCCAATCGAAGACGATTTGCTCCGGTGACAACACGGCCTACGAGATATTATTGACGCCATTGAACCTTCCCTTGGGTACTACTTTTGATTGGCCGGATCCAGATGGAGGGGGCCCTGCGACCGCTGGCACCAACGTGGCGATGGGTATAGCAGGCACGACACATATCAATGATGTACTGACTAGCACGGTTACCTATTTTGTAACTCCATCTATTGGCACTTGTGCAGGTGTTCCCCAGAATGTAGTAATCACAGTCAGCCCAGCTCCTGTTTTAGTAGTAGGCCAATCGAAGACGATCTGCTCAGGCGACAACACGGCTTACGAGATATTATTGACACCATTGAATCTTCCATTGGGCACTACTTTTGATTGGCCTGACCCTGATGGAGTAGGCCCTGCAACAGCGGGTACGAACGTTGCAATGGGCGTAGCAGGCACCACACATATAAATGATGTATTGACTAGCACGGTTACCTATGTTGTTACGCCATCTATTGGTACTTGCGCAGGTGTTCCCCAGAATGTAATAATCACAGTCAGTCCAGCTCCTGTTTTAGTAGTAGGCCAATCGAAGACGATTTGCTCAGGCGACAACACGGCTTACGAGATATTATTGACACCATTGAATTTTCCGTTGGGCACTACTTTTGATTGGCCCGACCCAGACGGAGCAGGCCCAGCAACAGCGGGTACCAATGTGGCGATGGGTGTAGCTGGGACAACCCATATCAATGATGTGCTGACTAATGTAACGGCAGCTCCGATCATCGTGACCTACGTTATTACACCGTCTGTAGGCACTTGTGTGGGCATCCCTCAGAGCATTGCAATTACAGTCAATCCTTCTCCAGCTTCTTCTCCTACTGTGACATTTACACCAACCAATTATTGTGTTGGTCAACCAATAACAGCTCCATTTGTTACTACTCCAGTTGTTGGTAGCACTTATACATGGTACAGTGATATAGCATTGACCACTGTTCTTACGACAGGCACGAATCCATCAAATGCCTCTTTAGGTTTTAGCAGTGCAATACCAACTACACCGGATATAACAGTTTATGTAACGGAAACAAATAGCTCTTCTTGCCCAAGCCCTGTAAAGGCAGTTACGCTGATTGTAAGCAGTCCTCCTGCAGCACCTCTTATTACCTTCAATCCTAAGAATTATTGTGTTGGCGCAACTATTATCTTTCCATTTGTTGCCAGCCCAGTTGTGGGAAGTACATACAATTGGTATGATGCTAGTTCAACTTTGCTATTTACAGGAACCAATCCTGTAGCTGGAGATTTAGGTGCGAGTTTTAGTACCTCTGCACCGATTATTACCTCTGTATTTGTAGCGGAGACAAACAGCCTAGGTTGCCAAGGTGCAGTTTCTCCTCCTGTCACACTCACTGTAAATGCGGTAACTCCTTCTACTGGTCCCGGCATTGATACTTGGGTGGGAGATGTGTATGATGACGCCTCTAATCTAATCCCTGACTTTGCTCCATCAAAGTATCGTGGTTTTATTGTTGAAGCAGAGATAAATACTATAACTCCGGGCTATAACTCAGTAACAGATGTCTTCGATTTGAATCTTGGCAATACTCCAGCAACTGCTCTTACGGGTACTAATATCTGCGGCTCATACGGGGATCATTATAGTATTCGCTTTAGAATGACTAAGACGTTGGCTGCTGGGGCATATACATTTAAGCTAAGTGCTGATGATGGAGTAAGACTATATATTGATGACCCTACTCCAACTAATCCAAGCGGCCCCCCAATCAACTTATCGCCAGGAGGTTCTTTTGCAGATCATAGTTATAAATTATTTACCTCTGATCAACTCTGCCTTACAGCTGGCCCTCACAACTTCGTTCTTGATTACTATGAAAATACAGGTTTTTCACAGATTACTTTTGATTATGATTTTGTGCCGAATCCGACACCATCAGTAGCTATTAATCTATCTACCCCAAGTTCAACTATTTGTACTGGCACGAGCATAACATTTACTGCGGTGCCAACTAATGGTGGCACATTACCCACTTATCAATGGAGCGTAAACGGCACTCCAATACTTGGCGCAACAGGTGTAACGTTTACACCTGCTGTATTAGCTGATGCCGATGTCGTAACTGTGGATATGGTAAGTAACTTATCTTGCGCTACCACATTTAACGCGCTACCTACAAGTGTTGCAATAACGGTTATAACCATAGCTGCTCCTACTGTTAGTAGCCCTGTTAACTATTGCCAACTAGCTACTGCTTCATCACTAACAGCTACTCCTACTGGTACTAATACACTTTTGTGGTACACGGTAGCTGTTGGCGGAGTTGGAAGTGCTGTAGCACCAACTCCATCAACTGCTGCGATTGGCACGACAAGCTACTTTGTGAGCCAGACGGATGGAACTTGTGAAGGGCCACGATCTCAAATTGACGTAGTGATTAGCACTCCGCCAAGTGCTCCAGGAGTTACAACCCCAATTAACTATTGCCAATTAGATATCCCTTCCCCTTTGACGGCTACGCCAACAGGGACAAATACACTTGTGTGGTACACAGTTGCTACGGGTGGAGTAGGAAGCACAACTGCGCCTACACCTTCTACTGCTAGCCTCGGTACAACAAGTTACTTTGTAAGTCAAGACAACGGAATTTGTGAAGGAACTAGAGCGCAAATAGATGTAGTAGTTGGGATACCGAGTGCGCCAACAGTCACCACTCCACTAACTTATTGCAAGGGAGATGTGGCGGTCGCATTGACTGCAACACCTACTGGTACAAATACTCTTTTGTGGTATACTGTTGCAACAGGCGGAATTGGGAATGCAACAGCACCAGTTCCTTCGACAGCATCAGTTGGGACGACTAATTATTTTGTGAGCCAAACTACTGGTACTTGTGAAGGATCTAGAGCACAGATAGATGTGGTGGTAAGTAATCCACCAATTGCTCCAATAGTTTCCACACCAGTTAATTATTGTCAAGGGGCAACGGCATCCGCATTGACGGCAACAACTGGCAGCGGAGGTGTCTTACAATGGTATACCGTTGCGAGTGGAGGAACGGCAAGTTTGATTGCACCCACCCCCTCTACGGTAAGTACTGGAACGACTAGCTATTTTGTGAGTGAGAAAGTAGGCACTTGTGAAGGGCCTCGTGCGCAAATTGATGTAATTGTAACTCCTTTAGATGTTGCACCAACGGTCACTCCTACAGTAAACTACTGTCAAGGTGATATTGCCATTGCATTGACGGCTACGGGTACAAATCTTAAATGGTACACGGTAGCAGTTGGAGGCATAGGAAGTGCCATCGCGCCAACTCCATCTACCGCAAGTACGGGAACCACTAGCTACTTTGTTAGTCAAACTTCAGTAGGTACGTGCGAAAGCCCACGTGCTAAAATTGATGTGGTGGTGCAGGCATCGCCTTTGGCCAATTTAGGTGTAACAGCAGCTGTTCCTAGTGTTTGTCCTAATGGATCGACCACAATCAATATACAGTCTTCCCAAGTTGGAGTGAACTACCAATTGCGAAATGGAACAACAAATATTTTAACACCGATTGGTGGAAATGGAGGTATACTCCCTCTTCCTACTGGGCCTCTTGCAACAACTACTACTTTCAATATAGTAGCAACGAATGCCAATGGATCGTGTGCACCAGTTCCTTTAACGAATAATACGACTTCTGTTACTGTCAAATTAGCTACCGATCCATCGTGCGGTGGGGGTGGAGTCTGTCCTGTTATTTCTGTTAGACCGGTATCTTCTCCAGCGAAATGTGCTCGCTTTGATGGATCAGTGGATATGAATATAGTTGCCACTCCTGCACCTTCATCTTTTACTGAGGTTCTCAATGTTACAATCAATAGAATCTTTCCTGCAGCTCCGATAGTCACTTATTCATTTTCTAATCAGGGCAGTTTTATTTTTCCGAATTTACCAGCAGGAAGCTATACTTGGCAGGTAGCCTATACAAATACAGCAAATACAACTTGTAACCAAACTCAAAACGGAACTTTTATCGTTGATCAATCTGGAACAGTAGGCACTCCTACTGTCACAGTATTATCGGCACCAATATGTTCAGGATCCGCCACTGGCTCGATTCAAATAGAGGTACCTAATCAAGCAGGCAATCCTTTTGAATGGTCCATTACACCATCAGTAGCAAGTTCTTGGAAACCCTTTACATCAGATCAGCCTTTTGTTGGCATCCCATCTGGTTTAGCACCTTCATTCACTCAGGTAGTGAGCGTTCGTAAAGATGCGTTAGATGCTTGTTACGCTTCTGTTTCATTCACGCTGCAAGACCAATTTACTCCACTCACCGCATCCATCACTTTGCAACAAGCAGCTACCTGCAATACCAATGACGGTTCGGTTTTAGCTAGCTTCTCGGGGGGTGACAATACGGCCTATAAATTTGAGCTTGATGGTAGCGCTTTTGTAATGCCAGCTAGTAAAATCATTTCTAATTTAAAAGGAGGCAATCACACCTTGCGAGTTTATGATAATCAGAATTGTTTTATTGATTTGACCGGTGCGCAATTTTTTGTTCCAAGTCCAGGATTGGTAGGATTTACCTTGACGAAAACTGACCCGACCTGCGTGGGTAATGGTAATGATGGGAAGGTTCAACTCACAGTTGATCCCTCATTTTTGCCAGGAAACTATCAAGCAGCAATCTCGCAGCAACAAGGCGGTACTCCTACTTTTGTAACCGTTTCACCTGCTGGAACATTTGAATTCACAGGTTTATCTACGGCTAAATATTTCCTTACAGTAAAACCAGTTGCAAATAGTTGCCCCAATGAATTGTCTATTCAAGTGGGAGATTTGATTAGTGGATTTTCACAGGTTTCTTTTAGTCATACGATAGTTTGTGAAGGCGGAGAAGCGGTTCTGAAGATTACTAGTATAAAAGCTGCCACGGGAAACTTTACAATTGAGATAACCAAAAAGGGATCGGTTGCGCCAGACAAATCTAAGTCATTCTCAAGTATTCCTGCTGGAGCAACTTATACAATGAGAGGTAATGAACTACCTTCATCCAAGGGTGATTACACCATTAAACTAAAACAGACTCAAGGCTCCTGTGAGATATCATCACCAAATGATGCTTCGTATGAGTTCACTTACAACGGGATTCTGGCAATTGAAACTAAAAAAGTATCACCCTCATATCCAGATCAACCAACGGGTGCTATTGATTTGGTTAATTTCACTGGTGGAACAAAGCCATATTCTGTCACAATACGATTTGACTCCGCGTCAAATCCTTTAGTTATCCCAACTGATTTTAAGCCAACAACTCAGGAGGTGACTGAATTGAATAACGCTTTGCAATTCGTTAAAAAATATAGCAGACTTAATGCAGGAAGGTATCATTTAACGGTGAACGAAGAAGAAGGATGCTCATTGGAATTTGATGTAAGAGTTCCTTTGGATTATGTATTTGATCCGAATTCAATCCCCAACGTATTCACTCCTAACGGTGATAACTCAAACGATACATTCTACATACGTAATCTTCCCCCAGATGCACAAATTTCAATTGCCAGCAGATCGGGTGTGGAGGTATACTCTTCAAGTAATTATCAAAATGATTGGAATGGAGGCAACGCACCAGATGGTATTTATTACTTCCGCATGAGCGTAACTGGCAACACCTTTACAGGCTGGGTGGAAATCATTAGGGGCAAATAAAATAGGCGCTGGGACTTAGGCATTAGGGCTTGGGGCTTAGGCACTGGGCTACTCGTAAAAAGACTTCAACAGAATTTGAGGTGAGAATGACGAATTTTGAATTTTGAAGTATGGTCATTAGAGATATTCTAATGCCCAATCCCTAATGCCTAATGCCTAAGTCCTAAGTGCCAAGCCCTGATAAGAATTGCATCGTATCAACATTATCCGCATAATCCCCAAGTTGTGGGAATTGAGCTTTCCCAAATGGGATACTTGAAGGATACCAACCTTTTGCGGAAACAATACATTGTATCTTTTCTTTTTGCAATTGGAGTTTATCTTTCAACTCTTCTAAGTTCTTGTAGTATTCGTAATATAATACTGAGATAGGTGAGACCAACGCTTGATTTTCAATCAGCAGTACGTAGCCGCTATCGTAAAACAAATTTTGGTTCATCAACAGAATACACTTTTGATAATCGTAATTGTTGGCGTACTTGTGATGGTTCACCACTTCTTTGTATTTCCCCCATGTAGGCAAGAGTAGATTCAAGTCGTATCCCTCTGGTATAAAGATTTTAGAGATATTCCTACATCCCAATCCAAAATAGCTGAAAGCATCGCTGCCTAGTTTGATGAGTTCATCGCTTGGTTCCTCGCCCATGATCACTGCGCAGGATGATCTGTTTTTGCGGATGATGTGTGGAATCTTTCTAAAATAGTATTCAAAATAACGTGACGTGTTATCACTACCCGTAGCTATAACGGCATCCACGTCATTGAGCCGCTCTTCAAAAAGTAGTCTATCATTGAATACCGGATTGATTTTTTTTAATTGGGTACTTATAAAATTCATCAGCACCGTATCCTGTGAGCTAAGTTTAGCAATCAATGTGTGCCCAGCCATCAGCACACACAGCAAATCGTGAAACCCAACAAGTGGAATATTGCCCGCCATCGCTACCCCCACTTTTTTAGTAACAACCGAATTTAACTCGTAACCATTCGTCCATTTTATCAATGAATTTTTTGAAAGGAACACAGCAATTCCTCTTAGCGCTTGTTCTGTATTATCTTTTGTAAACCATGGATTTCCTTGGGCAGCAAGTGAATAAAGGGTTTCATGCTCTTCAGTTGTTAGATTTTCAATGATTACCCCTAATTGCGCAAATGCTTCTATTCTTTCTTCTAATTTCATCTTCTTTCAAACTTTTATGCCAACCGCCCTGTTTTGACTATTGGTTTTTGGACTGTACTTTTGCAGTTCTTAACCCATTGATTCAATAGAAATACAGCTTTATGGCTATAAAGATAACAGATGAGTGCATTAATTGTGGAGCATGTGAGCCAGAGTGCCCTAACACAGCTATTTACGAAGGCGGAAGGGAGTGGACATGGGCAGGAGGCACGGCATTGACCGAAGTGAAATTGGAAGATGGATCGGTAGGTGATGCCAAAAAAGATCAATCCCCTGTTTCGGATGAGTTCTATTACATTGTCTCAGGAAAATGCACGGAGTGTACAGGCTTTCACGAAGAGCCACAGTGTGCAGCCGTTTGCCCCGTGGATTGCTGTGTGCCTGATCCTGACCATGTGGAGTCTAAAGATGTGCTGATGGCGAGGAAGGCGTTTTTGCACAATGAGCAGTTGCATGCTTAATGATTTCATTCAACTACATACGTGATCGAGTTTAAGCAATATTGACTCCGTGCGAAAGCGCGGTCAGTCAAGTCAAAACTTCAAGATTATAGCTGCAATCCTATAGGAATAAACAATCAGCGACCAGATTTATGTATAATCGTATTTAGATCAACGGCATCAGGTTCTGTAGCCGCACGACCCCCGGAAGTACTTTTAGAAATAACAATTGCATAATCCCACCAGTTGTTAGTAGCCAAATCTAGGTCAGCAGCTTTGTAGTAGCGGTCTTTCCCTTTCAACGAATTATCTGCATACCTCTTGTCATAATTGTAAGGATCATAGGTTTCAAAGAAAGTTTGATTGTCAACTTCTTTGTACCCTTTCACCACAATAAAGTGGCCCCATGCAGGTGAGTCGGTACTATAGAATTTACTATGATGATAGGCGTCATTGGTTTGATATTGTACATAATACATATCTAGACAAAGAATGATGATTTTGCCATTGTCAATTTTATCTTTCAAAATGTCAATGGAAGATAAGCTAATGATTGAATTAGTGACATTATTGTCCTTCAGATAATTAATAATATCGAAGGTTAGCCACCACCCACCTTCTGATCGATATGTATTTCGTGCAGCTATCGGACTGCTATTTGTAAACTCATTGGTCCATTTGATGGCCATTGAAACAGAAGTTGGTCCGCAGTTGATCGATGAATAAGTCCCAGAGTTGGCCTGGTCGTAGTACCAGTAGTAATTGGTATTGTTGCTTACGCTTTTGATTAAATTTATACCGAGTCCATACGCCACCATTTGATTAAAGGCTGGAATAAGCACTGATTGTGTGGAGTATACTGTATTAATTCCATCTTTCAATTCCAACTTCACTTCTGCGGTAAATGACTTGGCTACATTAGGCACACTAAAAAAAGTCTTAGGTGCGGAAGGTGAAGCGATGGTAAGCAATCCAGAAGTAGTGCTCCACTTATAAGTAAGTGAGTCACCATCGGGATCAATAGAAAGGCTTCCATCCAGCGTAAATTGATCAGCAGTTTCTACAATGCGAAAATTTACTGTGGGCGGGATGTTATTGATTTTAACTTTCTCTTCTTGTTCAGAGCAGCCAATCAGCAGCCCTAATAGGACTGCGGAGAAAGAATATACGCTCATTTTCATGATTATAAATATATTAAGGGCATCTTTAAAAACCTAAGGCATCGATGGGTTTATATTCTACGCATCTCGTTTCAAGGATGATGCTTTTTAACGAACCAATATTTTAAGTGGATCGTCCCTGAAACGGGACACCCTTGGATTTTGGTGTTCTTCGCCAACAAACGAGATGAGTGAGGATGGCAGATAAATAAAAGCTTGATTTGATAGATGAACTTGAAGGTTACAAAGAAGAAAATTTAGGTTTTATGTTGGTGAAGAAACACCAGTATTGGCGAGAGGTTGTTGTAGGTCGCCTGACCTACTATTCACTAATTTCAACTAAGTCATTTACTTGTAAGAGTTCAAGGGCTTCATTTAATTTTGAAGAAAGAATTTCTTTCAAACGCTTATTAGAAGTATTGCCGCACGTAAGCCAGATAACTTTAGGGGGAGCTTTGTGTTTTTTTAATAGGCCCATGAAATCTTCATCTTTAGTAAGAACAATAGCATTCATTTCTTTGGCTTTCAAGAATGCTTCCTCATCTTCTGTGGTTTGCCAATTTAGGTGATGAAACGAAACGCATTCGATCTGAAAATTATCTTCTATCCAATGTGTAATAAAAGGTGAAAGTTGAGCATCTAAGAGTAATTTCATGCAGCAACAAGCACAGGATGGTTAACTTTAGATGCTGCGTAAATAAGACAAGCCGTTATATCCTCCAATTCCAAAGAGGGCAATTCTTCAGAAACAATTTGTTTCGGGCTTAAGCCAGAAGCTAGCAGCTCAAGTACATCCACCACCCGTATCCTCATGCTTCTGATGCATGGCTTACCTCCGCATATCTTTGGATTAGATGTAATTCTTTTCAATAAATCTTTTTCCATACCCAAAAGTACAAAATAGTTTCAATCAAATTAGCTGCTTATGTGCCTTGCATCGTCTCCCGTTTCGGGGACGATGCTTTCAACGCACTAATATTTTAGGAGTATCGTCTCTGAAAGAGGAGACGATACTTGAACTAAATTGCTATTTTTGCGCATGGCAGATCATATCCTCATCCTCGATTTCGGTTCTCAGTATACTCAATTAATCGCCCGCAGGGTGCGGGAGTTGAATGTTTATTGCGAGATACACCCCTACAATCATATTCCCTCCAATGCTACCGACTTTAAAGGTGTGATTTTGTCAGGCAGCCCTTGTTCAGTGCGTGATGAAGGCTCTCCCGATGTTGACCTCAATCAGTTTGGAAAACTTCCTGTGCTTGGTGTCTGTTACGGAGCGCAGTTGATCGCCCACAAAACAGGCGGCACCGTGTTGCCTTCACAAATCCGTGAATACGGTCGCGCTAAGTTGACAACTGTAGATCACCATAACGCATTGTTGAAAGAAATCTCCATCGACTCACAAGTATGGATGTCTCATGCCGATACCATTGCTTCTGTATCCGATCAATTTGATATTATTGCCAGCACTCCTTCAGTGAAAGTGGCGGCCTTCAAAAAGAAAAATGAAAATCTGTACGGTATTCAGTTTCACCCCGAGGTGACGCACACGTTGCAAGGAAAAGAATTGTTGCGAAATTTCGTAGTTCATATTTGCGGTTGCGCACAAGATTGGACACCCGATCAATTTGTAGAGACTACCGTGGCTGATCTCAAGAAAAAATTGGGTAGCGATAAAGTAGTGATGGCACTTTCGGGTGGAGTGGATTCTTCGGTGGCTGCTATGCTCGTTCACAAAGCCATTGACAAAAATCTGTATTGCATTTTTGTTGACAATGGCTTGTTGCGCAAAGATGAATTTGAGCAAGTGCTTACTTCTTATAAGGGAATGGGGTTGAATATCAAAGGCGTTGATGCTAAAGATAAATTTTATGCTGCCTTAAAAGATTTATCCGAACCAGAAGCAAAACGAAAAGCGATTGGCAAAACATTTATAGATGTATTTGATGTGGAGGCGCACCGAATAGAAGATGTAAAATGGTTGGGGCAAGGCACGATTTATCCAGATGTGATCGAATCTGTTTCTGTGAAAGGGCCATCGGCTACTATTAAGTCGCACCACAATGTAGGCGGATTGCCGGAAAAAATGAAGATGAAAGTAGTGGAGCCACTCAATACACTTTTTAAAGATGAAGTGCGTTTGGTTGGCAAGACATTGGGGATTGATCCAACTATTTTAGGCAGACATCCTTTCCCCGGCCCTGGCTTGGGTATTCGCATCTTGGGAGATATTTCGCCAGAGAAAGTACGGATATTGCAAGAGGTGGATAGCATTTTCATTGGTGCGCTGAGGAAACATAATTTATATAATGAAGTGTGGCAAGCGGGCGCGATGTTGTTGCCAGTGTATTCAGTAGGCGTGATGGGCGATGAACGAACTTATGAACAAGTGGCCGCCCTTCGTGCTGTGATAAGTGTTGATGGCATGACAGCAGACTGGGCGCATTTGCCTCATGAATTTTTGAGCGAGGTATCCTCAGATATTATCAATAAAGTAAAAGGTGTAAATCGGGTAGTGTATGATATTAGTTCGAAGCCACCAGCAACCATTGAATGGGAATAATGAATTTTATAATGGGTCGATTTAAAAATTTGAAGATGAAATCTGCCTCTGTGATTCGAGAATTAACGAACCACTTGCTATACAGATCAATTGAATCAAGTGTAATTGGCGGCCTTTCGCCACAGCGCTCTAGCCCTCGCAGCTCAACCGGGCTATCCGCTACAAGTCCTCGCTCGTTCCTCGCTCCGGGCTTTTCGCTACTATCCCTGGCCGATGGAGCCTCGAAGTTATTTTTGTCTATTCAAAAATGGTGCTTGGGGAAGTTTTATTTTTTTCTATATAAGCCCCAGCGGGGCTTCCTGTCAGTAGCCCCAGACTTTAGTCTGGGGGTAAAAAGGATGGAGAAAAAATTGCGCCACGCACTGAATTATTTTAATGCTACAATTTTGTATGGCGCGAGAATGCACGCTCTAAATCAGGGCATCTTGTTGCGTGCCAACAATCTATTATCTCCGATTGAAATTTTGCGTGGCACGCTAATACTACATAAACTATTTTATCCCGGGTTAAAACCCGGGGCTACTAACAGGAAGCCCCGCTGGGGCTTTCAAAGCAAAGGCCTATCAGTGCTTTTACCTCTTATCCTACTATTTCTTTTCACCAACTCCTTCTCCCAAGATTTCAAAAAACAATTCCGCAAGGCAAAAGAACTTTTCAAAGATGGCGACTACAGCGCATCTATGGATGCATTCAGTCCACTAGCGGTGTATGATAAAAATAATCCGTACACAGAGTACGCGTTGTTTTACAATGCCCTCTCTGCACAGCGACTTGGGTTCACGACTGTGGCCAAAAGCAATTTTGTTCAACTGAAAAAGTTGTATCCGCAATGGCAACAGATTAACGAAGTGAATTATTGGCTGACGAAATTGTATTTCGATCAGTCAGAATATTTTCAGGCATTATTGGTAGCTAAAGAAATCCAAGATTCATCGTTTAGACCTAGTGTAGATTCCTTGAAGAGATCATACCTCTCTAAGATTGATGATGTGGAAACACTTAAGATGGTGCTGGAAGAAAACCCAGTCGAAACCGAAGCCGCTCGCGCATTGGCGAAAGCCATAGGCAAGCAGGGGTTCACCCATCCCGATCTACCTCTTCTTGATTCTATCTTGTTAAAATACAATTGGCCACGCGATGAATTTATTACTGCACAGGCAAATCGTTCTATCTTTAAAGATCGGTATCGAATTGCATTGCTTTTACCTTTTCGTACTAGCACATTGGAGCCAAGCCCCGAAAGGAAAAAGAACCAACTCATTCTCGATTTATATCAAGGCATCAAGCTCGCTGCCGACTCATTGAATAAAGTGGGTATTCATTTGGACTTGCTTGTGTATGATACTGACCGATCAGTAGAAACAACCAAAAGTATTCTTGCCCAAGAAGAATTAAAAACAGTCGACTTGATCATTGGGCCTTTCTTTGCAGATGAAACCAAAGTGGTGCAAGAATTTTCACGCGCGAATCAAATCAATCTAATCGCCAATCCAGTTTCCAACAACAGCGATTTTTTGGCCGACAATCCGTATGCATTGCTCTATCAACCAACACATGAAACCATCGGCAGTAAATCTGCTGAAATGGTGGCAGCAAAAGTTCGCAATAAAAATTGTATTGTTTTTTTTAGTGATAGCCCCAAAGATTCGGTGATGGCTTTTAATTTTATACGAAGAGCATTGGAATTGGGTGTCAGGGTAGTGTATGCAGAAGAGGTGAGAAAAGAAACCTCTGCTGGAATTTTGGAAACGCTGGCCAAGCCAACGGAATATGACGAATGGAAAAATCCGCTTCAGTTCACGCTCAAAAAAGATAGCATAGGGAGTATTTTTGTGGCTTCCGACAATCCACTTATTTACACGAAAGTGATCAACAGCGTGGAGACGCGCGGAGATTCTATACTGGTGGTGGGTGAAGAAACTTGGCTAGAGGATAACTCGATTGACTATGCTAAGTTTGAGCGCACGAGTGTGGCTTTTGCATCACCCAACTTCTGCCCCGTAGATAAGGCATCTTATCTTGCATTTAGAAAAGCATACCTAAAGCGGCATGGTGTGCTGCCTCCTGAAAACGCCAGCAAAGGATATGATCTATTGATGACTTTGGGCAAGGCTATCAGCAAGTATGGCGTCTATTTTCAGGATGGACTTTTGGTGGATGGCCCCTTGCCCGGTGAGCTGACAGCGGGTTTTTGGTTACAGCCTGCCCGTGATAATGGCTTTGTACCCTTCGTTTCCTTTGCTGGAGGCGAGCTAAAAGAGGTTCGATAGCACATTTTTGGGACTAATTGCCTAAAATCCTTACACGATTTTACTTAGGAGTGTACTTTTAATTACCTTTCGTTTTGATTGGCGATAAAGGAAGGCTGTTTAATAACTTTTTTGCGTCTATTCTTTTTTGTTACTTAGATAAATTATGAAAAAAACGATTTGCAGGTTTCTTATTTTTTGCCTCGCTTCAGTACCTTTTTTAGCTCATACTCAAGACAAGAAGGAAAAGCCGGCCGTTACATACGAAGAGCTTTATGACGAACCTTATTCGGTGAATAAGTTATTCATTGGCTTTCAGCCGTTGTATGGAGAGCTTTTTGCAACTAACGTCAATGCTGGTTTTGGTTTAGAGGCTCACTACTATTACAAGGATAAAATGGATTTCAAGGCGAACTTCCGTAAAACGTACAGTAGCCAGTTTTTTGATTTCAACAGACAAGCTGCATTGGACAATAGCAATGTGCAAGACAAGCCTCAGATTTTTAACTACTATGAACTAGGTGGCACTTATCACATCAAAGATTTTGATGAAAGTGGCAAAACTAAAATGGTTTTGTACAAAAAAAGTTTTAAAGGCAATCGATGGGCTGCTAATGTGCCACTTCATGCGGAAGTGCCTTGCAAGGTACGCAAGATTTATGGTGCTCGCTTGGGTGGCATACTTTGGAATAGCACAGTAGATTTGAATAGAGCACTGAAAGGTCAAGGACTTGACAATACAGCAATCGGGCTTCCGATACAGAATCCTATTGATCCAACTAAAAATTTTAATGCTTTTGCAAACTTGCACTCGACCAATGTGTATGTAGGAGGATCGATGGCTTGGTTTAGGAATGTGGCTGTTAGTTTTGATAAATACGAAGAAGGTTTGGACGATGGTCTTTTGACTTTATACTTTGATATTCTCTTTGCCCCTAGCTTGGCACTTGATGATGTTACATACCGTAATCCTATTACCAATTCAACGGATATCTATTCTACCTCGGCTATCAAAACTTCATCGTTTGGTTTTCGTGCAGGTATTGACGGACGATTTAATCGGACTTTAAGTTGGTCTTATGGAGGCGAAATTGGACTGCGCCCTAGTGTTTCCGGTCAAGGCTTCTATGCCATGTTCAAAATATCTTTCCCCGTCTTTGGTACTAACCTAGATTACAAAGTCGAATCTTTCGGTAAATAAAAGTGGGCAGTATGGCCTATGATATACTGATAGAAAATATCAAAGGCCTCGTGCAAGTCCGAGATGCTACGCCCTCCGTTCTCTCTGGCAAAGCAATGGCCGCTCTTCCCATTTTAACAAATTCTTATTTAGCCATTAAAGATGGCTTGATTGCCGATTACGGCCTTCAAGAAAACTCTCCCAAAGAAGCAATAACAAAAATTGATGGTAGTGGCCGATTTGTGTTCCCCAGTTTTGTAGATAGTCACACACACTTGGTATTTGCCGCAAGCAGAGAAGATGAGTTTGTGCTAAAATTAAAAGGTGCATCGTACGAAGAGATTGCAGCGGCTGGTGGCGGCATTTTAAATTCTGCTAAAAAACTACAAGGTATTTCAGAAGATGAATTGTTCGACCGAACTCTTCCTCGCGCCTACGAGATAATCAAATCTGGAACGGGAGCTGTAGAAATCAAAAGCGGTTACGGCCTCACAATAAAAGATGAAATAAAAATGTTGCGCGTTGCGCGAAGGATTGGAAAAGAAACGGGGCTCACTGTAAAGACCACCTTCTTGGGCGCACATGCCGTGCCTAAGGAAATAAGCAAACAAGATTACATTCGGTTGGTGATAGATGAGATGATCCCTGCCGTGGCAAAAGAAAAGTTAGCGGATTACATTGATGTTTTTTGTGAGCAGGGATTTTTTTCTCCTGATGAAACGCGACAGATTGTGGAGGCAGGGAAAAAATTTGGAATGAAACCACGCATTCATGCCAATCAACTACATCGCTCGGGCGGAGTGCAAGTAGGCGTGGCCACCGGTGCAGTGAGTGTTGATCACTTAGAAAATATTGGAGATGAAGAAATTGAAATACTAAAAGGGAGCAACGTGATGCCCACGGCTTTGCCATTGGCTGCTTTCTTTTTAAATCTTCCTTTTCCCCCAGCGCGAAAGATGATCGAAGCAGGATTGCCGATAGCCATTGCGTCAGATTATAATCCAGGCAGCTCGCCCAGTGGAAATATGCCGCTGATGATTTCGCTTGCTTGTGCTAAAATGAAGATGACACCAGAAGAAGTTTTCAATGCAACTACCATTAATACAGCAAGTGCATTGGAAATTCTTTCAACACACGGCAGTATAACAAAAGGTAAAGTTGCAAACGTGATCATTTCAGAACCCATTCCCTCAATTGCTTATTTGCCTTATCGGGTAGGATTCAATTGGATTGAGAAAGTAATTCTAAATGGAAAATTAATTAGCTAACAATGACTTCAATTGAAGAATTAATACGACCACTATTGCGCGATGTGCCTGACTTTCCAAAGCCGGGAATACTTTTTAAGGACATTACACCTTTGTTGGCAGATCCGATGGCACGGTATGAAGTGGTGAAAGCTATTGGCACTCATTTTAAAAATCAAGGCATTGAAGCAGTGGCCGGTGTAGAAGCACGAGGATTTATATTTGGGACTTTGATAGCACAACAGTTAGCCGTACCATTTATTCCCATTCGCAAGGCGGGCAAGTTGCCCTATAAAAAAATCAAAGAAGAATATTCTTTAGAGTATGGAAAGGCTGAAATAGAAATGCACGTGGATGCCATTGATCACGGAAAGCGTGTGCTTTTGCATGATGATCTATTGGCAACAGGAGGCACGGCCACTGCGGCCGGCAATATGATTCAGCGATTGGGAGGAGTAGTCGCAGGCTACTCGTTCATTATCAATCTTGCTTTTTTGCCTGGTGAAAAGATTCTGAAAGATCGATTTAGCGTTTCCCCTCACTATTTAGTAAGCTACCATTAACGGTTTGTTAATTTTGTTGTAACCAAAAGCCAATACAGGTGTTAAATAGAGATTAATGGCTGATCTAATTAAAATTCCGATGTTTCCTTTGTCCATTTTCCCCTTGCCGGGCGAAATGGTGCCGCTCCATATTTTTGAGCCACGCTACCGCCAGTTGTTGGAGGATGCGGAAACAAAGGATATTTCATTTGGCATTTATTTCACCCATGTTTCAAATGTGAACAAGTACGGCTCGCTGGTGAAGCTCGAAAGCGTGATCAAACGTTACCCAAGCGGAGAGTCAGACATTATAGTAAAGTGTTACGATTTGTTTACGCTCACTACTCTTTATCGCACTCATCGCGATAAATTATACCCAGGTGGGGATGTTTCTCTTCACCATATCGATTTCGCTTCCGCAGCAAGTGAAAAATTGGTCAGCAGATTCGCAGAGTATTCTCATTTATTACAGATTGCCACTTTGCCAAAAAATGTTTCGTTGTTTCACATTGCCAACGAGCTTAATTTGGATTACGAGCATAAAATGAAATTTGTAAGCCATGAAGGCGAAAAGCAAGAAGCCTTTTTACTCAACCAGATCAACTACCACATCCAATTGCTAGAGCAAGCAGAGAAAGCTAAAGACGTCTTTCATCTCAATTAGTTTCATTTCATTCCAATTATTTTTTGTAATCACTTCTCTTCTGTGTTCACTTTTGAAAAGTGGATGTGCGTTAGCGGGAATAACAATCTATTTAAGATTAATTAACATCCTTACTGCAACTTTCTATAGCA
This sequence comes from Cyclobacteriaceae bacterium, assembly GCA_046155095.1. Lineage (GTDB taxonomy): Bacteria > Bacteroidota > Bacteroidia > Cytophagales > Cyclobacteriaceae > ELB16-189. The sequence goes on from JBJXEB010000026.1 coordinate 17,959, forward strand.
GCCTGTCGTCTGATAAGCAAAACAAAAAAATGTTATGAAAAAAATCGCAATCCTTTTTGTTAGTGTACTGATGAGTGCATTGACATTTGCTCGCACAGGTGACGAAGGCACAAAGAGTGCATCGGGTATGACAGTGGTGAAAAAAGATGGCTCTTCTTACAAGTTGATTTACAAATCGGCAGAAACATCGGATGTTACAGTTACCATTCTCAATAGCAATAACGATATCATCTTTAAAGAAACGATTAGAAAGTCAGATGGATTTCTTCGCCCGTATAATTTAGAAAGACTTCCCATCGGGCAATACACTTTCAAGATTGTAAGCGGATCAACATCGCATACAGAAATTATTGATCTCCGCACACCTGTGGTTGATAGTGAACTGCTCAAGCTGGCATCTTTGGTTAAGATTGAAGAGGGAAGATATATGTTGGCTATGACGGGAAAAGGTGAGGGGCAGATCGGTGTTAGGATTTCCAACGAGCAAGGAGAAACATTGTATAATGAAAACAAATTGACTCACGGTGCATTTGCAGAAGTATATAACTTAGGAAATGTTTCTGGCCTCTTCTCATTTGAGATTACTGCTAGTAACGGACAAGTAAAGAGATTTATCAAATAAATTTACTCATTATATTGAGTGAGAAATGCCTGCGATGAAATCGTGGGCATTTTTTTATTTAGCGACTGCAATCGTTACCATTTTTTAATCTTCAATAGCTGTTCGTTTTTGCTCTCTTTCAGATTGATTTTTGTTAGATGACGTTGTAAATATTACTTGCAATAAGCGCAATCGATTTTTTATATTAAAAATCAAGTTTACTTACAACTTTCGGCCTCGCGTTGCTTCTGCCCGTACATTTGCATCATAAACAAAAACAAAAACTATTATGAAAACGAAATCAGTTGTATTAGCAGGTATGATGGTAATGGCAAGCATTTTTTCCTTTGCCATTGAACCAAGCAATTCTCAACTTGTTGTGGTGAGCCAGAAGAAGACAGGTATGTTCAAAGTAATCTATCAAGGTACTAGTGAGCAGAATGTAGTGATGAAGATTTACGGCAAAGGTGGTGAAGTGGTTTTTAAAGAGACTATTAAGTCTGTGAAAGGATTTATCCGCCCTGTCAACTTCAACGGAATGGATGCAGGCGAATATATTATAGAGATCGCTGATGAAAATGGTAAGCAATTGCAGCGTGTAGGTTACAAGACCGAAACAAACGTAAAGAGCGTACACGTTTCTAAAGTGAGTGAAGAAGGCAAATACCTATTGGCTGTTGCTAATGATGGTGCTGAACAAATTAACGTACGCATCTTTGATGGCGATAACAATCTTGTTCACAATGAGAACATGACCATCAATGGTAACTTCGGATTGGTTTACAATTTGAAGCAAGTAGTGGGCAAGCCTACATTTGAAATCACTGATAACACGGGTAATACAAAAGTTATTAGGTAATTTTATTAAAGGATGCTAAAATCAAAAAGCCGAGCGATTGCTCGACTTTTTGATTTTTTTTTCTGAGAAATATTTCTTTTTGTTGATGCTCGATTTACCTATTGGCTTATGATTGTTGTCTAAAGTTTATCTATTTCATTTTTGGAAAGCCCAGTCAATTCTGAAATGTCTTTTATTGAAAGCCCTTTCAGTTTCATTTTTATAGCGATTTCTATCTTTCCTTCTATCTTTCCTTCCATCTTCCCGTCATCAAAAGCACTGTCGATGTAACCTTTTATGTCTCGATATTCTTTTAAGCTGCTTTCATAAGATTCCCATTCTGCATTCCCGAACTTAGCTAATTCCGCTTTTTCAAAGGCTTGATTGAATATCATTTCGTCTTTGAAAATTATGGGAATACTTTGAAAGTCCTCTAAATGTTTTATAAAAAACAACCACTTGTCTAACCGTGTGCTTAAATCTTTTTCGGCTTTGGAGAAGTTGGGCATTTCCAAATAGATATAGGTCAGTTTTTCATAAAAGATATTTCCGTTTTGATTCTTAAGTTTGATGGTATGGACTACTTCGCTTTTTTCTGGCTCACTTTCATAATCATCAAAAGTAAAATCCAAAATACCAATACAGAAGACTGCCTTTAAACTATAATTCCACTCACCTTTTTCTGCTTGCTCACGTATAGGGAAAGTTGAGTAATAGACTGTTCTTTCTTTAAAAAAATTTTGCTTTGCTTTTTGAAGTTCTACGATAAATTTTTCTCCATTTTCACTTTCACAATAGATATCGAAAAGTGATTTCCTATCCGCCTCGGTTTGCCCTAAGCGCTCGGTATTTTTAAATGAAAGGTTTTTTATTTTGTTGGAATTTGGCAAAAGACTGTTCAAAAAATCGAGCAATAGAGGTTTACTGGCCTCTTCGCCAAATATTTTTTTAAATCCGAAGTCCGTAAATGGATTGATGTACTTAGCCTTCATCTTACTTTTTACTATTCGACAAATTTAAGAATTTCCACTCACCTTTTTAAATTACTTAGAGATGTCTTTGTGTTTTCTGAGTATGTTGCTATTCAAGAGAGTTAACTATCAATGAAACATAAACGCTACGTGCAAAACTAGATTTCTTACCACTTACCATTTACATATTCCTCCTATACTGCCCACCCACCTCAAACAACGCCTTCGTTATTTGCCCCAGTGAACAAACTTTGGCTGCTTCCATCAATTCAGAAAAAATATTTTTGTTTTGAATGGCTGCGTCTTGCACATGAATGATTGCTTCGTTGGCTTTTTGCCCTTGAAAGGAGTGGAGGCTACGCAGCATTTTTATCTGATATTCTTTCTCTTCCGTTGTTGCTCGGATTACTTCACTCGGAATAATAGTTGGCGAACCCTTCGAACTTAAAAAAGTATTCACCCCAATGATGGGATATTCGCCTGTGTGCTTCAACGTTTCATAATACAAGCTCTCTTCCTGAATTTTTCCGCGCTGGTACATGGTTTCCATCGCGCCCAACACGCCACCGCGCTCAGTAATTTTGTCAAACTCTAACAAAACAGCTTCTTCTACCAAGTCGGTGAGTTCTTCTATGATGAACGAACCCTGCAGCGGATTTTCATTTTTGGCCAAGCCCAACTCTTTGTTAATAATCAATTGAATGGCCATGGCCCTGCGAACGGATCCTTCAGTAGGAGTGGTGATGGCTTCATCAAAAGCATTCGTGTGCAACGAATTACAATTATCATAAATCGCATACAGTGCTTGCAACGTAGTGCGGATGTCATTGAAATCAATTTCTTGCGCATGTAACGAACGGCCCGAAGTTTGAATGTGATACTTCATCATCTGACTGCGCGCATTGGCTCCATATTTTTCGCGCATCGCTTTCGCCCAAATCCTTCTTGCTACGCGACCGATCACCGCGTACTCAGGATCGATGCCATTAGAGAAAAAGAATGATAGGTTAGGAGCAAACTCATTGATGTCCATCCCTCGACTCAAATAATACTCTACGTAAGTGAAACCATTGGCTAACGTAAATGCCAACTGTGTGATAGGATTCGCACCCGCCTCAGCAATGTGATAACCTGAGATGGATACCGAATAAAAATTGCGTACGTTCTGATCAATGAAATACTGTTGCACATCGCCCATCAGGCGCAGTGCAAACTCCGTTGAGAAGATGCACGTGTTCTGTGCCTGATCTTCTTTTAAAATATCAGCCTGCACCGTGCCACGTACTTGCGTGAGGGTGTCGGCTTTAATTTTTTCGTAAACATCTTTCGGCAACACCTGATCTCCGGTTGTGCCAAGCAGCATTAATCCCAATCCGTTGTTTCCTTCCGGTAATTCTCCCTGATAAGCTGGGGCATCGCCTTTGGTATACATCGCTTTAATCTTCTTCCGCACTTCCTCCTCCAATCCATTCTTCTTGATGTAAATCTCGCATTGCTGATCGATGGCCGCATTCATGAAGTAGGCGAGTAGCATCGGTGCAGGGCCGTTGATTGTCATCGATACCGAAGTCTTCGGATCAGACAGATCAAAGCCGCTGTATAATTTCTTCGCGTCATCTAAGCAACATATCGAAACACCCGAGTTGCCGATTTTGCCATAGATATCCGGACGATAGTCTGGGTCGTTGCCATAAAGTGTTACCGAGTCAAAGGCAGTCGACAATCTTTTTGCCGGCATTGACTTACTGACATAATGAAAGCGTCTGTTGGTTCGCTCGGGGCCGCCTTCGCCTGCAAACATGCGGGTAGGGTCTTCACCTTCGCGCTTGAACGGGTAAATCCCGGCCGTGTACGGAAATTCTCCCGGCACATTTTCCTGCAGCATCCATTTCAACAAATCACCCCACGCTTTGTAAGAAGGCAAAACCACTTTTGGTATTTGCGAATGCGAAAGTGATTCAGTGTGTGTTTGAATCGCAAGTTCTTTATCGCGCACTTTGAATTTGTAGAGTGGCTCTTTGTATTGCTGCACTTTGGCTGGCCAGTCTTGGAGGAGTTTTAGGTTTTTTGGAGCGATGTTTAAATGCTGTTTGGTGGCCTCACCCTCCAACTCCCTCTCCAGAGGAGAGGGAGAGGAGTTGGATGATACCATTTTGTTTACGCGATGGAGCGCGTATAAATTCTGCGCGACTTCTGTTTGTTCACTCACCCATTTATCATATTTCCTATTCGTCTCTGATATTTCGCTGAGGTAACGCGTGCGGTGTGGAGGGATCACAAAAATCTTCTCACTCATCTCGCGAGTAATCTCAAACGAAGATTTCAAATCGGCACCTGTCTTGGTCACCAACGTATCCATCAAGTGTTTGTAGAGTTGGTTTGTGCCAGGGTCGTTGAACTGCGAGGCAATCGTGCCGTACACCGGCATGTCTTCCGGCTTTTTATCCCAGAGATTATGATTGCGTTGATATTGTTTCTTCACATCGCGCAAGGCATCCAAGGCACCACGCTTGTCAAATTTGTTCAGCGCAATCACATCGGCAAAATCGAGCATGTCGATTTTCTCCAATTGGGTGGCTGCTCCGTATTCAGGTGTCATCACATAGAGCGACACATCGCTGTGATCTAGTATTTCTGTGTCACTCTGCCCAATACCCGATGTCTCCAAAATAATAATATCAAAACCAGTGGCCTTCAGCACCTGCACCGCTTCTTTTACATAAGCCGACAATGCCAGATTGCTTTGGCGCGTAGCCAACGAGCGCATGTACACGCGCGAGTTGTTGATGGCATTCATACGGATGCGATCGCCTAGCAGCGCACCACCCGTTTTACGTTTCGATGGATCGACCGAAATCAACCCGATTGTTTTATCCTTAAAATCAATTAAAAATCGTCTCACAATTTCATCCACCATCGAAGATTTACCCGAACCGCCCGTGCCCGTGATGCCCAACACCGGTGCTTTTGACAAGGCAGCTTTTTTGTTAATCTCTTCAAATGCTTTTTTATGATTATCGAAGTAGTTTTCAGCGCCCGAGATGTATTGAGCTATCAGCACATGGTTGTCCATAGTCAATTGACCATGGACAATGGACTTTCCAGTAGCATAATCACTCCGCTCCACCAAATCATTGATCATCCCCTGCAAGCCCATGGCGCGACCATCATCGGGAGAATAAATTTTAGTGATGCCGTAGTCCATCAACTCCTTGATCTCATCGGGCAATATCACGCCACCGCCACCGCCAAAAATTTTGATATGCCCCGCGCCCTTCTCTTGCAGCAAGTCATACATGTATTTAAAATATTCCGTGTGCCCACCTTGGTAGCTCGTCATTGCAATGGCCTGCGCATCTTCTTGTATGGCAGTGTTCACCACTTCCTCCACACTGCGGTCGTGGCCGAGGTGAATCACCTCCACGCCCGTGGCCTGAATGATCCTGCGCATGATGTTGATGGCCGCATCGTGCCCATCAAACAAACTCGCGGCCGTTACAATGCGCACTTTGTTTTTGGGTTTGTACGGCTCGGGCGCGGCATGCCCCGTCATCGAAGTCGTTTTCTCTTTTTTCTCAGTAGTAGCAGCGGCCATGAAGAATAATTTTATCCCCCAAAAATACAGATAACGGTTTTATTTAGCTAACGGGTGGTAGCTTACTATCAGCCTGATCCATAACTGTCAGCCTGAGCTTGTCGAAGGCTTGGCGGCCTGCCCACCGAAGCTTCAGCGAAGGTGCGGCCTGCCACTCGAGGCGAGGTGGCAACGCGCTATCCGCTGCAAGTCCTCGCTCGTTCCTCGCTGTGGGCTTTCCGCTACTATCGCTGGCCGATGCCAGCACGTAGTCTTGTTTTTACTTCTCAGGTTTGTGATTTAAAGGATTGCGCAAAGCCAGCGATTAAGTAATGGATATGCGCCAGTTGCTTTTGAGGGAGTTGCTTATATTTACGAGTTGCAAGCAATATGCAATGGCAAGTGAAGCATATTAAAAAGAGATTTTTACTCGAGTCAGACGAAGACCAATTAAAGTTTGACACAGACAAATTTGAGTTTCTCGAATTGGACAAGAATTTTGACCAAAAAGTTCTTAATGGAAAGAAAAAGAGTATCGCACTAATATTGACTGACAAAAAGAAACTGTATGGGGGCTTCGTCCATAAAGTAGATGGAAAAAATTACATATTCCCAGTCCCTGATCCAACCCTAATATATTTTCACAATGCCCAAATTAATGTAGCGAGAATAAAGGAGTATAAGGCTATACTTTTGACCAAATTAGACTTCAATAAAGAATTAACGGAACCAGGAATAAATGAAATTTATAATTTTTACAGTATAACGAGTGGTTTTGTAATCTACTTGTTTACGTCAATTGAATCATTTATTAATCAGCTTATACCAGAAACTTTTGTTTTTAATAAAGTTTCATCCAAACGGACAGAGTTATACGACAAAAGACAAATTCAGGAATCAATTGACTTCAAAACAAAAATTGTGGAAGTTATAAGCGGAGCCACTGGTAAGAATTTCTTCGCGAATCAAACCCCAACAAATCAACTAATATGGAATTTAAAAGAGTTCAGAGATGATATTATTCATACAAAACCTGACGACAACCCTTTAAAATATGATAAGCTTATAAAGACATCATTAAACTTTAGGTATGCTGACACATTAGATGCGGTAGCAAAGTTTATGAATCATTACAGAACGGATTACATCATTGAGTGTGACTGTGGTAATGAATTCTAAATAGAATACCTCACCTTTTGGTGTTCTTCACCAACAAACATGATGAACGAGGTTAACAGATAAAAAAAGTAAGCTCGGAATGAAATGATAGCGAGGGGATAAAGAAATATTTAGTGTGCATGTTGGTGAAGATCACCAGCATGGGCGAGAATTTCATTGCCGTATTTTACTCTTTGTCTTCAACATTGGCAGATGAGTTGGAGGATACGCCAGAAATGTTAAATCGCGTCTCCAAGATTGAATAGGCTGATTGATAGTGATAAGCATTTTTTCCTATAATCAGAATGGGAGTTTCAAGTACGAGTAAGTTATTACAAATAAGCGTTAACATGTCGTTGGGGCTCATAGATTGCAGTCCTTCTTTTGTCTCCCCTTTAATTGTGTCCATATAGGATTGATCAATAAGGTCTTTTATTTCTACTTTCATTTTATTGGCAATTTCTGCCACTTGAGTTTCGGTAAGAGTTTCTCTTTTTAAATCGATGGTTTTAGTTTTGTATGTTGAAATGGTTTCAACAAAAGCTCTCATTTTCTTATCTTTATCCTTATTGGAATGAAAAATGAGCGTTATTTCATTTGGCTGGTTTTCTATCATAACGATTTTTTTTTAGTGCTATATAATGAATACCTACTTTCATTTTATTTGTGCATCAGTGACGATCCAATCTAGTAGGTATCTTCAAAGGCATAATCTACATTTTACAAGCCAGTCTGTGAAACCTTTTAATCACTACGTATAGGGGTAATTGGATTGCTTAAAGTGGGGCAATAGAAAGCTTATGTAGAGGAAACTCAACACTCCCCTATAACGAGAAACCTAGAAGGCACTCAGTGCTCATGTTGGTGAAGAACACCATCATTGGCAAGTGACGTGATTTCATCAGTTCTGAATATTTTTTGTTTCATCCACGGAAGCGTGTGGAGCAATAAAAATCGCCTCAAAGATTTTTTTGCCAATCCCTTCGCAGCGGAGTCTCCCTTTTCGGGGAATCCGCGTATTGTGAAACTTGTTTTTGCACGGAGTCCCGAGGCGGAGACTCCGTGAAGAAGAAGTTCTTGCATTTTACTTTTTAAAATTCCAGCGCATTCCGAATCCAAATGCAAAGCTGCCGAATGAATGCGTACTGCCTTGGAAAGCGCTACCCAACTGTTTAGTATATCTAAAAAAGCCAAAGTATTTCGCTTTTTTATGTCGCCTGAACTCTATCTCTAAGTCGGTGATAAAATTCATTGTGAACGGCCTAATTTCACTAACAATTGTTTCAGTAGTCTTGGAAGATAGAAATGTACTAAAACTAGATGCGCTGTAGGTATTCTCAGTTAACGTAGCGGCAATATTGAAGCCTGCGGAAAAACCAGAGCTAAAGTTGACGTGGGTTCTTGCGTTCTGATTTTTATGAGATAAGTCGATGGTATATAAAACAGGAATCTCAAGGTAATGAATGCTATAGTTTTTAGAAAATGTGGCGGTCGTTTCCCTCCCGTTACTCAGATCGACCACCTTAAAGCCATCAACAGTGCCTGTCTCGTATAGGGCAGTTTGCCCCTTCATAGAAAACAGCAATTCTAACGTGAGATGATGTTGATTTTTAAGTTGAAAGCGAGTCGTTGGCCCGATGAAAAGGCCCGCATAGCCTTTTGCTACATAAGGCCAGGCAGAATTTTGATATAGACTTTGGCATCTGACAGTGAAGAATATTGCCAGCCAAGCATCCTCAAACCAATGGAAGATTGGCCAGAAGATGCGATGGCTACAAAGGATAAGATAATTGTAAATAGACGATACATTTGCATGTCAATATATTTGTTGAAATCAGAGTAACAAATTGAGCACCGTTGGTTTTCCTTTGGAGCTTCCAAATTTACTTAACTTTATGAATTTATTAGATGTATAGTCAACAAACAGATTTTTTGAAGCGTTCTGCCTTGAAAGCGTACTTCCTTTATTGGTGTTCTTAACCACCAAACACGATGAACTAGGTTAACGGATGAGATAAACTGTGAAGGACCAACTAGACGATGATAGATTTGGCATGAAAAACGTTTAGCGTACATGTTGGGTGAAGAACACCAACATTGGCAAGAGACACAACAGGGACAGACGAATTGATCAAACAAGATTTCTGCACATGGACAACGTTTTGCCTGTAATCATCATGCATTCTGCACTTTCAAAAATTAATTGAAAGGTTTTGTGATTTTCTCATCTTCATTCTAACTAATTAATAAAGGCAATTAAAGCGGAAATATTTTGATGAGCTATGATTTTCTAGAAACTATTAAAGAAAATGAAGGCATAATCTATAAACTTGTCAGAATTTATGCTGAACAGTATGATGACCAACAAGATTTGTACCAAGAGATTGTCTATCAACTATGGAAGTCTTTCAATACATTTCAAGGGAAATCTAAAATCAGTACTTGGATTTATAGGGTTGCCCTAAATACTTCATTGGCACATATCAATCTAAAAAAGAAGCATTCAGGAAAAGTTTCCATACAAGATATTAGAATTCAAATTGAAGACAAAATTGATACACAGACGGAAGATAAAATTACCGAGATGTATCAACAAATAAGAAGACTGAATGAAATTGATCGAGCAATTATTTTTCTTTCCCTGGAAGGGAAAGACTACGAAGAAATAGCCGCTATCAGTGGATTTACAGTTTCAAATGTAGGCACTCGGTTAAACAGAATTAAGCAAAAACTTAAAAATCAAATAGTTAAAGAATAGAGTTATGGAATTAGAAGAAATGAAAAGTCTTTGGGATGATATGAATCAAAAACCTTTAAAGCAAAAGGGGTTTTTACATAATAACCTAAGTAATATGACACAGTTAAATAACATAAATAATATGACACAATTAAAGTACAACAAACAAGCTAACATCTTTAAAGTTGCAGAGATGATAGGATTATTAGTAGCGTATACTTTTGCAGGGATAATTTTGTACAAATTCAATATTCTGGATAAGTGGTACTTGAGTATCTGTGGAATAATCTTGGTCATGTATCTTTTGGTAATGCCACTTTACACAATCGCTGGAACTAGGAGAATGAAAAAAATTGACTTGGCTAAATCAAGCCATAAGGAAGTTATGGAACATTTCTATTCTGTTAAAAGCAGGATGAAACAAGCAGAAAAAGTAAGTTTAATTGCAAGCCCCTTCCTATTTGTTGCATCTATGGTAATTCTCACAAAAATATTTACATATATAGATTTGTTTACCTTGACTTTTCAATTACCCATAGTGTTACTTATGGTTTTATCTTTTATAGGAGCAATCTTGTTTAATATCTGGGTTTTCAAAAAAAGAGCGAAACAGCTTCAATCTGTAAAGCAATTATTGGAGGAAGACAACTAATCTAAAAAATGAACTTAATTATGACAGAAAATAAAAATAGAAATACAGGAAATGGCATTGGTATTGGGGCAGCTCTTGGACTCTTATTCGGTGTAGTCTATGGCACTTCTTCGGGAAATACTTCTTTAAGCATCGCAATGGGATTATCTATAGGTGCTGCGATTGGTGCTATTTTTGACTTCGTCAGAAAACAGGAAATATTTTAAAGCGGAGATCTATACCGGTTCCCAACTCAACAAATATTAAACGTACTCGTTTGTTACCAAAACAAATGACGGTGGACGCGCGCGGGCTACAACAAAAGTAGCTGTTGCACAACCTCTCACTAGAAATGATTTTCGAAAAAACCGGTGGCTACGCTTGATTGTGAATAACTCACCTTTGTTGGTGTTCTTCGCCAACAAACATGATGAACGAGGATAACAGATGAGCTAAAATTGAAAGAAGACATCATATATTCAAAAGACCATCCAGAGTTTACCCAGCCCTTGTTGGTGTTGCGCATGGGCACTAGCGCGTTTGGTTCACCAGCAAGCTAGCTAAGCTCAATATCCGAAGCTTTCGTTAATTTTATGTTTACTTAAAGACATTAACAGAAACTCTAAAAACAGAAAAACAACATGAAGCTTATCACCAAAACGCTATTGATAATTGTAATCTCTCTAGCAAACTTAGATTGTAGTTCTCAAAAACGAGACGCATTCAAACCCAAAGAGGTTTACAAGTCCAAGGATTTAATTGTACTTCAAATTGCTGAAAACTCTTTTAAGCATACTTCCTTTAAACAAACCAACGATTTTGGGAATGTACCTTGTAACGGCCTCGTTATAAGAAATAGTAATGAAGTAATTGTATTCGATACACCCACCAACGACAAAAGTGCAGAGGAGCTAATCAAATGGATAAAAGAAAAACTTCACTGTAAAATAAATGCAGTTATTCCAACCCACTTCCACGATGATTGTTTAGGAGGATTGAAAGCATTTCATGAAAACAACATTTCTTCGTATGCCAATTTCAAAACAATTGAACTTGCAACGGAGAATAAAATGGTTATTCCTCAAAATGGCTTTAGCGATTCACTTGTTTTGAAAGTAGGCGATGAAAATGCTCATGCAAAATTTTTTGGCGAAGGGCATACAAAAGACAATGTAGTCGGTTATTTTCCCAGCGATGATATATTGTTTGGTGGTTGTTTAATAAAGGAACTAAATGCTAGTAAAGGTTATTTGGGTGATGCAACTATTGCTAATTGGTCAAACACAGTTGAGAGAATTAATACGGCTTATCCAAATCTGAAAATCGTGGTGCCAGGGCATGGTGAGCATGGTGACCAAAGATTACTGGACTATACAATTAAGTTGTTTAAGACTCAATAACTGATGTTACTCAAAAATAGCTAAACGTATGTCAGACTCAGTTTATCGAATGTCAGACTGAGTTTATCGAATGTCAGACTGAGTTTATCGAAGTCCATTTAAAGTTCTGGTAGCCAGTTTTCGACAAGCTCAAACTGAAAGTACGAATTATTTAGCGTGACATCAGTCAATAACATCATCAAATATAACTGTATTCTTCTTCGCGGAACATGAAAACAAAACACGCCCTTTACTTGACTCTTTTGCTAGTGATTGGCTGCAAAATGGCATCACACAAAGATATTTCGGATAACAATATCGTTATCGCCAATAAATTTGTGGACGCGTTTTATTCTTTCAATCGAGATTCGTTGCAAACCATTCTTTCTGAAGCCAAAGACTCGCAGCCCAACATTTTGTATTATCAGAAGTGGGCCGAATGTGGCCATTACGAAATTTTGGAGCGAAGCAAGTGCGTGGCTAAGAATGATTCTGTTGTGCTATTTCCAGTAACCGTAAAAGACGACCTCATGGAAGCACTTGAAATTGATTTCCATGTGACCGATACTTTTCACATCATAGTACGAAATGGAAAAATCCGCTCAGTTGAAACCTCCTCGAACGATCCTGACACTTACCACGTAGCTAAAGAGTGGGTAAAACAAAACCGCGCGGAGTTGATAGACATGGAGTGCGAGGGCATTTGGAATGGAGGGCCAACTCCGTGTGAATGTATCCAGGGCTTTCTGAAAGGGTTTGATGATTTTATTAAGAGGAGAAAAACCACAGTTTTAAAATAATTTTTATCGAAAGGCATTGCAAGTGACCAGATCAATTTATGGTTCACGTGGATTCGCGCTTTTGATTCACTAGCAAGCGAGATGAACTTCGATATCCCAAAGCTTTTGTTAATTTTATGTTCGATGAATAGCGAATAGACATAGAACTTTTCAAAACGTCAGGTCGGAAGACCTGACGGCACGGTTACACTAGCGCTTTCCTTCTTTTGCACCGGAGCATCTTTCATCTTCACCCCAAACAGGGGTCGGATAATATTGATTCTTCTGATTACGAATTCGTAAGTAAGAAAACATCCCGTGAGCGTGAACAAGAGCACAAGCATAAACTTAACCTGAACAGGCAAGCTCAGCGGAAAAATCAGAAGCGATCCCAGATACAAGAAAATCATGTGGAGAATGTAAACAGGATACGCAGCCTGACTCAAGTATGCGAGCGTCTTCCCTCCACGATTTAGATATTTGTATCCAAAAGCAAATACGGAGAAAATCCAGCAATCAGATTCGGTCACCAGCAGGTAGCCCGGTACACGAAGCTCAAATACTGTTATGCGCAAAATATAAAGTACTACAGCTGTTACCAGGAAAAACCAGCGCCAGCGATATATCATCTGCGAGAACCCATCGCCACTCAGTGCAAAAAAGAAGCCGAAGAAAAATGCGAGCAAGCCAAGCGCGAAGCCGTGCCACGTCATCGCGTAAAGCTCGTAAGGGTTGGGTTGCAGAATCAGAACTTCTAACACGAACGCCCCCACTACAGGAAGCAAGCCCAAGGGTGTAGAGAACATCCTTTTAATGAATTGCACTACTTTTCCGTTTTCATTATTCTTGAAATAAAAGAACACGGGAGAAAGGATGAGCACATAGGCAAAAATGTTTCCTAAAAACCAAAGGTGACCAGGATTATACGAATAGCTAAAACCCCATTTGTAGTAATATTGCAGTATGAATAAACTTATTGGAAAAATGCAGAACATACCAAATACATAGGGAAGCAAAATTCTTGTTGCTCGCTCTTGCAAGAGTTGTTTCCAGTTACGATGCTGCATCGCGAAGTAAAGGCCCATGCCTGATACGAAGAACAGAAAAGGTATGCGCCACACGTTGAGCATCAACATCGGCTTCCACAGCGCCACCCATGACTGGTCGTTGGTAATAAATCCTATCATGAGGCCCCAGGGCTGAAACCCAATAGCCACGTGGTAGATCAAGAGCAAGCCGATGGCAATTACGCGAAGCCAATCAATATCATATCTTCTGCTCATCGTATTCATAATTTGACGGGTTGGTCTCTTTAAAAATTATTTTAGCATGTCAGCAATCTGAGGTCTTGTTTTTTCGATGTAAGTGTAGTCGAGTTTCAGCCCCATTGGTTCAAGCATCTTACCCATCATGTCATATACGCTTTTTATATCTGCGAAGTTGCCCAGTACGGATTCATATGGAGTAGCGCCAAATTTGTTCTTAATTGTTTTGTCAGCTTTTTTCGCCAACAGCAACTTTACAATTTCTGGTCTGCAAAAGAATGCAGCAGTATGAAGTGCTGTAGAGCCATCGTTATTCAGGAAGTTGACATCGGCACCAGCCTCAATCAAAAGTTTTGCTTCTTCAGTCTTTCCAAACACGGACGCACTGATCAGTGGGCTCGAACCTCCAAACGGATCTTTTTCATTAAGATTTGTACCCGCAGCGATATGTTGCTTCAGCGCCTCTTGATTTCCCGAGATAACGGCAGTATGAATGTCAACTGCTGGAGCCTTAACATCAGAAGCTGTTTTTTCGGCCGACTTTTTTTGTCCGCAAGCTGCTACGGTTACTAAAACCGTTACAAAGGTTGCTTTTACAAGCATTGATAATGTGTTGATGGTTTGGTTTTTCATGACTTAAATGGTTTAAATTTTTTTTCGATTTTTTAATGATGCAAAGAACGGGTGATCATGAAGTACGGCTAAACAACCTTGCGCAGAAAACCATCAACTTTGCGGGAAACCATATAAATTATGGAGCATCGATATAAATTTTGATGCAAATGGACTTTAGAAAGGGTAAATTGCGCTGAAATTAAACTTCCTTTCGAGGAAAGGATATGACAGACGAGACTCTATAATTAACCGCGACTTTTAAGAAATTATGTCTGAAACCCCGATTGCCAAAAATGAATTTTTAACCGAACTCAACGCTATTGTTGAGCAAAACATGGCAAACGAGCAGTTCGGAGTGTCGGAGCTTGCTGATGCCATGAACATGAGTCGCTCTAATCTGCTGCGCAAGGTTAAGAAGGAAACAAACCTTTCCGTTAGTCAGCACATCAGCCAGGTGCGGTTGACCCGTGCGATGGAATTGTTGAAAACAACTTCGCTGAATGTTTCAGAAGTTTCGCATCAGGTCGGATTCAACAGCCCTTCTTATTTTATTAAATGTTTTCGCGAACACTACGGTTACCCTCCTGGAGAGATCGGCAAACGCCCGCCAGAAGAAATTCTTGAATCGGAAGTTGTTCCTCCATCTGTAAATTCAAAACGCAAATTTATTTTGATCGGCATCGCTGCAACGATGCTGATTGGTGCTGGCGTTACTTGGTTCCTAATGAGATCATCTTTCGCGAAAGCGAAAAGTATCGAAAAGTCGATAGTCATATTGCCATTCAAAAACGAAAGTAACGATTCAACGAACGTTTACCTGATCAACGGACTGATGGAGGCGACACTCAACAACCTTCAGCAAATGAAAGAACTGAAAGTGATCAGCAGAACCTCGGCAGAGAAATATAGAAACACCACTAAATCAATACCTGAAATTGCAAAAGAGTTGAACGTAAGTTATTTTGTAGAAGGAAGTGGCCAGAAAATAGGAGACCAGATTCTCCTCAACATCCAGTTGATCGATGCCACTACCGACAACCATCTATGGGCGAAACAATACCGAAGAGAAACCAGGGAGATATTTGAGCTGCAAAAAGAGATTGCACGAAACATTGCAGACGAAATTGAAGTGATCATTTCGCCTGAAGAAAATGAACGGCTTGAGATGAAGCCAACGGACAACCTGGTTGCCTACGATGCCTACTTGAAAGGCAGCGATCTATTTTATAAAAGTAAAGGTGGTGCTGATCTGCTTGCTGCTGTGTCTTGGTTTAAAAAAGCCATTGAGGAAGATCCAGAATTTGGGCTTGCTTATGCGAATCTTGGAATCGTTTATTATTACCTCGATATTTTTCAGATTGAAAAAAAATATGCGCTCAAGCTCAGTACAAATGCCGACAAGGCTTTGTTATATGCTCCAAAATCAGACGTGAGCCTTATTGTGAAAGCGCTCGACTATGCTTCTAAACGACAGTTCAAACAAGCCGTCCCTTATTTTGAGAAAGCGCTGGAATACAATCCTAACTCAGGGTTGGTACTTCACTTCCTCAACGAGTTTTACAGCATGCATGTGCCAAACCCTGCCAAGCATCTTGAAATTGCGTTGCGCAGAGTAAAGAACGATGTTCCAATGTTAGACTCGAATACTACCGCATTTAATTACTTTCATTTGAGTAATGCCCTTTTTGAAAACGGTTTTCTTGACGAAGCAACTGTTTATATCAACAAGTCAATGGCGTATAACCCGAACGGTTTTTTTACAGCTTACTTCAGGGTATACGTACTCACCATGAAAGATCATAACCTGTCGCGAACGAAAGCGATGATGCTCGAAGTACTGAAGAAAGACACAAGCAGATTTGACATCGTACAGGAGATGGGAAAAATATGTTTTATGATGCGCGACTATGATGAAGCATTCAAATACTACAAGTGGTTTGTGAAATCACGTGACCGCATGCATCTCAATCTTTACAAGTACGAAGATCTTCGCGTGGCCATTGTTTATGAAAAAATGGGGCTAAAACCGGAAGCACCAAAATTTATTGCAAGTTTTAACGATTATGTAGATAACGATCTAACAGTGTACAAGAATTTGCATCTCGCAATGTACTGGTGTTACCGTGGCGATAAGCGGAAAGCACTTGATCACCTGAAATTATTCGCAAACGAAAAAACAATTACATACGCGGTCACATACCTGGGTGACGATCCACTTCTCGACCAGATCTCTTCTTTGCCGGAATTCAAATCTATCATGGCTGAGATCAAAACTACGTTTGATAAAACCCACAATCAGCTTGCAGAGATGTTGAAGGAGGAGAAGTTGCCGTAGTGTTGTTTCTTGCTATTATTTTCTCGTTTCGGATTTTTCTGTGCAGTCAGGTCTTCCGACCTGACCATCTAAAAAAATATCCTTAACCGTTTATTTAATTAATTAAGCGAAGATAGAACTTTTCAAAATATCAGGTCTGAAGAGCTGACTGCAAGGTTGAGTAAATATCATTCGGGAATCTCTCACCAAAGAACTAAGCGCTTTTCTACTCAAACCAAACAATCTTCATCGGTGTTCTGCCTACTCGTTCTCAAAACAACAATCCACTTTCCACCTTCGCCATTACCTCGGGCACATTCGTTAAATCTTTTTTACTCGTTATCCTTTTGCTGATCGGGTAGGTATCCATTTTGGCGTTGTCAAGCGGTTTGCAAAAAGCCAATACATCGTCTTTAGTGAGCAAAGGATTCAACCAGTCTTTTTCAAACTCCGTTGGTTTTCGATATGGGAAGGAGAAACCAACTACATCTAACTGGCGGTTTTATGAAATGCCCCGTGCGTGCTAAGGAATTATTCCACAGGTATTCATATCTCCTTTTGTTGTTACAGGTCGCCAAACCTGAAATCTGAGATTATTGATAAAAATGGAGATGATAATAAAATGTTGGCCAGGCAGCCGACATTAACTTTGGCGGCCATACCCGATGTTGAGATGTTGGTGAAGAACACCAACATTGGCGATGGCATTTGGGCAAACTAATTACTAATAGCTCCAGCAAAAACATCCAGTTTATAACAACCAATAAAAGATGTAACGTCACCACCAATATATAGGCGACCATTATATTCTTTTACAGCACCCGCTTCCGGTACAAATTT
Organism: Cyclobacteriaceae bacterium; assembly: GCA_046155095.1. Taxonomy (GTDB): domain Bacteria; phylum Bacteroidota; class Bacteroidia; order Cytophagales; family Cyclobacteriaceae; genus ELB16-189. Next base: position 35,661 of record JBJXEB010000026.1, read on the forward strand.
TCCGGTTGAATCAAAAAGGGCATCAATTACTTTTCCGTCTTGTGAAATATTCAACACCATCCCGAATAACTCTTGCTTAGGTTGCAGAAAATTGGGGAGTGCATACACAAACTTTTTCATTCCTGGTTTAGGATGAATATTATCCAGCGCATCGTTTCTTTTCGTAGAGAATCCTAACCAATAACTTCCATTGTCGCGGATTGATATACCATTTGGGAAACCAGGTAAATTATCCATAAACACATCCGTTTTTCCTTCCTTATCTCCTTTTAACCAATACCGTAGAACTCTGTATTTTTCAGTTTCCGTCATTAAGAGATGACTTTCATCTTGACTTAGTACCACTCCATTTCCAAAATAGGTTCCGTCAATGAGCGTTTCTACTTTATGTGTGGTGGGGTTGTAACAATACAAACCACCCGTAGGGCGTATTTCCAAAATTAGTTTTCGGCCATATTTTACATTGTATCCAGATTCAGAGGATGTATTGGAAAAATAGATCTTTCCATCTGATGCAATATCTAATCCATTTGGAATTAGGAAGGGTCTGCCTTTGTCATCTTTATTGGCTAGTACAGTAACCGTCTTATCGGGAGCGATGCTTATAAGGCCAAGTTTATGACTGAGCGCTATCAAATTTCCATTAGTATCAAAATGAAGCCCCGAAACCCATGAATGGGTGTTGAGAAAAATTTCAACTTTCCCTGACGGATCAATTTTTAATATCCTTCCGTCACTAAAATCATATTCTTTGCTATGGACGCCACAATACAAGATTCCCTCTGTATCAAAAACGATGTCTTCGGGCCCATACCAACCATTGAGGGAAATCTTTTCGATTGTGCTCAATTTTTCATTTAGAGTTAGGCTGCCTGTAAATGAAGGTTTGGTCTCGAGTTTCCATGCCAGCGGATGGATTGCACAGGATTCCACCAACATCATTGCTGCAATAAATAAGATGGGTAATGAGACGGTCATCGCTTTTTTTGATTTGTTCATAGTCTTATGCGGTTTAATTATGCACAAGAGTACGAGCTTGCCGGTGTGGTTGCATTAACATAGTTTAAGAAGTAAGAAAAGAGCCTATATCCTTGCCTGCGGATGACGAATGCGGCTTAATTGGATAGGAGTAATGCCGAGATAGGAGGCCACATGGTATTGTGCCATGTGCTGTTCAATCCCCGGAAATTCTTTTTGAAAAATTTCATAGCGCTCGGTAGCATTCAGTAAAACAATTTCAAGTTCCTTTTTTTCCTTTTCCAAAAAATAATGCTCTGCTATTTTTCTCCCTGACCTCTCAAGATCAGGATGTGTTTCATAACGGCTGGTTATTTCTTTATAGTTTAATGTCCAAATAATACAATCAGTCATAGCTTGTTGGGGTATCTGGTTGGGGACGCCAGTAAGCAAGGAGGTATAGGCTCCAATGACTGAGGGGGCGACAAAAAATTGTTTGTTGTATTCCTTTCCTTCCTTATTAATAAAATAGGCGCGAACAATACCCGATTCAAGGAAGGCTATTTTACTGGCTGTTTCATTGGCATTGATAAAGTGTTCGTGTTGAGCCAACGATTCCCGATGAAAAAGCGGTTCAATTGCCGCCCACGTTTGGTCACTCAAAGGAGAGACATAATTGAAAAAAGATTTCAGATTCATTTTGAACTATTCATTAAAAGATAGAAGATTTAACTATTTAAATTATTGTGAATATATAAAATTATTATGTTGGTGGGCAATGGGAATTGGGGATGAGACCTACCAAAAACTCACCCCATCTGCGTTACATCCACACTCACACTCAGCGTCTGCTTGCCAGAGCTAAAGACGATGCCTTTGATAGGCGCAACATCGTAGTAGTCTCGGCCGTAGGCAATGGTGATGTGGCGATAGGAAGGCAAGAGATTATTGGTGGGGTCAAACTCTACCCACCCAATTTCATGAAAGTAAATGGACACCCACGCGTGGGAAGCATCTGAGCCGACTAACTTTTCTTTTCCGGGCGGAGGGAGGGTCTCTAAATAGCCGCTCACGTAGCGCGCGGGCAAGCCAATGTTGCGCAGGCAGGCGATCATCAAGTGGGCGAAATCTTGGCAAACACCTTTGCGCAATTTAAGCACCGATTCAACGGGCGTATTCACAGTGGTAAAGCCCGGCTTAAACTCTACATGATGATAAATCTTTTTCATCAATGCTTCGCATCCGTTCCAAAGAGTGGTGTCTTTGGCAAAACAATCACTGGTAAACTGTTTGATATCTTCACTATGTGGCACATGAATGGAAGGCAGTGTATATTGAATCACCTTCGCGTATGTTTCGCCTTGGCCGGCTAGGTGATCGTTTACATCTTTCCACAAAATAGTAGAGGTACGAGCGCGGTCAGCGTTGATACGATTTTCAACATCTACCTTGCTTTCAGATTGAATGGTCAACTGCTCATGCTCTTTGTAAATGGATATGAACAATAAAGTGTTGCCAAAAAAATCGGTTACGTAAGCAGACTCGTCTGGTGTTGGGTAAACTTTTATGTCAGATGAAAGCAAGGTTTGCCCAGGTGCATTGAGTGGCACCAAGCACAATCGATTATGCCCCGTGCTTACCTTCTCTTGGTATTTGTATTCGGTGGTATGTCGTATTTTGTAGCGCATCCTTACACCTCAAATTGAAATCCATCTTTGCTTCCTTGCTGCTGATAGGTAGAGTGGCTAAAGTAGGTAGCGCTCAACTTACTATACAATTGCGCCAGTTGGTTTTGTAAGTGGTCGCAAAATTCATCCAGTGCCTTGCGCTCGTTGGATGTTGCATCTACTTCAATCAATGCTTGGATGTTCATCAATCGCACCGAACTGTAACATTCAAACACCAAGTGAGAAATTTCATTATCGTTGGTGCCTCCCTCTTTTTGCGCCAAACCTCGAGCGTATTTTAAAAGCCCTTCTAGTTGTGATAATAGTGAAGTAGGATTCTGGCTGTTTAAAAACAAAAGGTCAATGGTAGGGGCGATGCTTAAGTGTGTTCGATAAACAGAACGATAGGTAGATAGATTTTGATTGCTCAGCAGCAACGATTCCAGCAGTTGAAACTCCGTGCTTTCGTCATGGTGCTGTGGTAGAATGGATCGGTATTGCACCAACTCCATTTGAATCTCTTCGATGAGTTGCCCCATGCGGTACATGATACGCCCATCGCTGCGGTACATACTTTGCCGAGTCATTTCAGAAAAGGAAAGCAGCCCACCTGTAAGCAAGTCAAGCAAAGTGAATGCATGGCGTATGCCATCGGGCTCTAGCGCTGCGATTCTTCTTTTTACATTTTCAATTTCGTCAATGATCCGCCAGCTATCTACTGTCCACCGATCGCGGGCAGCATACATGGCTTTCAAAAGATTATTCAACGTAAACAAAATACTTCCGGGGCGATCGATGTGGCAAATTAGCGAATGGATTTCGCGCAATGGATTTTTCAATTCCTCTTCTGCGTCTTCTACAAAACCGGGATACGTATCTGTAAGATGGGTAGTGGTTTGTAATAACGCGAGCAGTGATGCTGAACTACCGCCATTATTCATATACCCTTTTTGCGTTAAGTGCCGCAATACAATTCTGATAAAACGAGAAGTGCGAATAACACGTTGCGTATAGCGCCCCACCCAAAATAAATTTTCACCGGTGCGGCTAGGCAATACCGCTTTCCTTTTCATGTCAGGTGCTTGGTGGATGAGGGCAGGGGCACTATTTTTTAGGGTTGACTCCACCCACGTGTCTTTTGAAATTCCGCCATCTTGGTTGGATACCAGAAAACTTCCTTTTTCAGGAGAGCAGCGCGTAAGGCCACCGCGCATCATTTCATATTCACTTTTGCCAGCCACCAGATACGAGCGAAGCACAGAGTAGCGAGGCTCTAGTTTATCTTTGACAAATACGGGTGAGGTAGAGAAATGAACTTCTTCTTGCCCCACGTACTGCAAGGGTTGGAATTTTATCTTGCGAATCAATTCGTCTTTTTCGGTCCGCGTCAGTTGACTTCCCATCACAGTTTTAAAGTCACTCATCCGCTCAATACTTTTTATCACCAGCGTGTCGATGTTGGCAATCACATGATCCATTTCTTTTTTCTGTCCGCACCACCATGTTGCAATCATGGGGATGATGGGCTCTTCATCTAAGAAATATTTAAAAGCACCGTGTAGAAAAGCCATCAAGCCAATGTTTTCAAGAATGCTGCTGCCCAATGGATTGGCGATGGTCACATTTCCTTTTCTCACTGCTTGTAGCAATCCCGGAATACCCAGTTGCGAGTCTTCGCGCAGCTCCAGGGGATCGCAAAACGTGTCGTCCACTCTGCGCAAGATAACGTCCACTTTCTCTAGCCCTTCAATGGTTTTGATCCACACAAAACTATTGCGCATGATCAGGTCTTCGCCTTGCACCAAGGTTATTCCAAGATAAGAAGCGAGAAAGGCGTGCTCAAAATAAGTTTCGTTGCGTGGCCCCGGTGTTAGCAGCACAATGCGTGGGTGTTCTTTTCCTTGTGGTGCCAGTTGGATGAGCGTTTGCATCAGGCTGTTAAAAAATCCGCCCAACCGTGCCACTTGATGTTGTTGAAACAATTCAGGAATTACACGGCTCATGGCATTTCGGTTTTCCAGCGCATAGCCCATACCAGATGGAGCTTGCGCCCGATCTTTGATCACCCACACTTTGTTATCAGGCCCGCGCGAAATATCTGCGGAGTAAAGCGGCAGTTGAAATGCGCCCGGCAATTTTATTTTATCGCATGCGCGGATAAAACCAGGATGCGCATAAATCAACTCGGGTGGTATGATCCCTTTCTTGAGTAGCACTCGCTCTCCATACAGGTCTTCCAAAACTTTGTTCAGCACGAAAGCACGTTGCTTCATGCCGCGCTCCACACCGCGCCACTCCGATGCGGAGATGATCAATGGCACTGGATCTAACAACCACGGACGATTGAGTCCATTGGTATCGCCATAGACATTGTAGGTCACTCCATTTTCTTTGAGCAACTTAAGTAATTCTTGCTGGCGATTTTTAAATTCAATAGGTCCAAGGCTTTCGATATTGCTCAGCAGCCGCCTCCATTTTTCTTTCACGGTTTCATCCGTGTCAACACATTCATCCAGCACAGGGTGATTGGCGAAATAGCCTTGTGTGAGTGACTGCACTATTGAGTTTTGAGTTTGATCCATGAACTAGAAGCAAGTTAAGTATAATTACGAGGTAAGAGGTACGATTTACGAGGTACGAATTTCGAGATTGCCTCGTAAATCGTTTCGTATCTCTCACCTTTTTTTATGCACTAATAGCAAGTTAAGGTTAACTACGAGATACGAAATACGTAATACTACCTCGTAAATCGTACCTCGTACCTCGTAACTCGTACCTTTAAAATGTCAAAATTGCCTTAAATCCAATGTAGTCGGGTACTCGGCACTTATTTTCATAATTGGCGGATCGAAGTTGGTAGGTGTATCGCTCTTTTCCAAGTAGCGCGCCACACTATTATATATGGGCGATGGACTGAACGTGCCTTGTGCATGACCTTGGTTCCAGAATCGACTGATCCTTCGTCCTTCTGCTTCATACGAATTGACGGGATAGGTATCATAGTTTCTTCCACCTGGATGAGCCACGTAGTAGGTGCAGCCACCAATGGCACGGTGATTCCATTTATCAACGATACTAAAAACCAGTGGAACATCAGTGCCCAAGGTAGGATGCAGCGCAGAGGGCGGGCTCCATGCACGGTACCGAACCCCGGCAACAAATTCACCTTTCACGCTTGTCTCTTTAAGTGGAACGGTCGCGCCATTGCACACAACTAAGTATCGATCTATGTTAAAGTTTTTTACCTTCACTTCAATTCGCTCTACCGATGAATCTACAAACCGTGCCGTGCCTCCGCTGGCAGATTCTTCGCCTAACACATGCCAAGGTTCAATGCCTTGCCGCAAAAGCAATTCCATATCTTGAAGTTTAATTTTTCCGTGCAACGGAAAACGAAATTCTAAGAAAGTATCTAGCCAAGCGGATTGAAAGGGATAGCCAGCTTCTTTTAAATCTTGCATCACTTCTTCTAAATCTTGCTGCACATAATGGGGGATCATGAACTTATCATACAATTCCGTTCCCCAGCGAATCAGCTTTTGCTTGTATGGTTTTTTCCACATCATGGCCACAATGCAGCGGATCAACAAGAGTTGTACAATGCACATCTCTTTGCTGGGCGGCATATCAAACCCACGCAGCTCTAGTATGCCGAGCCTACCCGTAGAGCTATCTGGCGAATATAATTTATCGATGCAAAACTCTGCGCGGTGTGTGTTGCCAGTGATGTCGATCAAAAGATTTCTGAATAAGCGATCGACCAACCAAAAAGGAACAGGACCCTCTTCGGGGATTTGACTGAATGCAATTTCAAGTTCGTATAATATTTCTTGACGACCTTCATCTACCCGTGGTGCTTGGCTAGTGGGTCCGATGAATTGAGATGAAAACAAATACGACAAGCCAGGGTGATGCTGCCAATACGTGATCAAGCTGCGGAGCAAATCAGGTCTTCTCAGCAAGGGGCTATCACTGGGTGTACGCCCACCAATGGTAATGTGATTGCCACCGCCTGTGCCAGTATGTTTTCCATCTAGCATAAATTTTTCGCTGCCCAATCGGCTCAGCCGCGCTTGCTCAAAAAGAATATCATAGTTGGTGACAAGTTCTTTCCAGTTTTTGGCAGGATGGATATTTACTTCTAACACACCCGGATCGGGCGAGACAGATAGTTTTGTCACGCGATGATCGTAAGGAGGTTCGTATCCTTCTATGATCACTTGCATATTTAATTTTTCTGCGGCCGCCTCAATGGAAGTAAGTAAGTCGATGTAATGCTCCAAATACTTGAGCGGAGGCATGAACAGATACAGTTTGCCATCGCGCGGCTCAATACATAATGCTGTTTTGACAATGAACGTTTCAAACGTGGGTACTACCTTTTCTACCTGTTCCTCCTTTTCAATTTTTTCAGCTTCTTTTTTATTTTTCGCTTTCGCGGAAGATCCTTGTGCCTCTTCATTTTCTTTCTCTTTCTCCTTCTCTTTGGGATAAGCTACTTCAAAAAATTCGCGCGGCATTTCTTGTTTTGAAATGGGCTGGTCATGCCTCTTGTTAATTTTCGCATCAAAGTTTTCCAGCGCAAGCAACTCTTCAAACGGACTGCGCTCCACGGGTTTTTGCATTTTTAAATCACTGATATATGCCAGTGATTTTAAAGGAAGCCGCAGCCCAATGGCAGAGTCACCAGGGAGCAACACGAGATAATTATTCCTGAATTGCCAAGCAGATGAAATCCAGCGATTGTTCCAATGGTTCCATTCCATTGGTATCACATACCCTGCGGGTGTACCCAATCCTTTGGCCAGCAATTGACTTAACTTCCGTCTTTCTAATGGATCGTTCAGATTCGATTTATATGGATCAATGTTGACAGGCACTTTATTTTCTTCCCATAAAAAATAAAACGCATCCTCCATCGCTGGATGAATGTGCTCTTCGGGCAAGTTCAAAAATTTCATCAGCTCGTGCGCCAATTTTTTTGCATCTTCAATGGTGTAGTGGGTAAGGGTTTCATCCAAATCCAGCAACGCTTCATTCTTCCAAATAGGCACACCATCATTGCGCCAGATGGCAGCGTATTGCCAGCGTGGCAATGGTTCACCGGGGTACCATTTCCCTTGGCCTTTATGAATGAATGCTCCCTTGCCAAAAGCATGTTTTAATTTTTTAATGAGCTGCCCCCCGAGTTTTCTTTTTTGCGGGCCATCTGCTGCGGTGTTCCATTCTTTCGCCTCCATGTCATCCACAGAAACAAAAGTTGGTTCGCCACCCATTGTCATCCGCACATCGCCATCTTCAAGCTCTTCGTCCACTTTGTTGCCTAGCGCGATGATGGTTGACCATTGCTCTGCGGTGTACGGTTTGGTAACGCGTGGGTCTTCATGTATCCGATCTACTTCATTCTTAAAATCAAACGATACTTCGCACACATCAGTCATGCCCGTAACGGGTGCAGCACTAACAGGATCAGGTGTGCAGCAAAGAGGAATGTGGCCTTCGCCTGCAAATAATCCAGAGGTGGCGTCTAGCCCTACCCATCCAGCACCGGGAATAAATACCTCGGCCCAGGCATGCAAATCGGTAAAATCTTTTTCTGTGCCAGAGGGACCGTCCAATGCTTTTACATCTGCTTTTAATTGAATCAAATAGCCAGAGGCAAAGCGCGCAGCCAAACCTAGGTGCCGAAGTATTTGCACCAATAGCCAAGCGGAATCGCGACACGAACCTGAACGCAAGCTGAGTGTTTGCTCACACGTTTGTACACCAGGCTCTAGCCGAACCAAGTATTGAGTATTTTTCCATACCTCCTGATTCAATCCTACCAGAAATGGAATGATCTCTTTTCTTTGACTGACATCTATCGACTTCACCCATTGCTGAAGGAGCGGTCCTTCTTCGGCATATTCAAAATAAGGAAGCAATTCTTTTTTAAGTTGGTGATCGTACGCAAAAGGAAATTGCTCCGCATATTTCTCTACAAAAAAATCAAATGGATTAATCACTACTAAGTCTGCGATCACCTCTACTTCAAAATGAAGTAGGGTAGTCTTTTCTGGAAAGACTACACGGGCGAGCATGTTGCCGAAGGGATCTTGTTGCCAATTGATAAAATGATTTTCTGGTTTGATCTTTAGCGAATAAGATAGGATGGGCGTGCGGCAATGCGCGGCAGGCTTTAGCCGGAAGGTATGCGGTGATAGGTTTACCGCGCGATCATATGTATAAAACATTTGATGCCGAATGGCCACTTTGACTGACATAATGATAATGGGTTGGTCTTAAGCGTTTTCAATTTATGTGTTATTTCATTAAATCAGGCATGGCAAGAGGTAGAAGGCAAAAAAAATCTTCACAGACCAAAAAAAATAGTTTCAGGGCTTCCTTCTCTCCTGATAGCATTATCGCAATCGGTTTCAAAAACTAGAGTAAACATTTTTATTGCATCTTCCCTTTCCATTACTATATTTAGGTCATGCCATTTTCCACTTTTCTTTCTAGCTACTTTCCATCCGCAGAAGCGTGGGACGAAATGTGTGCGCAAGGAGAGATACGCAATCACTATCAAATTTTCCTAAAGAGCTTAGAGAAAGTCTCCTTGGGCGGCTTGACCAAGAAAGACGAATTGGCCAAAAAGCTTTTCATGAGCCAAGGCATCACCTTTACAGTGTACAACGATGGAGAAGGCATAGAAAAGATTTTCCCTTTTGATATTATACCACGCATCATCACCGCCACCGAGTGGGCACACATCGAAGCGGGCATCAAGCAGCGCTTGAAAGCGCTCAATATGTTTTTAAAAGATGTGTATCACGAACAGTCTATTATCAAAGACAAAATTATTCCAGCAGAGTTGATCCAATCATGCCCTAATTTTTTGAAAGAAATGGTAGGCGTAGATGTTCCGTTTGATATCTATACGCACATCTCAGGCATTGACCTTATCCGTGATAGCGATGG